>JALORP010000004.1 GCA_025458865.1 Steroidobacteraceae bacterium | reverse complement strand
GACCGTCGCCCCCGCCTCCGGCCCGATGCGCACGTACTGCTCACCGTCGATCGTCACGGGTGCGCCCGGCGGCATCCGGAGGCGCAGCGCGGGCAGGTCGGCGGTGCGGACCAGCAGCGCGCCGTCGAGGTCCCGGCGAACGACGAGGGTCGGGCCCTGAGCCTGCTCGTTGAGACGCAGCTCGACGATGGCCGGCTCGGCCGGCGCCGGCGGGAGACCGGCGGCCGCCGTGGTGGCGAACGCGAGCGACATCGCCGGGAGCCACAGGCGCCACACGGCTCACGGCTCCGCGAGACGGGTCTCCACCTCGAAGTCGCCGGCTTCGGTGGTTCCCTTCACCCGCAACCGGAGCCAGTCGCTGACCGGGCTCGATCCGCTCTGGAGGCTGCCGAGCGTCCAGGTGCGCGCCTGGCCCGGCAGGACGTACGCCGTCACGTCCTGCGGAATCGCGGCCGCGCCATCCACGGCAGGCGCCACGCTGAAGTTCAGGATGCGCGCATGTGCGCTGCCGGCGTTGCGTGCCGTGACCGACAGTGCGCCGTCGGCTTCACGCGCCGCGGACCACTCGAGCCGGGCCCCGGTTGCCGCGGCGGCCGAAACGAAGACCGGCAGGCTGAGCCGCAGCGCGACGCTGAGCCCGGTGAATCCCGCGCCCGACTGCTGGGGAACCTCGGTCAGGAGCAACCGGTAGCTGAGCTCTCGCCCAGGGTCGGCCTCGCGCCGAAGCGCCACCCGGACCAGCTGCGAGCCATTGCCCGGCAGCGTGAACACCGCTGGGCTCACCAGCAGGTCGCGGGTCGGCGTCAGCTGGTCCCGGCCCTCGGCCTGCTCCCAGAGCATGGCTTCCGCCTGGACGACGACGGGCGTCGCCTCCTGGTTGCGGAGGGTCAGCGCGCTGGTCGCTGCGCCGGACGACAGCTCGACCCGCACCGGCGAGATCGAGAACGAGCCGGCATGCGCCGGCGACGACCCGAAGGCCGTCGCCGACGCCAGCGCTGCAAGGATGAGGGCCCGCGCGCGCATGGCTGGCTCAGTAGACGACCGTCGCGGTCACGACGTCGGTATAGGTGCCGGTGTCGAAGTCGCCCTGGTTGTCCTGGGCGCGCAGCCGGGCATGCACCGTCAGGTTCCGGGCCGAGCCCATGCCGCCGCCCGTCCCGCCGAGGCGGCCGGTGGCGCCGGTGGCGTCGCCCCAGACGGTGCCGAAGGTGCCGGAGGTGTACAGGTTGTACACGAGCGCGTCGGCTCCGCTGCGCAACTCGCGGGCCGTGAAGTCGCCGGAGTTGCCTGTGCTCAGGTTCACGTTGAACGGCGTGCCGTTGGTGCAGCGAACGGCGATCGTGGATGTCCTCGTGACGTCGTTCGCGCCGTCGAAGACGCCGAAGTCGATGGCGCCGGCGCTGATGGCGCAATTGGTCGTGACGGTGGCCGAGACGTTGAGCGTCGTCGACCTCTCCGCCGACCCGGCGGTGCCCGACAGCGCCATCAGGACGGCGGCGGCGATCGGGGCGGCAATCTGCTTGTTCATGTTTCAGTGCTCCTTGTTCCGATTGGGGTGCCTGGGGCCAGCGACCCGCAGCGCTTTCCGCCGACGAGGCCTGGACCAGTTCCGGATCGTGGCCGCCTCGCCGGCGTGTCTTCACGTCGCGCGAGCCGGACCCCCGATCAAGTGGCGCGCATCTTTCGAAATATGTCCGCGGGCGCGCTGTGACTCGTGTCGCGGTTTGACGCGAGGGCGGACTCGAGCGCTAAAGTTTCGGCGCCTGCTGCCGATCAGTTCGCGCCCTCGCCAAGGGTCGGGCACGCGCGTGCAGGCAGGGGCGGACTGGAGCCCCGCCGGGGAAACGTGACGCAGTTCGCGGGCGCGGTGCGCCGGTCAGTCGTCCACGCCGAGGGAGAACCCGGCCTCGAGCTCGCGGCGGGAATAGCTGCGAAACGCGATGAGGGTCTCGGAGGCCGCGATGCCGGGGAGCTTGCGGATCCGGTCCGTCACCACCGTCGCGAGCGCCTCGTTGTCGCGCGTGCGCACGATTGCGACGAGGTCCCAGCGGCCGGCGACGGAGAACACCTCGCTCACGCCCTCGGTCTCGGTCAGCGCCCCGGCAAGCGCCGTCACCTTGTCCGTCTCCGCCTTGATCATCACGAGCGCAGCGACCATGCCTTCCTCCGGCTCTCCCCGGCCCGCGGATGCGGCCGGACTGTCCCGATGTTACTCCCGGCCGCCGGACGGCCCAAACCGTGCGCTCAGGTCACGGTGCGGCGGTGGCGATGCTCGGTGCGGCTCCACTCGCGGCCGTCGAGCACCGCCACGAGCGCCTCGACCGCATCCCATACGTCCACGTAGCGGGTGTAGAGCGGCGTGAAGCCGAAGCGCAGCACGTCCGGCGCGCGGAAGTCGCCCGTCACCCCGCGTGCGATCAGGGCCTGGATGATCCCGTAGCCCTCGGGATGGCGGAAGGACACGTGGCTGCCGCGCCGCGCGGGCTCGCGCGGCGTGACGAGTTCGAGCCCGTGGGGAGCGCAGCGCGCCTCGACGAGTCCGATGAACAGGTCCGTGAGCGCGAGCGACTTGGCGCGCAGCGCGATCAGGTCGAGCCCATCGAACACCTCGAGGGCGCCGTCGAGCGCCGCCATGCCGAGGATACCCGGCGTGCCGGCGCAGTGGCGGGCGACGCCGGCGGCGGGCCTGTAGTCGTCGTCGAAGGCGAACGGCGCCTCGTGGCCCAGCCAGCCGGCGATCGCCGGCTCGAGCCGCGCCTGCAGGTCCGGCCGCACGTACAGGAAGGCCGGCGCGCCGGGTCCGCCATTCAGGTACTTGTAGGTGCAGCCCACGGCCAGGTCGGCCCGCGCGGAGCCCAGATCCACGGGCAGTGCGCCGACGCTGTGCGACAGGTCCCACAGCACCGCTGCGCCGCGCTCGTGCGCCGCGGCGGTCACTTCGGCGAGGTCGTAGGTCTCGGCGGTCTTGTAGTGCACGTGCGTCAGCACCACGAGGGCCGTGCGCTCGTCGATCGCCCCCGCTACGTCGCCGCGCGGCACCGCCGCGAGCTCCACACGCCCAGGCATCAGGTCGGCGAGTCCCTGGAGCACGTAGAGATCCGTCGGGAAATTGCCGAGCTCGGTGACCACGCGGGTCCGCGGCGCGGCATCGCGCATGAACGAGGCTGCGAGCTTGAAGAGGTTCACCGACGTCGAGTCGCCCACCACGACATCCGCGGCCGCCGCGCCGATGAGCGGCGCGATGCGGGCACCGAGCCGCGCCGGCAGGTCGATCCAGCCGTGCAGGTTCCAGCCGGCGATGAGGTCGCGGCCCCACTCGTGGTCGAGAACCTCCTGCACGCGCCGGCGGGCCGCGTGCGTGAGCGGCCCCAGGGAATTGCCGTCGAGGTAGATGCGGCCCTCGTCGAGCACGAAGGCACCGCGCCGGCTTGCCAGCGGGTCAGCCCGGTCGAGCTCGACGCAGCGTGCGCGACTCATGCCGCCCGTGGGCGCGCTCACAGTCCGGTCCTCACGCTCCACAGTTCGGGGAACAGGCGGCGCTCCATCGCCTTCACGAGGTAGGCGACGCCCGAGGTGCCCCCGGTGCCGCGCTTGTAGCCGATGATGCGCTCGACCGTCTTCATGTGCTCGAAGCGCCAGCGCTGGAACTGGTGGTCGAGGTCCACGAGCTTCTCGGCCAGGTCGTACATCTCCCAGTGCCGCTCCGTGGCCGCGTAAACCTCGGCCCAGCAGGCCTCCACCCCGGGATGCGGCTCGCAGGGCAGCGACCAGTCGCGCTCGAGGCGCTCCGCGGGGATCGCGAAGCCGCGGCGGCCCATCTGCTTCAGCACCACGTCGTACAGGCCCGGCTCGCGCAGCACGCGCGTGAGCAGCGCGTGCGCAGACGGGTTGCCGCGGTACGCGCGGATCATCGCCTCGTGCTTGTTGCCGAGGCGGAACTCGAGCTGGCGGTACTGCCATGACTGAAAACCGGAACTCTGGCCCAGCGCGTCCCGGAACCGGCCGTAGTCGGCGGGCGTCAGCGTCGAGAGCACCGCCCAGGACTGCGTGAGCTGGTCCTGGATGCGCGCGACGCGCGCGAGCATCTTGAGCGCGGGGCCGATGTCGCCGGCCTCGATGCGCCGCATTGCCGCCTCGATCTCGAAGATGCAGAGCTTGATCCACAGCTCCGAAGCCTGGTGGATGACGATGAAGAGCATCTCGTCGTGCTCCGCCGAGCGCGGCTTCTGGCAGTCGAGCAGCCGGTCGAGCTGGAGGTAGCTCGAGTAGCTGATGTCCGGGTCCCAGTGAACGGCCTCGGAGGCCACGGGCGCGCCGGCAGCAGGGTCGTGGGGCGTATTGCTGGAGGACATGTCGGTGCTCGTCAGGGGGGCAAGGATGCGCGGCCCCGGCGGGGATGTCGAGGCCCGGGCGGTTCGCCGCTGCGCGGTAAGATCGCCGCATGGCCCCGCCCCTACGCGCCGGCGCGAGCGCACGCGCCATCGGGCACCGCGACGTGCTCGACGTCGCGCTGCCGATGATCCTCGCCAACGTCACGGTGCCGCTCGTGGGCATCGCGGACGCCGCCGCGGTCGGCCGGCTCGACGACCCGGCGAGCCTCGCGGGCGTGGCCGTCGGCGCGACGGTGTTCAGCCTGCTGTTCACGGCGCTCAACTTCCTGCGCATGGGCACCACCGGCCTCGCGGCGCAGGCGCACGGCGCGCGCGACGAGGCGGCGAGCCTCGCGATCCTCCGGCAGGGCCTCGTGGTTGCGCTCGGCCTCTCGGCCCTGCTGGTGCTGCTGGCCACGCCGCTGCGAATCGTCGCCTTCGCCCTGATCAGCCCCGAGCCCGCGGCGCTCGCCGAGGCGTCGGATTACTTCGACACGAGGCTCCTCGGCGCGCCGGCCACGCTCGCGCTATTCGTGCTGACCGGCTGGTTCATCGGCCGCGGCGACGGCCGCTCGCCGCTCGCCATCGTGCTGCTCGTCAATGGCCTCAATGTCGTCCTCGACTTCGCCTTCGTGCTCGGCTTCGGCCTCGCGGCCCGCGGCGTGGCGCTCGCCACCGTGATCGCGGAATACTCGGGCATCGCGCTGGGGCTTTGGCTCGCGCTTCGGGCGCGCCGCGCGGCGGGCGCCCCGGCCCGCGCCGCGGCCCCGCCCTGGAGCCAATTCCTCGCGGTGAACCTGCCGCTGCTCCTGAGGACCCTCGCGCTGATGCTGTGCTTCGCCTTCCTGACGGCGATGGGCGCGCGCTTCGGCAGCGCGGTGCTCGCGGCCAACGCGCTGCTGCTGAACTTCCTCTACCTGGCGTCCTACGCGCTGGACGGGTTCGCGAACGCCGCCGAGTCGCTGATCGGCCGGGCGGTCGGCGCCCGCGACGGTTCGATGCTACGGCGCGCGCTCGGGCTGTCGGCGCAGTGGACGCTCGGCGTGTCGCTGGCCCTGTCGGCGCTGTTCTGGCTGGTCGGGCCGCTGCTCGTGGACCTCATGACCACCCAGGCGCCTCTTCGCGCGCTCGCGCGCGAATACCTGCCCTGGCTCGTCGCCGTGCCGCTCGTCGGGGGCTGGGCCTTCCTCTTCGACGGGGTGTTCGTCGGCGCGACGCTCACGCGGCAGATGCGTGACACCATGCTGTTCGCCGCGCTCGCGGTCTACCTGCCGGCCTGGTGGGTGCTGCAGCCGCTCGGCAACCACGGGCTGTGGATGGCCTTCCTGCTCTTCTTCGCCGCGCGCGGCGCCGCGCAGGCCTGGGTGCTGTGGCGACTGGCCCGTCGCGGCGGGCTGCTGCCCGCCTTGCCGATTGCAACGCAGCAATCGCAGTAGCGTTAACAGGCCCTGGCGGCGCCGCGGGTCAGGCTCCGACGGGACGCCGGTCGTTCAGCGCGAGCCAGCCGCGGGCCACGCGGTACACGATCCACAGGCCGATCACGAAGATCCCGATCGCGGCGGTGAAGAATCCGACGAAGACGATCATGAGCGGCAGCGACAGCAGGAAGACGATCGTCGCCATCAGCAGGGCATACCAGAAGGTGCGGATCTGCCAGCCGAAATGCGAGTCGAGCCAGGTGCCGCGCACGTCGGAGCGGCGCGCGTAGTTCATGATCACGGCGACGATGGACGGCACCCCGAAGACGAAGGAGCCGACGATGCTGGCCGCGCCGAGGATGCCGATCGCGGCGGACAGCGCGTGCAGCGCGTAGATGACGTGCGTATAGGTGACGAGGCCTGGATCGACGGGCCCTGGACCCGCCGGGGTGGAGTACTGCTCTGTCATCCCGCTTCCCCTCCTGCCGGTTGCCGGGGCGCACCCGGATCCTGGGCGTCTACGGGCGCATGATAGCAGCCGATCGGCTAATCTCGCGCCCACGCGAAGGGAGGTCACCATGTCGGCCAGCCTGCTCCAGCTCGACCACCAGAACGCCCGCGGAACCATCCTCTACACCAGCCGCAAGCCCGAGCGCATGGGCCAGGAACGCGGGCGGGAGTACTTCATCATCAGCATGCACGCAGATGGCAGCCGCAGCTGCAGCGCGCACTGCGAGATCGACGACCGGCCGGCCGTGATGCGCGACATCGTGTATTCGCTCGACGCCGAGTGGCGCCCGACCGACTGCTACGTGCGGCTGTCCGTCGGCGACCGCTTCATGGGCTCCGGCTGGTTTCGCTTCCACCCCCACTATGCCGAGTGCGAGAGCTGGACCGCGCTCGAGGGCCGCGTCTCGCAGCGCATGGACCTGCAGAAGCCGCTGAAGACCTTCCAGAACCACGCCATCGCCTGCGACGCCTGGCACCTGCGGCTGTTCGACCGTGGCCGGCCGGGGGAGATCCAGAGCCTCGAGCAGATGCTCCTGTCCTCGCCGGACCACCGCGGCGCCACGGGGCCGATGCTCTTCTCCATCGGCCTGCACGTGAAGTACGTCGGCGAGGAAGCCATCGAAGTCGGTGCCGGTCGCTTCGACGCCTTCCACTTCCAGTTCGTCTCCGCGCCCGGCCTGCCGCAGGAGCACCCGCCCTACGACATCTGGTGCACGGCCGACGGCGAGTTCCTGTTCCTCAAGGGCGGCGTCGCCGGCTACATGCAGACCCACTACGAGCTGATGGAGCTCCGCCGCTGACGGAAAAGCGAGGGGGGACGGTCCCTTCACTTCTCCCGCTTTCGTGACGCTGCCCCCATTTCCGGACGGCGCTTCAGGCGCGGTTCAGGCGTTTCCGGCCATCCTTCGCCCGACGCCGCGACGTGTCGCGGCCCAGACGAGGTCACCGCCATGACGACAGCTTTCAGGCGCTCCCGTTTCCTGGCCGCCGCCGCACTGGGCCTGCTGCTCGCCGGTCCGGACGCCTTCGCCGCGCCGCCGCCCTGGGCGCCCGCCCACGGCTACCGCGCCAAGCAGGCGGAGCGATACACCGGCTACACCGGCTACCACTGGAACCGCGACTACGGCATCTCGGGCGGCCGCTGCAACCGGGACGAGGTCGGCACGGTGGTCGGAGCCGTGATCGGCGGCGCGATCGGCGCAGCCGTTCACGACGGCGGAAACGACCTGGTTGCCATCCTGGCCGGCGCGACGATCGGCGCGATCATCGGCCGCGAGATAGGCCGCGACATGAACGACTCGGACTATGCCTGCATGGGTCACGCGCTCGAGATCGGCCAGATGGGCCAGCCGATCTACTGGGCCGGCGCGCAGCCCGGCCTCGGCTACACCATGACCGTCCACGACGGCTTCAAGCAGGGCGGCTACACCTGCCGCAACTTCACGATCGAGCAGGACTACCGCGGCAAGAAGACCGCCAGGCGCAGCGCCGCTTGCCGGGTCGCCGACGGGCAGTGGCAGCTGGCCAGGCGCTGACCGAAGGGACCGTCCCCTCGCCTGTCGGCTACTTGCGGCGCCGGCGCTCGCGCAACCACAGCGCCGGCAGCACCACCAGCGGGATCGCCACGAGGATCACGTAGATCGCGTAGACCGCGATGCTCAGGTCCGGGAACGGGGACATTCCCTTCTTCCTTTCCTGCTCCGAGGCAGGGATGTAGCCGATGTGCGGGAAAGGAAGAAGGGGATGTCCCCTCACCTTTGCCTCACACGCCGAGGTAGTCGAGGATCCCGCGCGCCGCCTCGCGGCCCTCGAACACGGCCGTGACCACGAGGTCCGAGCCGCGCACCATGTCGCCGCCCGCAAAGACCTTCTCGTGCGTCGTCTGGAACGGGCGGCGCGGGTTCGCCGAGACGCGCACGCGGTCGTTGTCGTGCAGGCGGATGCCGGACTCGTCGAACCACGCCGGCGGATCGGGCAGGAAGCCGAAGGCGATGACCACGGCGTCCGCCTCGAGCACCTGCTCGGTGCCCGGGACGACTTCCGGAAGCCTGCGCCCGCGCGGCCCCGGCGGGCCGAGGCGGGTCTCGACGACTCTCACGCCCTCGACGCGATCGGTCCCCAGGATCTCCACGGGCTGGCGGTTGAAGAGGAAGGTGCAGCCCTCCTCCTTGCTGTTCTTGTAGTCGCGGCGCGAGCCCGGCATGTTCTGCTCGTCGCGCCGGTAGGTGCAGGTCACGCTGGCAGCGCCCTGGCGCAGCGCCGTGCGGATGCAGTCCATGCCGGTGTCGCCGCCGCCGAGGACGACCACGCGCTTGCCCGCGAGGCTCACGAACTCCGACGGGTCGCGCTCGAGGCCGAGCTCGCGGTTGACGTTCGAGATCAGGTACGGAAGCGCCTCGTGCACCCCGGGCAGGTCCTCGCCCGGGAAGCCGCCCTTGACGTACTTGTACGTGCCCATCCCGAGGAACACGGCGTCGAACTCCTCCAGCAGCTGGGCGAACGCCAGGTCGCGGCCGATCTCGACGCCGAGGCGGAACTGCACGCCCATGCCCTCGAGGATCTCGCGGCGCATCTCCACCACCTGCTTCTCGAGCTTGAAGGGCGGGATGCCGAAGGTCAGCAGCCCGCCGATGCGCTCGTAGCGGTCGAAGACCACCGGCGTCACGCCGTTGCGCGCGAGGATGTCGGCGCAGCCGAGCCCGGCCGGCCCGGCGCCGACGATCGCGACGCGCTTTCCCGTGGACTTCACCGCGGAGAGGTCCGGGCGCCAGCCCTGCTTCAGGGCCTCGTCGGTGATGTACTTCTCGATCGAGCCGATGGTGACGGCCCCGAGGCCGTCGTTCAGCGTGCAGGCACCCTCGCACAGGCGGTCCTGCGGGCAGATCCGGCCGCAGATCTCGGGCAGCGAGTTCGTCTTGTGCGACAGCTCCGCGGCCTCGAACAGCTTGCCCTCCGCGATGAGGTTGAGCCAGTTCGGGATGTAGTTGTGCACCGGGCACTTCCACTCGCAGAACGGGTTGCCGCAGGACAGGCAGCGGCCCGCCTGCTCGGCGGCGCCGTCGGCGTCGAACGGGGCGTAGATCTCGCCGAAGCCTGCGAGCCGCTCCTTGACCGGCACCTTCTCCGGGTCGCGGCGCGGGATCTCGAGGAACTGGAGGGTACGGGTTGCCATGCTGGGGTCCTCAGGCGGCGCGGCGGAGGTTCTCGATCAGCGAGTCGACGTCGGCGGCCTTCGGCTTCACGAGCCAGAATTTCGGAGCGAAGCTGCGGAAGTCGTTCAGGATCTCCCGCGCCCAGGCGCTGCCGGTCAGCTTCTGCTGCATCTCGACCAGCCCCCGCAGGTGCTGGTAGTGCGCCTCCATGCCCTCCGACTGGATGCGGTGGATGTCCACGAGCTCGTGGTTGTAGCGGTCCACGAAATCGCGGTCGAGGTCGAGCACGTAGGCGAAGCCGCCGGTGAAGCCGGCGCCGAAGTTGACGCCCGTGCGGCCGAGCACGACCACGACGCCGCCGGTCATGTACTCGCAGCAGTGGTCGCCGGCGCCCTCGACGACCGCCACGGCGCCGGAGTTGCGCACCGCGAAACGCTCGCCGGCGGTGCCGGCCGCGAACAGCTCGCCGCCGGTCGCGCCGTACAGGCAGGTGTTGCCCATGATCGGGGTCTCGCGCGCCACGAAGGCGGAGCCGCGCGGCGGCGCGAGCACGATGCGCCCGGCGGCCATGCCCTTGCCGACGTAGTCGTTCGCGTCGCCCTCGAGGTGCAGGTGCAGGCCGCCGGCATTCCACACGCCGAGGCTCTGCCCGGCGCTGCCGGCCAGCTTCACCGTGATCGGCGCGTCGGACATGCCGTAGTTGCCGTGGCGGCGGGCGATCTCGCCCGACACGCGCGCGCCGATCGAGCGGTGCCAGTTCTTGACCTCGTAATCGAAGCTGCCGCCCGAGCGCGCCTCGATCGCCGGCAGCATGTCGCGCACCATCTGCTCCGCGAGCTCGCCCTTGTCGAAGGGCTCGTTGCGCGGGTCGAGGCAGAACTGGGGCTTGTCGTCGGCGAGGCCCGCCGTCGAGAGCACGGGCGTCAGGTCGAGACGGCGCTGCTTGTCGGTCTCGCCCTCGGCGATGGTCATCAGTTCGGTGCGGCCGATCAGCTCGGCCATGCTGCGCACGCCGAGCCGGGCCATCAGCTCGCGGCACTCCATGGCGACGAAGCGGAAGTAGTTCATCACCATCTCGGGCAGGCCGACGAAGTACTTCGACCGCAGCACCTTGTGCTGCGTGGCCACGCCCGTCGCACAGTTGTTGAGGTGGCAGATGCGCAGGTACTTGCAGCCGAGCGCCACCATCGGCGCGGTTCCGAAGCCGAAGCTCTCGGCGCCGATGATCGCGGCCTTGATCACGTCGAGGCCGGTCTTGAGGCCGCCGTCCGTCTGGAGGCGCACGCGGTGGCGCATGTCGTTGATGCGCAGCGTCTGGTGCGTCTCGGCGAGGCCCAGCTCCCAGGGGGTGCCGGCGTAGCGGATCGAGCTGATCGGGGAAGCGCCGGTGCCGCCGTCGTGGCCCGAGATGGTGATGAGGTCGGCGTAGGCCTTGGCCACGCCCGCCGCCACCGTGCCCACGCCCGGCTCGGCCACGAGCTTCACCGACACCAGCGCCTGCGGGTTGACCTGCTTCAGGTCGAAGATGAGCTGCGCGAGGTCCTCGATGGAGTAGATGTCGTGGTGCGGCGGCGGCGAGATCAGGCCGACGCCGGGGCGCGCATAGCGCAGCCTGGCGATCATGTCGTTGACCTTGTGGCCCGGCAGCTGGCCGCCCTCGCCGGGCTTCGCGCCCTGCGCGACCTTGATCTGCAGCACTTCGGCGCTGACCAGGTACTCCGGCGTCACGCCGAAGCGCCCCGAGGCCACCTGCTTGATCTTCGAGTTGCGCTCGTCGCCGTAGCGGGCCGGGTCCTCGCCGCCCTCGCCGGAGTTCGAGCGCGCGCCGAGGCGGTTCATGGCGATGGCGAGCGCCTCGTGGGCCTCGGGCGAGAGCGCGCCGAGCGACATGCCGGCGCTGTCGAAGCGCTTCAGGATCTCCTCGACCGGCTCGACCTCCTCGAGCGGCACGGGCTCGACGTCCGCACGCAGGCGGAACAGGTCTCGCAGGCAGGAGACCGGCCGGTCGTTGACCAGCTGCGCGAAGAGGCGGTAGCGGTCGAAGTCGCCGCTGATCACGGCGGACTGCAGGGTGGCGACCACGTCCGGGTTGTACATGTGGTACTCGCCGCCGTGGACGTACTTGTGCAGGCCGCCCTGCTCGAGTCCTGCGCGCGGGTTGAACGCCCGCTCCGCGAGCTCGAGCTGGTCGCGCTCGAGGTCCTCCCAGGTGGCCCCCTGGATGCGGCTCACCGTGCCGCGGAAGCAGCGGTCCACGACGTCGTCGGCGAGGCCGACGATCTCGAACAGCTGCGCGCCGCGGTAGCTCATGATCGTCGAGATGCCCATCTTCGACATGATCTTGAACAGGCCCTTGCGGACGCCGCGCCGGTAGCTGCGGCCCAGCTCGAGGCGCGTCTGCGCGTCCATCTTCACGGCGCCCTTCTTCATCATGTCGAAGAGCGTCTGGTAGGCCATGTAGGGGTAGACGGCCGTCGCGCCGTAGCCGATCAGGCAGGCGAAGTGGTGCGCGTCGCGCGCCGTGCCGGTCTCCACGAGCAGGTTGCACTTGCAGCGCAGCCCCGTCGCCACCAGCCGGTGGTGGACCGCTCCCGTCGCGAGCAGCGCGTGCAGCGGTATGCGGCCGCGCACGAGGTAGCGGTCCGAGAGGAACACCAGGTTCTTGCCCGAGCGCACCGCCTGCTCCGCCTGGTCGCAGATGCGCTCGACCGCGGCCGCGAGGCCCTCGGCCGGGTCGTACTGAAGGTCGATGTGCTCGTGGTTGACGCCGGCGTCGCGCATGCCGAGCAGCTGGCGCAGCTTGCGCTGCGACAGGATCGGGGAGTTGAGCACGATGTGCCGCGCGTGGTCCGGCGTCGGCACGAACACGTTGCTCTCGGGCGCGATCATGGTCTGCAGCGACATAACGATCGACTCGCGCAGCGGGTCGATCGGCGGGTTGGTCACCTGCGCGAACTGCTGGCGGAAGTAGTCGTACAGCGAGCGCACCTTGTGCGACAGCACCGGCATCGGCGTGTCGTCGCCCATCGAGCCCACCGCCTCGCTCTCGTCCTCGGCCAGGACGCGGATGAACTCGTCGCGCTCCTCGGCGGTGATGTTGAACATTTTCTGGTAGAGCTCGAGCGTGTCCTTGTCCATCGGCTCCGCCGCGAGGCGCGGGTCGATGAGGTCGGTGTCGAGGTAGCGCACGCCCTTCTTGAGCCAGGTCTTGTAGGGGTGGCGGCTCTTGAGGAGGTCGTCCACGCGCTTCGAGTCGAGCAGCTCGCCCGTGTGCAGGTCGAGCGCGAGCATCTCGCCGGGGCTCATGCGGCCCTTCTGGACCACGTCGGCCGGCGAGTAGTCCCATACGCCGGACTCGGACGCGATGGTCAGGTGGCGGTCGCGGGTGATGACCCAGCGCGCCGGGCGCAGGCCGTTGCGGTCGAGCGTGCAGGCCGCGTAGCGGCCGTCGGTCATCACGATGCCGGCCGGGCCGTCCCAGGGCTCCACGTGGGCCGCCCAGAACTCGTAGAAGGCGCGCACGTCGGGCTCGATGTTGTCCACGTTCTGCCACGCGGGCGGCACGAGCAGGCGCATGGCCTGCATCACGTCGAGGCCGCCCATGAGGAGCACCTCGAGCATGTTGTCGAGGCTCTGCGAGTCCGAGCCGGACAGCGCCACCAGCGGCAGCACCTCCTGCAGGTCCGGCAGGAGCGGCGAGCGGAACAGCGGCCCGCGCGCGATGGCCCAGTTGCGATTGCCCTGGATGGTGTTGATCTCGCCGTTGTGGGCGAGGTAGCGGTACGGGTGCGCGAGCCGCCACTGCGGCAGCGTGTTGGTCGAGAAGCGCTGGTGGAAGACCGCCACCGAGGTCTCGAGGCGCGGGTCGGCGAGGTCCGGGTAGAACTCGGCGAGGTGCGCCGGCATCACCATGCCCTTGTAGACCAGCGTGGAGGCCGACAACGACGGTATGTAGAAGAAGGGGTCCTTGCCCTCGAGCGCCTTCTCGGTGCGGCGGCGCGCCATGAACAGGCGCCGGTTGAAGGCCGCCTCGTCCATCTCCTCGAGGCAGTTGACGAACACCATCTCCATGAATGGCAGCGTCTTCAGCGCCTGCTCGCCGCAGGCCTCGGGCCGGGTCGGCAGGGCACGCCAGCCGGCCACCACCAGGCCCTCGCCGGCGAGATGGCCGGACAGCAGCGCCCGGGCGCGGTCGGCCTCGTCCTCGAAACGCGACAGGAACACGATGCCGGCGGCGAAGCGCTCCGTAAGCTCGATGCCCGCCTCCGCCGCCACGGCGCGCAGGAAGCCGGTGGGTTTCTTGAGCAGCAGGCCGCAGCCGTCGCCGGTCTTGCCGTCCGCCGCGACGGCGCCGCGGTGCGTCAGCCGCGACAGCGCCGTAATGGCCGTCCCGACCAGCCAGTGGCTGGGGTGGTCGTCCATCTGGGCGATCAGGCCGAAGCCGCAGCTGTCGCGCTCGTACTCGTCGCGATAAAGGCCGGTGTCGCGGCCGACGGGGGACTGGCTCATGGGATGGGCTCCAGAAAGGCCCACGCAGCATAGCGCCGGTTCCGGGCGAGTCAATGCTGCGCCGCAGCATCTATGCTGCGGCGCAGCAATATCACTGAGGATCACGGCAACCCGGGCAGCCTCCGGCCCAGCACCCTCGAGGAAGCCTCGCCAGGACTCAGCCGCGCGTGACCAGCATGACGCCGGCGACGGCGACGGCGCCGCCGACCAGCATGCTCGCGCTCAGCGGCTCGCCGAGCAGCAGCACGCCGAAGGTCGCGCCGAAGACCGGCACGAGGTTGTTGAAGATCACCGTGCGCGCGGGACCCAGCACCTGCACCGCGCGCAGGTACCAGACGAAGGCGACCGCCGTGCCCAGCAGGCCGAGGTACAGCACCGACAGCGCCGCCGCCGGCGAGATGGCCAGCCACTCGACGGCGCCGAGCTTCGGCGCCGCGACCGAGGCGAGCATCGCCGTGCCGAGGAGCGTCGACCACGTCGTCGCCGCCAGCGGCGAGATGCCCGCCAGCATGCCGCGGCCGATCAGGGTGTAGGCCGCCCAGGCGCAGATCGCGGCGAACATCATCAGTTCGCCGGCGCCGACGGCTCCGGTGAAGAGCGCGCCGGGTTCGCCGCGCGTCACGACGATCCACACGCCCGCGAGCGCCACGCCGACGCCGAGCCAGCGCCGCGCGCTCAGGCGCTCGCCGAAGACCATCGCCGCCGCAGCGATGGTGATCGCCGGGTTCAGGGCCACGATCAGCGACGTGCGGCTCGCCGGCAGCAGCGCGAGCGCACCGAGGAACAGCAGGTTGTAGGCCAGCACGCCGGTGGCGCCGAGGCCGAGCATCGCCAGGAACTGCCGGCGGGTGGGCCATTGGAGCCGTCGCTCCACCAGGAGGCAGGTGGCGAGCAGGGCAACGCTCGCGACGATGAAGCGCATGAGCGCGCCGACGCTCGCCGGCAGCTCGAGCGCCAGCAGCTTGCCCGCGACGAAGGTACCGCCCCAGATGACGGGCACCAGCGCGAGGCGGACGTACACGCCCGCGTGCGAGTCCCGCGGACCGTCTGCGTGATCCATGTCTCTCAAAGAACGATAGTCCAGCGCGCGGGTTGCGGATGCGGTATGCTGCGTTCCGGTTCGAAACCTGTCCGCTGTCCGTTCCCGGCCCCTGCGCTCATCTGCGCCTCACCGGCCGCTACGCCCCACCGCTCAGATTCCGATCCACGTGGCAGCCGTGCCGCGTGCCTGTCCGCTTGCGCATCCGCGCGGCGGGCAGCGAGTGGTGCGGCTGATGATTGTTCTTCATGTAGTGAGTGTATTCGCAAATGACCAAGATTTTCGTGGGCAACCTGCCCTTCTCCGCCTCTGAGTCCGAGATCCGTTCGCTGTTCGAGCAGCACGGCACCATCGAGTCGCTGGCGCTCATCAACGATCGCGAGACGGGCCGTCCCCGCGGCTTCGGCTTCATCGAGATGTCGAACTCGGACGCCAGCCAGGCGATTGAGAAGCTGAACGGTTACCAGATGGGCGGCCGCGCCCTGAAGGTGAACGAGGCGCAGGCCCGCAGCGACGCCCCGCGTCGCAGCAACGGCGGTGGCGCCGCGCGCTGGTAAGCGCAAGCCGCCGACCCCAGGCGAGCACATGGGCGGGCCCGGCAACGGGCCCGCCCATTTCATTTCCGGGACCTTTCGACCACCCGCTGGCCACGCGCAGGGACCCCGGCCCGGCCGCGAATCGCCCGGCCACCCTCACCGGGCCGGAAGCCTGCGGCAAATCCCACGTGATCCGGCCGCGCGGCGGATCGAAAATCCAGCATCGACCCACGGACCGAGCCTGCGGGGAGTCACCCATGCGCGCGCACCTGGCCTGCCTGATCGCCGCCGCCGTGCTCGCCACCGGCTGCTCCGCCGTAGGCCCGCAGACCATCCCGCGGGACCGCTCGGACTACATCGAGGGCATCTCGGAGTCCTGGAAGCACCAGATGCTGATCAACCTGGTCAAGACCCGGTACTCGGACGTCCCGGTCTTCCTCGACATCACCTCGGCGATCAGCTCCTACACCTTCGAAACGAGCGTCACGGCCACCGGGACCGTCTCCCTGCCCGGCGCAGCGCTGGAGAACGATTCGGCGAGCGTCGGTGCCCGCGGCGCCTTCACGGACCGGCCGACGATCACCTACAACCCGCTGACCGGCGACAAGTTCGCCAAGAGCCTCATGACCCCGATCCCGCCGACCGCCCTGCTGTCGCTGATCCAGGCGGGCTGGTCGCCGCGGCTCCTGCTGCGCTGCTGCGTCCACTCCGTCAACGGCCTGCGCAACTACAGCCAGCGCGGCGCCGTGAGCCAACCGGTGGATCCGGGCTTCGTGCAGCTGCTCGATGCCGTCGAGCGGATCCAGCGCGCCGGCGGCCTGGGCATGCGGCTCGTCCGCGAAAAGGACGGGAGCGGCACGCTGCTCTCCCTCCACCCGGGCCCCTCGGGCCAGCTCGCCGCAGATGTGGCCGAGGCGCGCCGGCTGCTCGGCCTCGCACCGGAGAACGAGGACCTTTCCGTGACCTACGGAATCCGTCCCGCCGACGACCAGGAGATCGCCCTGCTGACGCGATCCATGCTCGAGATCCTGCTCGACATGTCCTCGTACATCGAAGTGCCCGCCTCCCATGTCGCCGAGAACCGCGCGGGTCGCGGCTTCGACGACGTGGGCGCCGCCGCGACCGGTATCGATCGCCTCATCCGGGTGCACAGCAGCAAGGAGGCGCCTGCCGACGCGTTCATCGCCGTCAAGTACCGCGACCACTGGTTCTGGATAGACGATCGCGACTTCCAGTCCAAGGGCGTCTTCACGTTCCTGATGTTCCTGTTCACGCTCACGGAAACGGGCGGCGGCCAGACCGCGCCCGTGATCACCGTGCCCGCGGGCTGAAGCGCCTGCGGCTTGTACCGACTGACCGGCGGACGGCGGCCCACCGACAATCACGCCCTTGGCTGACCTCGAGCCCGCCTCCCCGTGGGTCCAAGGTTTCGCTGTCCCACCTGCCGCCACCCGGCGCCAGCCACGCGGAATTGGAACGGAGCATCTTCGAGCATGAAACACCTGATCCGGGCCTGCCTGGTGGCCGCCGCCATCCTCACCGGTGCGACGGCCCAGGCGGACGAGTGGCAGCACGAGTTTGCGCCCTACCTCTGGGCGACGGGCATGGACGGCACGGCCGGCGTGGGCCCCGTGGAAGCCTCCGTGGACGTGGGCTTCAGCGACATCCTCGACAATCTGGAGATGGCCTTCCTCGGCACGTATCGCGCGTCGAAGGGGCCGCTCTCGCTGACGATGGACGTCGTCTACATGGGACTCGGAGAAACGGTCAGGGGCCCCGGCGGGCTCGTGACAGCCGACATCGACATGGACCAGACGGCCCTCGAGGGCACGGCCGGCTGGGCGTTGACCGAGCAGTTCGTGCTCTTCGGCGGACTGCGATACGTGGACCTCAGCGTCGACGTGCAGGCCAGGACCCCGCAGGGTGACCTCGGCGCGGCGAGTGGCAGCGAGAGCTGGGTGGACCCGATCGTCGGCGCCCGCTACACGATTCCCTTCAACGACCAGTGGTCGCTGGCCCTGCGCGGCGACATCGGCGGATTCGGGATCGGCTCGGACTTCGCCTGGCAGGCCGCCGCGGCGGTGCGCTGGCAGGCGTCGCCTCGCGTCGGCGTGCTGGCCGCCTATCGCTACGTGGACATGGATTACGAGGATGGCTCGGGCGCCGGCTTCTTCAAGTACGACATGAGCATCTCCGGCCCGGCCCTCGGCGTCGTCTTCACGTTCTGAGCGGCGGCGAGAGGAGATCGCGATGCAGAAGACAGCTGCCTGGCTGGCGCGCCGCGCACTCGAGCAGATCGGGGTACGCCACACCTTCGGCATCCCCGGCGTACACAACACGGAGCTCTACGACCAGCTCGCAGAGTCGGAGTCCGTCACCCCGGTGCTGGTCGCCCACGAGGGCGGCGGCGCCTTCATGGCCGACGCCGTGAGCCGCACGGGCGCCGGCCTCGGCACGCTGGTCATCGTGCCCGCGGCGGGCGTGACGCACGCGGCGAGCGGCATCGGCGAGGCCTTCCTCGACGGCATCCCGATGCTCGTCATCGCCGGCGGCGTGCGCCGCGACACGGGCCGCGCCTACCAGCTGCACGACATGGACCAGCACGCGCTGCTGAAGCCGATCACCAAGGGCACCTGGCGGATCGAGCGCCATGCGGACGTCGTGCCCGTGATCCACGAGGCGGCGCGCCTCGCGCTCTCGGGCGAACCCGGTCCCGTGTTCGTCGAGCTGCCGGTGGAGCTGCAGCTCATCCCCGGCGAGTGCGAGGAGCCGGCCGCCTGGGCGCCGCCCGCGCCGGCCGGTTGCCGAGCCAGCGGCGCGCAGCTCGAGCGCGCCGCGGCGCTGCTGCGTCACGCGCACAAGCCGGGCATCTTCTGCGGCTGGGGCGCGGTGGACTCGCCGGCAGCGCTCGAGCAGCTCGCGGAGCGTCTCGGCGCGCCGGTCGCCACGACCCTGCAGGGCCTGTCGTCTTTCCGCGGCAACCACCCGCTGCACGCGGGCTTCGCGCTCGGCCCCTCGTCGGTGCCGGCCTCCGAGAACGCCTTCAAGGGCTGCGACTGCCTGCTCGCGGTCGGCACCCGCTTCGCGGAGATCCCGACCGGCAGCTATGGCTACGAGCCGCCGGCCAACCTGATCCACGTGGACATCAACCCGCAGGTCTTCGGCGCCAACTACCCCACCGCGGTCGCCCTGGAGGGCGACGCGCGGGCCACGCTCGAGGCGCTGCTCGGTCATCTCGGCGAGGTCGGCGGCGCCGCCGCGCGCGCGGCGGCGGTGGCCCGGCGCATCGCGGCGGACAAGCGCGCCTACGCAGATGAATGGTTCGCCCACGACTCTGCGGGCCGGGTCAACCCGGGTCGCTTCTTCACGGCCCTGCGGCGCTTCCTGCCGGACGACGGCATCGTCGTCGCCGATGACGGCAACCACACCTTCCTGGTCGCGGAGCTGATGGAGTTCCGCGCGCCGAGGACGTACTACTCCCCGTCCGACTTCAACTCCATGGGCTACTGCGTGCCGGGCGTCATCGGCGCCAAGCTCGCCCGCCCGGAGCGCGTCGTGGTGGGCATCGTGGGCGACGGCGCCGCCCGCATGACCGGGCTCGAGATGGCGACCGCCGTGGCGCAGGGCCTCGGCGTGGTCTGGTTCATCTTCGCCGACGGCGAGCTCGCGCAGATCGCGCAGGCCCAGGCCACCCCCTACAACCGCAAGACCTGCACCGTGCTCCCGGAGCTCGACCTCGAGGGCCTCGCGCGGGCGAGCCGGGTCGAGTACCTGCGCATGGAGAACGACGCCGCCATCGACGCCTGCATCGAGAAGGCGCTCGCGGCAGCGGCGGCGGGTCGCCCGGTGCTGGTGGACGTGAGGATCGACTACTCGAAGCGCACGCGCTTCACGACCGGCACCATCAGGACCAACCTCGCGCGCTTCGACCTCGCCACCAAGGCGCGGCTCGTCGGTCGCGCCATGTGGCGGCGGGTCACCGGCTGAGCCGGATGGCGGACGGCCTCAGTCCAACCAGAAGAACTGCCAGGCGAGGCTGAGGCTGTCGAAATCGCCGCCGGCCCGCGCCGAGGTGCCGGTGCTCCACGCGAGCTTCACCGAGTGGCGCTGGCCCACTGGCACCGCCAGCGTCAGGCCGGCGCGCGTGTTGTCCTGCTCGTCGCCCCGGTCCACGCCATCGACGCTCGACTCGCCGCCCGTGTACCAGGTGAGGCCCAGGCCGAGCCACAGCCGCGGCGCGAAGGTGTAGCTGACGTGGCCCTGAATGACCGTGATCGGGTCCTGGCTTCGCCGCGACCCGCCGAGGTAGTCGTCGTTGTCCTCGTAGAACCACGCAGCGATCGAGCCGTCGAGCGTCCAGCGGCCGAACTGCCGCAGTCCGCCGAACTCCGGCCTCACGGCCCAGCGGTTCGTCCCGATATTCACCAGCTTGTCGTCGTAATACTCGCCCGTCGGGGCCGCGATCGTGACGCTGAAGCCCAGGGTGCGGTCGGGCGCGGCGCGCGCGAAGCTCGCGGGGTCGAGCGCCGAGCCCGGCAGCAGGTTCAGGGTGAAGCGCATCCGCAGGTCGCCGGGACCCGATCGGGGCGCCCGGGCCGGCTCCCCGTTGACCAGCCCCGTCGCCTCGCCCGTGATGTAGGGCACGATGAACGAGGCGCTGGCGAGCCGGCTGCCCATCGCGAAGCTGCGCACATACCCCGCGATGACGTCGCTGTATTCGATCTCGAAGTCCTGGATGGGCGAGGACGCATCCGCCAGCACGTCGCCCTCGGTCCAGCCAGTGGACAGGCTGACGAAGCTGACCCCGGTCGGGTTGGGCGCGAAGGCGCGCGGCTCGAGTTGCTGCGCGCCCGAGGGCACGCTCCACGCGGCCGCGCACAGCGCCAGGGCGTACAGGACGCAGGGGCAGGACGGGGCAAGGCGGGTCGCACTCATGGCGCAGGATTCTGACACCGGCCCGGGCGAGACGGGCGCCCGACGCAACGTACTCCGTACAAGCCGCAACCGCGCCGCGGCGAGCGACATGCTTAAAATTCGGCGAAGCCCAGCCCCGGGGACGGCATCGCTTGGCTGTGCCTGGCTCCCGGAAAGCACGCTGGCATGCCCACTGACCGGAGGATTCAGCCGTGACCCTTTTCCATCGTTCGATCGTTGCCGGCCTCGCCGCTGGCCTGCTGCTCGCGAGCCCGGTGGCCCTCGTCGCCGACGAGCCGTCGCCGTCCAACTGGGACGGGCTCGTGCAGGTGAAGTCCAAGAAGCTCGACGCCGTCTTCCTGCTGCCGGGCGAGGACTTCCGCGCCTACACCAAGGTGATGATCGATCCTGCCCAGGTCGCCTTCAAGAAGAACTGGATGCGCGACATCAACAACAGTCGCCGGGATCTCTCGCGCAAGGTCACCCAGGAAGACGCCGACGAAATCATGGCGGCTGCGCGCACGAACTTCGCGGACGTCTTCGCGGAGGAGTTCCTGAAGGGCGGCTACAAGATCGTGCAGTCGCCGGGCCCGGACGTCCTTCGCCTGTCGCCCGGCATCATCAACCTCTACGTCACGGCGCCCGACACGATGTCGCCCGGCCGCAGCCGCACCTTCACGGTCGAAAGCGGCTCGGCGACCCTGTTCATCGAGGTGCGCGATTCGACCACCGGGGCGCTGATGGCCCGGGTCGCGGACAGCCGCACGACGCGCGAGAGCCCGACGCTGACTTATTCGAACTCGGTCACCAACCTCGCCGACTTCCGCGACCTGTTCAAGCAGTGGGCGAAGATCTGCGTGACCGGCATCGACAACCTGAAGGAGCTGTCGCCGGTGCCGGCGCAGCTGACGGTCGGGCAGAAACTCGACTGAGAGGGATCCGGACAAGGCCGCCGACCCGCACTCCCGGTGGATCGGCGGCCCGGCTCAGGACCGGTTCGGGGCGCGGCTGCCCGGGGCCCGGAGTCGTCCCTGCTCCTCGGCGTCGGGGAAGATCTGCCGGAGGCTGACGTGGCCCTGAGCGTCGCGCAGCACCACCGTTGGCCGGAAGCGACCGGTGTCGTCGTCGTAGCCGGACAGCAGCACGGCGATGACTTCGTTGTCGTCCATGAGCTCTGCCTGGCGATTCCTGGTCATGCCGGTAGCAGAGCAAGCTGCGTGCCAGCCCAAGCAGACCTTCAGGATCAAGCGGTTGCGAGTTTCCCTGGCGCCAAGGTGACGCGACGCGTCACCTTGTGACGTCGTTCATGACCTGCTGCGCGGCCCGCAGCAGGCAGCTGGCGCCACGGCTCCTGATCGTGGCGCAGCGCGACTCGCCCTCCTCCGCCGCGACCGGACCCGCGAACAGCCTCCACAGGTCGCCGCTGTCGAGCGGCGTGCGGATGACGCGGTGCCCCAGGCCGCGCAGCGCTTCCTCGTGTTCCGCAGCGAGGCGTTGCCAGGCAACCTCCGCCGCGGCCTCGCCACCGACGAAAGCCCCGAGCTGGAGCCAGTGGTCCGGCGCAGGCGCTACGGGCACTTCAGGTTCCGGCGGCGGCGGCTCGAGAAAGACGGCGAGCCTCTCTCGCGCCACCTGCACCCGCGCGCCGTCCGGGTAGCGCGCGAGATAGCGCTGGTAGGATTCCGGCGTGCCGAGGCGCTCGGCGCGCGACCACTCGCGGTCGTCGCGCAGGACCGCGAGGCGCCGCCTCGCCTCATGGGCGTTGAGCCCGTCCGGATAGACGTCGAGATAGGACTGGTACCCGGACTCCGTGCCCGCCGCTTCGGCCTGGCGCCACGCGGCATCCTGGCGGCTGCAGGCGGCCGCGACGAGGCAGGCCACCACGAGCAGCAGCGCCCGGGCCCTCACTGCGGCGGGGCCTCCCCGCGCCACACCGGCAGGCGACGGTGCAGCGCCGCGCGCGCGACCATGTGCGCGCTGATCGGCGTCGTCAGCGCGACGAACACGATCACCAGCAGCTCGTGCACCGAGGGCTCGCGGCGCGTGACCGTGAACCAGACGAGGGAGGCGAGCGCCATGCAGCCGATGCCGAGCGTCGTCGCCTTGCTCGGGCCGTGCAGGCGCGTGAAGGTGTCGGGCAGCCGCGCGAGGCCGAGCGAGCCGAGGAAGCAGAAGGCCGCCCCGGCCACGATGAGGAACGAGAGGAGGAATTCCTTCACGCGCATTACTCCATGATGTCGCCGCGCAGCAGGTACTTCGCGAAGGCGACCGTCGTCAGGAAGCCCAGCAGCGCGATCACCAGCGACGCCTCGAAGTGCAGCGCGCTGTCGCCGGCGATGCCGTAGGCCAGCAGCAGCGTGCACGCGTTGATGTAGAGCGTGTCGATGGCGATCACGCGGTCCACGATGTCCGGCCCGCGCAGCAGCCGCCAGAAGGCCAGCAGCATCGCAAGCCCGATCAACACGCTCGCGATGTCCACGGCGACGGAGATCATCCGAAGATCTCCTTCAGGGGCCGCTCGTAGCGCGACTTGATCGCGGCGACGACCGACTCGGCGTCCGGCTCGTCGAGATAGTGGACGATGAGCGTGCGGCGGTCCGGCGAAAGGTCGGCCGACAGCGTTCCCGGGGTCAGCGTGATCGTCTGGGCCAGGACCGTGATGCCGACGTCGGTCGTCAGGTCGAGCGGCACGCGGGCGAAGCCCGGGCGCAGCCGGCTCACCGGCCCCAGCACCGCGCGGGCCACGCGCAGGTTGGCGACGATCACGTCGAAGATCACCATGGCGGTGAAGGCGACCACGCGCCAGGGCCGGCGGATGGCGGCCGTCGAGGGCCAGAACCGCGCGGTGACGAGCGGCAGCACGCAGCCGATGGCCGCGCCCAGCACGATGTGACCGGGGTGCAGCGAGTTGTTGAGCAGCAGCCAAAGCACCAGCACGCCGAGGCTGCGCCAGGGATGCGGCAGGAGGCGGCGCAACGGCATCAGGGTTCCTCCCGGGTCGGGTCACCTGCGTGGACCGCGCGGACATAGGCCGCCGGATCCAGCAGCTGCGCGGCCGTCGCGTGCGCGTGGTCCATGGCCGCGCCGGCGTAGAACACGAGCGGCGACGCCGCCAGCACCAGCGTGCCGATGCCGAGGCCCGCGGCCGTCGCGCCGGCGACCCGGCCCGGCGGCTCGTCCCGGCCGACCCCGCTCGCCGACTTCCAGAACAGAAGGCTGCCGGCCCGCGCCAGCGCGACGATGGCCGCGAGCGTCGTCAAGAGGACCACCGGGAACACCCAGGCGGCGCGGCCCGCGTCCGCCGCGGCATCGAGCAGGGCGATCTTGGCGATGAAGCCGCCGAAGGGCGGCAGGCCGGCGATCGCGATGGCGGTCACCAGGAAGGCGAGCGGCAGCGCGAGCCGGCCGCGGATCTCGCCCGCCGGCACGAGCCGGTCGGCCGAAGCGCCGCGCAGGAGCCCGACGCGCTCGGCGATGAGGAACAGGCCGGCCGTGGCCACAGTGCCCTGCATGAGGTAGTAGACCGCGGCCGCCACGCTCGCCTGCGTGGACAGGCCCACCGCGATGAGCAGCGTCCCGACCGACAGCACCACCGCGTAGGCGGCCAGCTGGGCCAGGCGCCGCGCCGCCATCATCCCGATGGCTCCGAGCGCCAGCGTGGCGATGGCGAGCGCCAGGACGACCGGCTCGAGGCCCACGTCACCGAAGAGCAGCGTGCCCGTGCGCAGGATCGCGACCACGCCGACCTTGGTGAGGATGGCGAACAGGGCGGCCACGGTGCCGTCGGCCGCGGCGTAGGCGGACGGCAGCCAGAACCCGAGCGGCAGCAGCGCCGCCTTGAGCGCGAACACCACGACCAGCAGCCAGGCGCCCGCGCGCCAGAGCCCCTCGCGGTCCGCGGGCAAGGCCGCGGCGCGCTCCGCGAGGTCCGCGAGGTTCAGGGACCCGGCCGCGGAGTAGATGCAGCCGACGGCCACCAGGAACAGCGTCGAGCCGAGCAGGTTCAGCACCATCACGTGCACCGTGGCGACCGTGCGCTCCGGCCGCGCGCCGTGCATCAGGAGCGCGTAGGAGGCGATCAGCAGGACTTCGAAGAAGACGAACAGGTTGAACAGGTCCCCGGTCAGGAAGGCGCCATTGACGCCCAGCAGCTGGAACTGCACCAGCGCGTGGAAGTGCCTGCCGCGCGTATCGGCGCCGCCGAGCGAGTTGAGCGTCACCGCGACCGCGAGCACCGCGGTCACGAGCAGCATGGTCGCGGCCAGCCGGTCCAGCACGAGCGTGATGCCGTAGGGCACGGGCCACTCGCCCATCTGCGAGGTGGCGTAGCCCTGCTCCAGCGCGACCGTGAACAGCGCCACGGCCACGGCCAGCAGCGCGAGCGCGCTGCCGACACCGACCGCGCGTTCGGCCGCGGGGCGGCGCACGAGCAATGCGAGGACGCCGCCGGCGAGCGGCACGAGCAGGGGAGCGACGAGCAGCAGGTTCACCGGCCGCCCTCCTCTTCGCGTCCCTCGACGTGGTCGTGTCCCTTCTCCGCGACCGCGCGCAGCGCCAGGACGATCAGGAACGCGGTCATGCCGAAGCTGATGACGATGGCCGTCAGGATCAGCGCCTGCGGGAGCGGGTCCGGCCACGGCGGGGGCTGGTCCGTCAGCGGCACGCGGCCGGCGAGCAGGCCACCGCTCGCCAGCAGGAACAGGTTGACCGCATAGGACAGCAGCGTGAGGCCGAGCAGCACCGAGAACAGGCGCGGCCGCAGCGTCAGGTAGACGCCGGCGGCGACCAGCAGGCCCAGGGCGGCGGAGAAGAGCGTTTCCATCAGGCCTTATCCACCACGACGTGCTGCCGGCCGATGGTGGCCAGGATCGCGAGCACTACGCCCACGACCGCGACGTACACGCCGAGGTCGAACACCATGGCGCTCGCCAGCTCGAACGTGCCCACCACCGGCCCGGTGAAATAGCCGAAGGTGGACGTGAGGAACGGCGCCCCGACGCCGATCGCGGCGAGGCCCGTGACCGCGGCGATGGCGATGCCGGAGGCCGCCACGGCGAGGTACCTGACCGTCAGCCGCTGGTCCACCCACGCCGTCCCCCAGGCCAGGTACTGCACGACGATCGCGGTGGCGGTCACCAGTCCGCCGATGAAGCCGCCGCCCGGCAGGTTGTGGCCGCGCAGCAGCAGGTAGAGGGACACGAGCAGCGCCATGGGCAGCAGGGGCCGCGACATGACCTGAAGGAAGAGGGACTGCCGCTGGGACGTCCACGGCCGGCCCTCGGAGTCGGCCAGCGGGCCGCCGAGCCTCGCGCCGTCCAGCATGGCGACGACGCCGAGCGCGGCGATGCCAAGGACCGTGATCTCGCCCAGGGTGTCGAGCGCGCGGAAGTCCACGAGGATGACGTTGACCACGTTGTAGCCGCCGCCCTCGGGCTTGGCCGCGGCGTTGAAGAAATGCGAAATGGTATCGGGGGGCGAAAGCAGCATCGCGTAGGTGAGCGCCGCGACCCCGCCGCCGGCGGCGAGCGACAGCAGCGCGTCCACCGAGCGGCGCGCAACCCCGCCCTCGCGTGGCGAACGCGCCGGCAGGAAGTACATCGCGAGCAGGAACAGCAGCACCGTGATGACCTCCACGAGCAGCTGCGTGAGCGCGAGATCCGGCGCCGAGAACTTCACGAAGGTGACCGACACCAAGAGTCCGACGACGCCGATGGCGACCACGGCCGCCATGCGCTCGCGGTGAAAGCCGACCGTCGCCAGGGTCGCGACCACGAGGATCGACGCCGCGACCCAGGTCATCGCCGGCACGCCGCCGGGCGACAGCGTCGCCTCGGGCCAGGTGCCGGCGAAGCCGGCGTAGCCGACCGCGAGCGACGCGATCAGGAAGGTGACGATGGACAGTCGCAGGCCGCCGCGCTCCAGCGCGTCGCCCAGCACGGCACAGGCCTCGCGCAGGCCGTCCATGGCGGACTCGACCAGCTGCTTGCCGGACAGGCGCGCCGCGTGATCGCGGGACAGCGCGCCCTGGCCGCGACGCCAGGCATACAGCCCGATGCCCCCGAGCAGCGCGATGGCGCTCATGGCGAGCGGCAGGTTGAAGCCGTGCCAGATCGCCAGCGTGAACTCCGGCAGCGGTCCCTGCAGCAGCGCCGGCGTGGCGAAGCGCAGCACCGGCTCGATGGTCAGCGCCGGCGCAAGGCCGACCAGCAGGCAGGTCACCACGAGGATCTCGACCGGCACGCGCATGAATCGCGGCGGCTCGTGGGGCTTGCGCGGCAGGTCACCCGCAGGCGCGCCGAAGAAAACGTCGTGGACGAAGCGCGCGGAGTACGCCACGGACAGCAGGCCGCCCAGCGTGGCCGCCGCCGGCAGCAGCCACACCCACTGTGCCGTGCCGATACCGAAGGTCTGCGCGAAGAACATCTCCTTGCTGAGGAAGCCGTTCAGCAGCGGCACGCCAGCCATCGCGCCACAGGCCACGGTCGCGAGCGCCGCGGTGATCGGCATCTGCCGCGCCAGGCCCGACAGGCGGCGCATGTCGCGCGTGCCGGTCTCGTGGTCCACGATGCCGGCGGCCATGAACAGCGAGGCCTTGAACACGGCGTGGTTCAGGAGGTGGAAGAGTGCCGCGAGCTCCGCGTAGGGCGTGCCGAGGCCGAGCAGCAGCATGATGAGCCCGAGCTGGCTCACGGTGCTGTAGGCGAGCAGCCCCTTCAGGTCGTGCTTGAACAGCGCGACCCAGGCCGCGAACAGCATCGTGACGAGGCCGGTCGTGCTGACCGCCCAGAACCAGGCGTCGGTCCCGGCGAGGGCCGGCCACAGCCGCATGAGCAGGAAGATCCCCGCCTTCACCATCGTCGCCGAGTGAAGGTAGGCGGAGACGGGCGTCGGCGCCGCCATCGCGTGCGGCAACCAGAAGTGGAACGGGAACTGCGCCGACTTGGTGAAAGCCCCGGCGAGGACCAGCGCCAGCACCAGCGGATAGCGCGGGTCGGCGCGGATCGCGTCGCCGGACGCGAGCACCGCGCCGAGCGAGTAGGTGCCCACGATGTCACCGATCAGGAGCACGCCCGCGAGCAGCGCGAGCCCGCCCGCGCCGGTGATCAGGAGCGCGAGCCGGGCGCCCTGCCGGGCCTCGGCGGCACCGCGCCAGAAGCCGATCAGCAGGAAGGACGTCAGGCTCGTCAGCTCCCAGAAGACGACCAGCAGGAGCAGGTTGTCCGAAGTGACGACACCGAGCATCGCGCCCATGAACGCGAGCAGGTAGGCGAAGAACCGGCCGTTGCGGTCCTCGTCGGACAGGTAGTAGTGGGCATACAGGATGACGAGAAGGCCGATGCCGAGGATCAGGCCGACGAACAGCATGGACAGGCCGTCGAGGCGGAAGGCCAGCTCGAGGCCGAGCACCGGGACCCATTCAACCGAGGCGAGCACGGTGCCGCCGCCGAGAACCGCCGGCGCGAGCCATGCGAGGGGCAAAGCCGCCGCGAGCGCCACGAGCCCAGCGCCGAGCGCCGGCGACAGGCGCAGCCGCTCGAAGGCCGCGGGCAGCAGCATCAGCAGGAACGGCAGCAGGACGATCGTCGCCAGCAGCAACGCCTCGAACTCCCTGTCGGCATCAATGGCCAGGGGCCGGCGCGCCGGGCCGGCCTCGGGCAAAGGGAGTCGGGACTGGGCGCTCCCCGTGGGAGAGCGACCTTACACGAGCGGGCGCCCGCCCGTCGACATCAGGCCGCCGTCACTTCCGCGGTGGCGCGATCGAGCTCGGACACGAGGCCGGGCTCGAGGCCCAGCCGGGCCGCGAGCAGGGACAGGTAGGCCTTCTCGGCGGGCGAGGCCTCGGCAATCACGAGGCGCGAGGCCGCGTAGACCTCGGCGGCGACCGCCGGGTCACGCGCGGAAGCGACCACGGCATCGAGGTCCAGCGGCCGCGCCAGCTCTTCGAGCACGAAGGCCTTTTCCTCGGCGGACAGCGACAGCTGCCCGAGCTGGCCGAAGATCTTCTGCTGCTCCGCGGCGTCGATCGCGCCGTCGGACTTGGCCGCCGCGATCATTCCGCGCAGCACCGCAAGGCCGTGCCCGGGATCCGCCGCGGCCTGCTGGACCGGGGCGGGCAGGACCTCGGGCCAACCGGTCGCCGCGGCGACGGGACGGCCGGACTTCTGCTGCTGGTACTGCTGGTACGCCTTCCAGGCAACACCCGCGACCAGCGCCATCCCGCCGAGCTTCAGCGCCTGCTTGCCCATCTTGCCGCCCTTCCCGCCGGCGATCGCGCCGGAGACGGCGCCGGACAACAGGCCGCCCGCCAGGCCCCCGCCGACGCCGCTCTTCATCAGGGAATCCACGATGCCGCCGCCCGCGCCGCCGGCGCCACCCTGCATCAGCTGGTTAACGATCTTGTTGGGGTCGAACACTGGACGCTCCCGGCCGGGCCTGTTGACGCTGCGGCGGTCGCCGCGCTGGACTGCGAATCTATGACCGGATCGTGCCAGGTCGGTTCCCCGGTCAGCCGGCCAGCTCCGCGAGCAGCTCGCGGTCGATCCAGGGCGGCGCACCCAGCCGGTCGACGAATCCGCAGTGCCCGCCGTGGCGCGTCAGCGTGACCGAGAGGGCAGGCACGCGCACGAGCCGGGACAGGTCGGCCGCCGGGATCATCGGGTCGTCGGACGAGATGATGATACGGCTCGGCACTTCCAGCGGCGCGAGCGCCTCTCCGACGATGGCGTAGCCCCGGAGGTAGGCGCCGAGATCGGGGAAGCTCGTGTACTCGGCGACCATGCGCGCGGTCATGGTCGTGAGGGAGCGTTCGCCGACCAGCGCCGTGAAGTCGTACCGGCCTGGCCAGGCCGCCTCCTTGAGCCTGAGCGAGCGCCGCCACTTGAGGAGGAAATACTCCCGGTACAGCGCCGGCCCGCGCTCCAGCGCCGCGAGCGTGACCGCTGGGTCGAGCACCGGGCATACGGCGACGATCTTCGCGATGGGAATTCCCGCCCTCGAGGCCTGGGCTCCGACACGCAGCGCGAAGTTCCCGCCCAGCGAAAAGCCGATGAGCGACAGCGGCAGGCGGGGCGCACGGCGGCCGATCTCGGCCACGGCGCCGACCACCTCGGCCAGCCGGTTGGAATGGAACAGTTCCTCGTTGAGGTGGTGCGTCGGTCCGTGGTCACGAAAGTTGACGCGGACGACGTCGAAGCCGGCCTCGAACAACGCCTGCCCGACGGACAGCAGGTACAGCGACCCGGCGCTGCCCTCCCAGCCGTGGTGCAGCACGACCTGCCCTCGCGCGGGCCCGCGGCCGGCCGATTCCTGGGTTGCGACGAGCGCGAGCAGGCGAACGCCGTCGCCGCAGTCCACGAGCCACTCGCGGCTCGCCGCGATCAGGCCGCGCGCGCGGCGCGACACCACCGGCCGGCGCAGCGGCAGGCTCGGCAGGACGGACTGCAGGTGCCGGTGGCGCAGCCACCGGGGCGGGACGAAGTCGGCGGTGCGGGCTTCGGCGTGCATGGCGTTCGCGTTGCGGACGGGACGAGCGCCGCGGTCCTCAGCGACCCTGGGCGGTGACCTCGACCCGGCTGTTGGCTTGTGCGGCCGCGTTCCATTCGCCGGCGGTGGCGCTGGCGGATTCCGGGTAAGCCACGACGACACGATCTGCCGATCCCTGCGCCAGGACGAGCTCGATGCCACCCTCGGTACGCCCGCGCAGCGAGGAGGCGAGGTTGGCGAAGGCGACGGGTTGGCGCGCCGCGCCGGTCAGCGACTCATCGTAGGGGTTGCCGCGCAGGTCGCACCGGTTGGCGGGCAGCCCTGGCTCGGCGAGCGAATAGCCGCCCTCGGCATCGCCCGTCAGGCAGAAAACCCCGGGCACCGTCTCGACCCGCACGGTGCCGCTGAACCCGTCCTGCTCGAGGCCGGCCACCAGCGCCCGCAGCGCCTCGAGCCGGGCCGGCGCGAGCGGCGCCTCTCCATAGGGCACCGGCAGGACCTGCCGGCGAGAACCCGGCTGGGCCGCCGAGCCTGCCTCCGGCGGCGCGCTCGCCAACGGCACGTTAGCCGCGGCGCGGACGCGGTCGAGGGCTCCACGCAGCTCGGCGGATTCAGCCTCGAGCCGCGCGCGCGCCTCGTCCACGCGCCTCGCGGTGTCGAGCGACTGCCAGTACAGCAGCCCCACCATGACCAGGCCCACCAGCAGCACCGCAGCGGCCACCCAGCCCCAGGGCGCGCCGGCGGCGCTCGGCGGCGGCATGGGCGCGGCCGGGGCCTCGGCCGAACCCGGCTCGGCCGGCTCGCGAGGCCTCAGCTCCGCGACGAGGCGCTGGGCGTGGCTGTCGAGCGACGCGACGACGAAGCGCCTGAGCTCGAGGCTCTGCTCCTTGAGCAAGGCCTCGATCATGCCGCGCATGCGCGGATCCATGGCGAGAGGTTCGCCGGCCGGCGCGGCCTCGGCCGGCATCGTGCCGTTCTCGTCCACCGGCTGCAGCACGGAGCGCGCGAAATCGCGCCGGTCGGGCAGGAGCCCGAGCTGGTAGAGCACCTTCGTGACGTCGATGGGGCGCACCGACTTGGGAAGCACGCCCATCGCGCCGAGCGCGCGCGCCTGGCCGACGTACAGCTCTCCCTCCTGGGAGGTGTACATCATGATCGGGATGGTGGCCGTCGCAGGGTCGGCCTTGATGAGCTTGACCGCCTCGAGCCCGTCGATGCCGGGCATCAGGTGGTCCATGAATATGGCGTCCGGGCGGGCCGACTTCAGGTACTCCAGGGCAGTCTCGGCCGAGTCGGCCGTGTCCACCTCGATACCGTACTTCTCGAGCATCCTGCTCAGAACGACCCTCGCGGACTTCGAGTCGTCAACCACGAGCGCACGCTTGGCCGTCATCTGCATCCCCCTGACCGCGCGTCGCGAGTGTACCGCACCGCGCTCGGGTGCTGCCGGAGGGTATCGCGTCGCCTGCCGGCGCCGGCGTGCCGCTTGACGCGCGGACGGCGAGCGCCGCTAATCGCGGCATGCGCCCCGACACGTCCGTATCCCGCCGGTTGGCGCGGCGGCTGGCCGCCGCGGGGCTGGCGCTCGGCGCAATGCTGCCGGCAGGGGCGGCGTCGGCCGCGACGATCACGGTCACGGCGAGGTCCATCGAGGCGGGGGGCGTCGCCGCGCGGGACTTCGCGTTGCGCCTGGCGCCCGCGGGTCCGCAGGCGGCGGCGCTGTCGCTCCAGGCCGCCACTGTCGAGGGCCTGGGCGCGCTCGGCCTCGTCGAGCGCGTGTCGCTCGACTGCCGGACACTCACCGTCCGCGACGGGGCTGCGCGCTGCGAGGGGCGTGCGACAGGCCGGTTCGGCCGCGCCGGGCTCCAGGACACGCCGATCCGCATCGACGCCGAGGGGAGCGATCGCGGCCGCCTCCGGCTCGAGCGGTTGACGATCGCCGGCGGAGAGGTCGGCGCGGACATCAGCCTGCGCGGGCAGGCCTGGACGGCGGAAGCGGCCTTCGCTGGCGTCGCCCTCGACCAGGCACGCGCGCTGGCGGGCGACCGCCTGCCCCTTCCCGATGGCTTTTCGCTGGCCGGCTCGGCAGGCGGGACGCTGCACGCAGCCGGGCGCGGCGGCGACTTGCGCTCGGCCGAAGGCCGGCTCTCCATCCGCGATGTAGACCTCGCGAGCGCCGACGGCACGCTCGCGAGCGAGAAACTCGCCGCGGAGATCGGCGGCCGGGTGGAAGCCGCGGCAAGGGACGCGGGCCTCGGGTTCGAACTCGAGGTCGCGTCGGCCTCTGGCCAGGCCTACGTCGAGCCGTGGTTCGCGGACTTCGCGGAACACCCGGTCGAGGCAAGGCTGGCAGGCCGGCTCTCGCCGGACGCCGCGACCGTCGAGATCGACCGGCTGGAGGCGTCGCAGGCCGGCGTGGCCAGTGTTTCCGGGCGCGGCCGGCTCGACCTGGGCGGCGGGCCGCTCCTGGCCGCGCTGTCGCTCGAGTTGCGTGACGTGGACCTCGCGTCGGCCGTCCCGCTCTTCCTGCAGCCGCCGCTGGTATCGACCCCGTTCAAGGACCTCGGCGGCGCGGGCCGCGTGCGTGGCGAGATCGAGCTGGCCGCGGGACTGCCGACGCGCATCGCCCTCGAACTCACGGACGTCGCGCTGTCGAGCGCGACCGGGGGCGTCTCGGTCGAGGGACTGGAGGGCAGCGTCAGCTGGTTCGACGACGCGACGCGCAACGCGCTCGGGCCCCTCGTGGACAGCGCCGTGTTCAAGTCGCTGGTCGGCTGGCGCGCGGCGAAGCTGTGGGGCCTCGAGATCGGCGGCGCGGAGCTGCCCTTCACGACGACCGGCCGCCACTTCCGGCTGCTGGATCCCGTGTTCATTCCCGTGTTCGACGGCGGCATCGCGGTCGAGACCATCCGCCTCCGCCACGGCGGCACGCCGCAGATGTACCTGCGCTTCGACGCGGAGGTCCGCCCGATCAGCGTGGCGCTCATCGGCCGCGCGCTGGGCTGGCCGGAGTTCTCCGGCTCGGTTTCCGGCCGCATCCCGCGGCTCGAGATGGCCGACGGTTTCGTGACCCTGGGCGGCAACCTGGAGGCGACGGTCTTCGACGGCACGGTCACCGTGCGGGACCTGAAGCTGCGCGATCCGCTGGGTCCGTTCCCGCAGCTGCAGGCCGCCATCGACGTGGACAGGCTCGACCTTCAATACGTGACCAACACCTTCGAGTTCGGCCTGATCACGGGCCGCCTCTCGGGCGGCATCGAAGGCCTGGAGCTGTTCGACTGGACCCCGCTTCGATTCGACGCGCGCCTCGCCTCGACGCCCGGCGACCGGACGCCGCGGCGCATCAGCCAGCGCGCGGTGGCCAACCTGTCGAGCATCGGCGGCGGCAGCGGCGGCACGGTCACGGCGGCACTGCAGAGCGGCTTCCTGCGTTTCTTCAAGACGTTCCGTTACCGCGAGCTGGGCCTGTCCTGCCGCCTCGAAAACGACGTGTGCACCATGGACGGCGTGGGGCCGGCGCCGGGCGGCTACTACATCGTCCGCGGCTCGGGCCTGCCGCGCATCGACGTGATCGGCAACCAGCGCCGCGTGGCCTGGACGCGCCTGGTGCGCCAGCTGGCGGCGATGACGCAGGGCGGCGAGCTCATCATCGAGTGACGCCGCCGGCGGACGCGGCCGTTGTGCCTGCGCCGCAGCCGGGATCCGGCGGGGGGCACTCCTCGCCTCGCTGCGGCGCTCGCAAAGCCTCGCGCCGCTCTACGCTCGGCTGTGGGGCCCCCTCGCCACCTCGGCCGCGGCGCGATGCGCTGTGCCCGAATCGGGCAGCGCCGAATCAGGCGCCACATCACGCGCGCGCGGGCGAGGTGGCCGGTGGCCCCCCAGAGCGAGCGCGTTTGTCCGCGCGAGCGACGTGGGGGCCCGGCCGGATCCCGCCCGCGCGCGAAGGCACAGTCCGGATCCCGGTCGCGGCGCAGGCTCCGCCTCCGGGTCCCGCCCGCGCGCGAGGCAAACCCCGGATGACGGTCACGGTGCAGGCACGACCGGCGATTCCGATCCGCTAGACTGTTCACCAACGGTTCAGGCGGCCCCGCTGACCATGGCCGCGACGGATGGAGGTTTCGACCATGCGCAGCATCATCGCCCCCGTGTTCGCACTGACCGCGCTGACCCTCGCGGCCTGCGTGACCATCAACGTATATTTCCCGGCCGCCGCCGCCGAGAAGGCCGCCGACCGGATCATCGAGGACGTCTGGGGCCCCGAGGGCAAGCCCCCCGCCGCCGAGGCCACGAAGGGCAGCCCGCAGTCCTCGCTGGGCGAGCGCCGCACGGGCGAGGTACTCGTCGCCGCGCTCGGCGCGACGCTCGACTTCGTGGTGCCGGCCGCCGAGGCGCAGGCCGACCTCGACGTCTCCTCGCCCGCCACTCGCCGCCTGGTCGCCTCCATGGAGGCGCGCCACGGCCAGCTCGAACCCTACTACGCGTCGGGCGCGGTCGGCCTGACCGCCGATGGCCTGGTGGAGCTGCGCGACGCCAACGCCGTGCCGCTCGCGGAGCGAAACGCGGCCCGCAAGCTCGTCGCCGACGAGAACGCCGACCGCAACGCGCTGTATCGCGAGATCGCCGCCGCCAACGGCAACCCGGGCTGGGAGCCGGACATCCGCAGCACCTTCGCGCAGCGGTGGATCGCGAAGGCGCGCAGCGGCTGGTGGTACCGCGACGCAGCCGGCGGCTGGAAGCAGAAGTAACCGCGCCTCAGCGCGCGCCGGCCAGCGGCTCGACGAGCTGCGGGCCCTCGTTGCGCGCGTCGTTCACCGCGCGGCTCACGGGCCTCGCCTCGATGCTGGCGGCCTCGCCGGCGCCGAGCAGCGGCGAGAGCCGCGCGCCATCCGTCACCATGGGATCCAGCCACTCCGCCAGCGCCTCCCGCGCGAGCACGGCCGGCATGCGATCGTGTATGTCGGCGAGGGCGGGCGGCGCGGCCGTCGTGACGATGGCGCAGGACTGGATGGCCTCGCCGCTGCCTCGATCGACCCACTGCTCCCACAGGCCCGCGAAGCCGAGCGGCTCGCCGTCGCGGCGGTGCAGGAAGAACGGCTGCTTGCCCGTCGCGGTCTTCTGCCACTCGTACCAGCCGCTCGCGAGCACCACGCAACGCCGGCGCCGGAAGGCTGCGCGGAACGAAGGCTTCACGGCCAGCGTCTCGGCTCGCGCATTGATCATTCGCTGGCCGATGGACGGGTCGCCGGCCCACGAGGGCACCAGCCCCCAGCGCAGCAGCGCCACCTCGCGGTGCCCCGCCTCGCGTTCGCGCAGGACCGGCACGTCCTGGGTCGGCGCAATGTTGTAGCGCGCGGCAAGCCCGGGCGCGAAGGGCACGCCGAACCAGCGCTGGACGGCATCCGCGGGCGCGAAGAAGGCGTAGCGCCCGCACATCGTCAGGGCCCGCCGGCGCCCGCGCGGCCGTCGCGCCGCACGGGCGCTACTCCCGGATCCCGGTGCCGCGGTTCATCAGCGTGACCACGACCGCGAACATCACGACCGCCGCCGCGACGGTGATGGCGAAGGCGATGCCCACGTCCACGTCGCTCGCGCCGAGGAAGCCGTAGCGGAAGGCGTTGACCATGTACAGGATCGGGTTGAGGTGCGAGAGCTTCTCGGCCCAGGCCGGCAGCAGGCTCACGGAGTAGAACACTCCGCCGAGGTAGGTGAGCGGCGTCAGCACGAAGGTCGGGAACCAGGAGATCTGCTCGAAGTTCTTCGCGAAGATCGCGTTGAAGAAGCCGCCGAGCGAGAAGACGATCGAGGTCAGTACCACCGAGGCGATCACGATGAAGGGATGCGCGACGGGCAGGTGCGTGAAGAACAGCGCCACCGCCGTGACCACGAGCCCGACGATCAGGCCCCGGATCAGCCCGCCCGACACGTAGCCGCAGACGATCAGCCAGTTGGGCAGCGGCGCGACCAGCAGTTCCTCGACGTGCTTGCCGAACTTCGCGCCGAAGAAGCTCGACACCACGTTGCCGAAGGAGTTGGTGATCACCGACATCATGATCAGGCCGGGCGCGATGTACTGGATGTAGTCGAACCCATCCATCTCGCCGATGCGCCGCCCGATCAGGCTGCCGAAGATGATGAAGTAGAGCGCCGCAGTGACCGCGGGCGGCACCAGAGTCTGCCCCCAGATGCGGATGATCCTGCCCCACTCGCGGCGGAGGATGGTGAGGTAGCCTACCCAGCGGATCCGCCAGGCCGGCGCGTCCTCGAGCCGCGGCAGCGGCGTCGCGGCCATCTCAGGCCACCCCTGCGCGGACCGGCGCCGGCGCCTCGACCAGGCGCATGAACAGCTCCTCGAGGCGGTTGACCTTGTTGCGCATGCTGAGGACCTCGACGCGCTGGGCCGACAGCCGCGCGAAGATGTCGTTCAGGCCCTGGTCCTTCGACACGTCCACCTCGAGCGTGTGGTCGTCGAGCAGCCGCGCGGCGTAGCCCGGCAGGTCGGGCGGCGCGGACGCCGCGTCGCGCAGGTTGAGGACGAAGGTCTCCTGGTTCAGCTTGCGCACCACGTTCGACATGCGGTCGTTCTCGATGATCCGGCCGCGGTCGATGATGGCCACCTGGCGGCAGAGGTTCTCGGCTTCCTCCAGGTAGTGCGTGGTCAGGATGATCGTGGTGCCGCGCGCGTTGATCTCGCGGAGGAACACCCACATCGAGCGGCGGATCTCGATGTCCACGCCTGCGGTCGGCTCGTCGAGGATCAGCAGCCGCGGACGGTGCACCAGCGCGCGCGCGATCATCAGGCGGCGTTTCATGCCGCCCGAGAGGGTGCGCGCGATCGCGTCCCGCTTCTCCCACAGCTGCAGCTGCCGCAGGCACTCCTCCGCCCTCTCGACCGCCGCACGGCGCGGGATACCGTAGAAGCCCGCCTGGTTCACGACGATCGTGAACACCTTCTCGAACATGTTGAAATTGATTTCCTGCGGGACGAGGCCGATGCAGGACTTGGCGCGCTCGAGCTCGCGGTCGATGTCGTGACCGAAGACCGCGACGCTCCCGGCCGACTTGGTCACGAGCGAGGTGATGATGCCGATGGCCGTCGTCTTGCCGGCGCCGTTCGGCCCGAGCAGCGCGAAGAACTCGCCCTCGGGCACCTCGAGGTCGATGCCAGAGAGCGCCTGAACGCCATTGGAGTAGGTCTTCGCGAGACCGCGGATGGAGAGCGCCTGCATGGCGGGCCGGGGCATCCCTGAGCACGGGGAGGCGCGAAGCGTAAACTCGCGGGACGAAGCGGGCAACCGGGAGTCGCGCTTGACGGGTACTGCGATCGTCGCGGACGCCGTGGTGGCGCTGCATTTCGCCTTCGTGCTGTTCGTCGTGGCCGGCGGCCTGCTCGCGGCCTGGAGGCCGTGGCTTGCCGCGTTGCACCTGCCCGCGGCCGCGTGGGGCGCATGGATCGAGCTGTCCGGCGGCATCTGCCCGCTCACGCCGCTCGAGAACCGCCTGCGCGCAGCCGCCGGCGAGGCCACCTACCCCGGCGACTTCCTGGGCGAGTACCTGTTCGCCCTGCTCTACCCGGCCGGCCTCACGCGGGAGGTTCAGCTGCTTCTGGGCGCGCTGGTCGTTGCGATCAACGTGGCTGTCTATACCTGGGCCTGGAGGCGGACCCGCCGCTGAAGCTGCTGGCCGCGTGCGCTGTCGGCGCCCTGCAGCTGCAGCGCCAGCCTGCGCAGCCGGGCGCGGCGCACGGCATCCGAGGGGATGCGCAGGCAGTCCCGGACCGCCATCCAGAAGCACGGCCGGCCGCAGAAACGCGCTTCGAGCTGCGGTGCCAGTCCCAGCGCAAGGCCGTCCAGCAGGCCGACCGGCACCTCGGCGATCGCGTGAGCGGTCGCCGGCTCCATGCCGAGCAGCAGCCGGGCCGGACGATCACGGGCCTGCGCGAGGTGCCAGGCGAAAGACAGCGCGGCACGCGTGAACGCGGCGAGCGCCGGCTCCGCCGGGGCCGGCCGCTGGCCGTCCGCCACCGCGCCGCCGCGCAGAGCCACCTGCTGCCACAGGCGGATGTCGCGGAAGCGCAGGTCGAACAGCGCACCGGGCAGCCCGGCGAGCACGGCCGCCGCGCGAGGCGCCGGCGTCGGCGGGGGCAGCAGCTCCGGCGCGAGACCAAAGGCAGGCTGGCCAGGCTCGCGCAGCTGTGTCTCGAACAGCAGGCGCAGGAAAGCCTCGTTCAGGCTTGCGAGCCCGCGCAGGGTGCGTGGGTCCAGGAGCTGGTGTTGCGACCAGTCGGCGGCGCCGACGGGCGGCGCGAGCGCCAGCGGCTGCTGGAGCGTCATGGCTTATCTCCTTCTTTTGGTGCCATTTGCGGGACAGCGGGCACTTGGCTCCCCGCTCCAAGTGCTGGTAAAAAAATACCAGCGATTGGTCACGACCGTCAACGGGGCACCCATGCGCATCACCGACGACCGCTACACCCGCGACCGGCTGAGGCTCGACCTGGCCCTTCGACTGATCCGCCACGAGGCGCGGACCTGCACGATCCGAAGCTGGACCGGGCTGACGGACGACCGCATCCGCAAGCTCTACAAGAGCTATGTCGAGCACGCCGGCCACGACGCGGTGCGGCGGCACCGCGGCAAGGCGCCGAGGCAGGCGGCCTATTTCCTGCGCAACATGGAACTGCGGCTGCAGAGCGCCACGCTCGCGACGCTGATGTGCAGCCTCGGCCTCTTCCAGCCCGACGCCGGCGCCGAGCCCGGCGCGTTCCTGCAGCTGCGCTGGGGCGAGCGCTTCTGCGAAGCCTACGAGACCTACCTCGGCGAGTTCGCCGAGCCGAGGCTCGGCTTCGAGCACGCCTGCTACCTCCACCGCGCCCTCGAGCGGCAGGCCGAGCTCGCGATCGACGAGTGCCTCGGCTGCGGCGCCCTGGTCGTCGTCTCGGCCTTCGCAGCCCGGCCGGACACCTGCGTCTTCTGCGGCGAGGGCCGCCTGCTGCCGCCCTCTAGGGAAGCTCTGCACAGGTGACGTGAGGCGCGTTGCGTGCGCGCCGTGAGGCCACAAGGCGCGACCGACGCGGTGTGGTCGTTCCACACCAGGAGGGAGCAACGCAGTGGCCTCACGGCCCGCGCGCAACCCTCTGGGGCCGGACGGATTTTCGTTCGGGCCGCGTCATTCGTCGCTCATGTATCTCGATACACTTCGCTCCTCATTCCTTGCCGGAACGAAAATCCGTCACGGCCGCGCCCGCGCCACCTGTGCAGAGCTTCCCTGGCGCCGCCTGAGGCCGGGGGCGAGGCTGGTAGAATGCTGTTTTCAAGGACATCGGCGGTCGCATGGCTCATGCCCCCGAGCGGCCCAACGTCTTCGCCGCTCCGCACGTGGACCGGCTGGCAGTGCCGCGCACGGACGCGGCCGCCATCGCCGCGGCGCTCGCCAGCGACCGCTCGCGGCTGGTGCCGGTCTGGCGCAACCGCAGCCTGATCGTCCGGGAACCCTCGCCCGCCGCGGTACTCCTCCCGCTTTCGCCCGAACTGCGCGGCGTGCTCTCGCCCACCGAGCCGATCCTGCTCGGCGAGTTCGGAGGCGCGATCGCCTTCGCGGCCGAGGTTGCGGCACCCGAGCCGCCGGCGTTCGTTCCCGGCGCGGAGTTCGTGGACCTGAGGACCACCGCGGGATTGCTCGACTCCCGCGACGCGGGACTCCTGGCCTACGCGCGCGCGATGGTCACCTGGCGCGCCCAGCACCGGCACTGCGGCGCCTGCGGCGCACCCCTCGTCGTCGAGCGGGGTGGCCACCAGATGCGCTGCCCTGACGAATCCTGCGGTGCGCAGTGGTTCCCGCGGCTCGACCCCGCGATCATCGTGCTCGTCGAGCATGACGGGCGAGCGCTGCTCGGCCGGCAGGCGGCCTGGCCGCCCGGCCGCTACTCGACGCTCGCGGGGTTCGTCGAGCCCGGCGAGAGCCTGGAGGACGCCGTGCGACGCGAGGTCCTCGAGGAAACGGGTGTGCGGGTCGGGGCGATGGCGTACCACTCCTCGCAGCCCTGGCCCTTCCCGTCCTCGATCATGATCGGCTTCCACGCCGTCGCGGAATCGGCCGACATCGCTCTCGGCGATGACGAGCTGGAGGATGCGCGCTGGTTCAGCCGGGAGGAAATTGCCTCGGGCGGCGCCGGCCTTCCGCCCACCCAGTCCGTCTCGTACAGGCTCATCGAGCAGTGGTACGACCGGGACGCGGCCCGCCCGCTCGCCGAGGAACCGGGCGTGCGCGGCTGGTCCGGGCGGCGCTGAGGCCACTGGCGCGCATGGAGGAACTCGACGTCGCGCTCTCGGTCGGCATGGGCGTCGCCCTCGCCGCCGCAGCGGGCTTCCGGGTGTTCGTGCCGCTGCTCGCGACCGGCCTTGCGATCCACTTCGGGGGCCTGCAGGCGGCTGCGGGCTTCGAATGGCTGGGGGAACCCTGGGCGCTGGTGACCCTCGGCGTCGCGACGGTGCTCGAGGTCGCCGCCTACTACGTGCCAGGGGTGGATCACGTGCTCGACGCGATCGCCGCGCCGCTGGCCCTCGTTGCCGGCGTGGTCGTCGCCGCGAGCGTGATGGCCGATCTTCCCGGCTGGCTGCGATGGCTCGCGGCCATCGTCGCCGGCGGCAGCGCCACCGCGGCGACGTATTCACTGAGCAGCCTCGTGCGCGCCAAGAGCGGCGTGGCGACCGGCGGGCTCGGCAACCCCATCGTGGCCTCCGGCGAGCTCGTCAGTGCGGCGGGCCTCGCCCTGCTCGCGCTGCTGGTCCCCCTGCTCGCGCTGGCCGCCGTCGCGGCGCTGGTGCTGCTGGCCTTGCGGCGCCTGCTGCGCAGGCGGAGACCCGCCTGATGTGCCTGGTCGTCCTGGCCTACGACTGCCATCCGCGCTACCGGCTGATCCTCGCCGCGAACCGCGACGAGTTCCACGACCGGCCGGCGGCGCCGCTCGCCTGGTGGCACGATGCCCCGGGCATCCTCGGCGGCCGCGACCTCGCCGCGGGCGGCACCTGGCTGGGCCTCGACCGCCGCGGCCGGCTCGGCGTCGTCACGAACTTCCGCGATCCCTCCACCTACCGCCCGGCGGCGCCCTCGCGCGGCGCGCTGATCCCGCGGTTCCTTCGCGACGAGGCCGGGGCCCGGGATTGCGCCGATAGGATCTGCGCCGATTCAGCCGAGCTGTCCGGGTTCAGCCTTCTCCTCTTCGACGGCCGCGGCCTCGCCTACGCCGCGAACCAGCCGTCGGCCGAGGGCCGGCCGCTCGCGCCCGGCATCTACGGGCTCAGCAACCACGCCCTCGACACGCCCTGGCCCAAGCTCTCCCTCACGCGCGAGCGCTTCGCCGCCGAAGTGGCCGCGGACCGTCTCGACCCCGGACCGCTCCTGAGGTTGCTGCGGGACCGCCGTCCGGCGCCGGACGAGGCGCTGCCCGACACCGGCATCGGGCTCGAGCGCGAGCGGCTGCTCTCAGCTACTTTCATCGTCAGCGAGGGCTACGGGACGCGCTGCACGACGGTGGTCCTCATTGACCGGGAGGGCGAGGTCCGGGTCGAGGAGTGCCGCTACGGCCGAAGTGGCGAACCCGTGGGCCGCACGGCGGTCGCATTCAGGGTAACGGCCGGATCCGCCTGATGCCCACCCGACTCCCCTCCGTCCTGCTCACGATCGCCTGCCTCGCGCTCGCCGCCGGGCCGGCGCTGGCCGCGAACATCAAGGTCGAGGTGCGTGGCGTGGAGCCGGAGTTGCGCGACAACGTGGTTGCCTTCCTCGGACTGAGCCGGTTCTCCGGCTTCGAGGAACTCGACCAGGACATGATCGACCGGCTGGCGATCCGGGCCGAGGGGGAGACGCGCTCCGCGCTGCGGCCCTTCGGCTACTACGAGCCCGAGGTCCGCGTGCAGGTCGAGCCGATGGCGGGCGGCTGGCAGGCCACCATCGACATCGTGCCCGGCGAGCCGGTGCTGCTCGCCGTCGCGGACGTCGCGGTCGAGGGCGCGGGCGCCAACGAGCCCTTCCTGGCGGACGTGCTGAGGCGCTCGCCGCTGCGCGTCGGTGAGAAGCTCAACCATGCCGCCTACGAGAACCTCAAGGGTGAGCTGCAGCGCACGGCATCGAGTTTCGGCTACCTCGACGCCGGCTGGTCCCGGGCCGAGCTCGCGGTCGACAAGGAAAAGCGGGAGGCGCGGATCGCACTGACGCTCGACACCGGCGAACGCTACCGCTTCGGCCCCACCAGCATCACGCAGGACGTGGTCGATCCGGAACTGGTGCAACGCTACCTGCGCTACCGCGAAGGCGACTGGTACGACGCGGCGAGGCTGCTCAGGACCCAGTTCGCGCTGGACGATTCGCAGTACTTCTCCGTCGTCGAGGTGCTCCCGGAAGCCCGCGACCGGACGGCGAAGGTCGCGCCGATCAGCATCCGCGCCCAGGCCAACGATCGCCACCGCTACAAGGTCGGCGTCGGCTACGCGACCGACACGGGCCCGCGCCTGACGCTGGGCTGGCTCAACCGTCGAGTCAACCACCGCGGCCATCGCCTGACCGTCGACGCCACTCTCGCTGATATCGAGCAGAGCCTGCAGGCCAGCTACACGATTCCCTGGGAGGACCCCGAGCTGGAGCGCCTGCAGTTCAGGCTGCGGACCGGCACGGAGGAACGCGGCGACATCGAGACGACGGGCTCGTCCATGTACGCCGGCCTCACCCAGGTCCGCGGCCGCTGGCAGCGCGTGCTGTTCGCCAGCCTGGACTACCTCGCGGACAGCGTCGCGGGAGACTCCACCGCGGTCAGCCAGGACCTGGAAAGCCGGGAGCTGTCGGTCGTCCCCGGCATCTCCTACGGGCGACTGCCGCCCGGCTTCATTCGCAGCGACGACGTCGGCCAGGAACTGTACGCCGAGCTCCTCGGGTCCGGCACGTATCTCGGATCCGACTCCGAGTTCCTCCGCCTCCGGGTGAGGAACGAGCGGCGCTTCGACCTCGGCGGACCCTGGCACCTGATCGCGCGCGGCGAACTCGGCCTCAGCGCCGTCGCGGACTTCCAGGAACTGCCGGCCAAGTACCGCTTCTTCGCCGGCGGCGACCGCAGCGTGCGCGGCTACGCCTACGACGAGCTCTCGCCCGAGGACGCCGAGGGCAACAAGGTGGGCGGGCGCCACCTGATCGTCGCGAGCCTCGAGGTCGAGCACGACCTGCCGCGCAACCTCGCCGTCGCCGTGTTCGTGGACGCTGGCAACGCCTTCGACAGCTTCGGTGATCCGCTCGAGTACTCCGCCGGCATCGGCATCCGCTACCGCCTGCCGTTCCTGAGCGTCGGCCTCGACGTCGCCAAGTCGCTGTCCGAGCCCGGCCGCGATCCGCGGCTGCACCTCAATTTCACGCCGCTGCTCTGATGGACACGCCGAAGAAGATCAAGCCTGCGCGCATCGCCGCCGTCGCGGCCGCCGCACTGCTGCTCGCGCTCGTCGGCCTCGCAGGCTGGCTGGTGCTCACGGAGGCCGGCCTGGCGCGCATCGTCGCGGCCGTCGAGTCGCTCGAGACCGTGGACATCCGGATCGAGGGCGCGCGCGGAAGGCTCGCGGGCCCGCTCACCGTCGACAGGCTGCAGATCGAGGCGGGGCGAACGAGGATCGAGGCCGAGGGAATCGACGTCGACTACGATCCCTACGGGCTGCTCTTCGGCCACATCCGGATCGCTTCGCTCGGCGCACAGGCCGTGAAGGTTACGATCGGCCCTCCGGAAGAGCCGCCACGCCCGCGACGGAGCCAGTTCCTGCCGCGCTGGCTTGGCTTGAGCGCCGGGCGGATCGAGGTCGAGCGCCTGATCCTGGCCGATGCAGAACGGGCGCTGCTCGAGATCGAGGGACTGCGCGCGAGCGGCACCCTGAGCCACGCCCGCCTGGTGCTCGACGAGCTGGCCGCCGACGCCGGGGACTTCTCGGTGGATGGCACCGCGGAGCTGACCGCTGCCGATCCGCTGCGGCTCGCCGGCAGGCTCGACTTTACCGTGGGCAGGGGGCGGGAGCTCGCCGGCACGCTCGAGGCGAAGGGCGACCTCGGCCAGCTCGACGGCACCGCCACCCTGCGCGAGCCCCTCGAGGGCACCGTCTCGGTCACGCTGAGCGACCTGGCGTCGAACCTCGCCTGGCGCGCCGAGGCGGAGGTCTCGAAGCTCGATCTCGCGCGCTGGATGGCCGAGCCGCCGGTCGGCCCGCTGTCCGGGACGCTGCGCGGCTCCGGCTCCCTGACGCGGACGTTCGTCGAGGGGCACATCGACGGTGCCGGGCTGCCTGCGCAAGGCGTGGACCTGAACGCCCACTTCACCCGCGACGGCGCCGCGCTCGACGTGGAGGTGCTGGAGGTGTCCGCCACCGGTACGGACACGTCGCTCGAGGCCCGGGGCCGCGTCTCGCTGGCGGAACCCAGGGGCATCGAGGCCGAGGCTGCCTGGCGCAACCTGCGCTGGCCCATCGAGGGCAAGGTCCTGCTCGAGAGCAGGAGCGGACGGCTGTCCGCCAGCGGCTGGGACCCGCTCGGCCTCGAGCTTGCGGCGCGCGTGGTGGTGCCCGAGCTCCCAGCGCTCGACATCGAAGCGCAGGGCATGCTGAGCGCGCCGGGGCTGCTGCTCACCCAGCTGCGAGCGGCCGGTCCGCTCGGCCGCATCGCCGGCAGCGGCTATTTCGGTTTCGGCCCCGAGCGCCCGTGGCAGCTCTCGGCGCAGGCCGAGGAATTCGACCTCGGCCAGCTTCGGCCGGGTTTCGACAGCCGCCTGGCCTTCTCGGTGTCCGCGTCGGGATCGGGAACCGGCAAGAGACTTGCCTGGGCCGGCGCGCTCGAGGGACTGGCCGGGACGGTGCGCGCCCAGCCAGCGAGCGGCAGCGGTGTCGTGCGCTACCAGCCCGGACGAATCGAGTTCGAGCAGCTGCGGGTCGACCTCGGGCCCGCGCGCCTGGTCGCCGACGGACGCACGGGCAGGGATACGGAGATCCGCGCGGAGCTGCGCGCCGACGACCTCTCGGGCTTCCACCCCGACCTCGGCGGCAGCGTGGACGCGCGCGTCGAGGCCCGCAAGGCCGGCCCGCGCGAGGGCCTGCTCATCGACGTGGCGCTGCGCGGGCGGGACCTTAGCTTCGGCGAGGAGCGGGCCGCGGTGCTGTCTGCGGATGCGCTGATCGATCTCTCGGACGCCACCGAGTCGTGGGCCCGCGTCCGTGCCGCCGGCATGACGATCGGCGGCCAGGCGGTCTCGAATGCCCGCCTGTCGCTCGATGGCCGGGCCCGCGACCACCGGTTCGCGATCCGCGTCGGCGCCGGCGAGCACGCTATCGACCTCGAGGGCTCCGGCGCGTTCACCAAAGGTGTCTACCGCGCCAGCGCCGCCCGCCTCACGCCCGCCGGGCCGGGCGTCCAGCCGTGGGGCCTCGAGCAGCCGATGAACGTCCTGGCGGCCGCGGACCGCGCCGAGCTCGAGCGGACCTGCTTCGTCTACGAGGTCCGCAAGGTGTGCATCGCGGGCCAGTGGCGGCGCGGCGAGCGCTGGTCCGCCGCGCTCGACACCACGGCCTTCCCGCTGCAGGCGCTCGACGTCACGCTGCCGGGCCGTCCCGGCTACGAGGGTCTCCTCGACGTGGACCTCGCCGTGGAGGGCGTGGGCGGCGCGCCCTGGACCGCGCGCGGCGTCGCCAGGCTGCGCGACGGGACGCTGACGTACCTGACCCCGAGCCGCCGCGAGGAGCGCCTCGCGCTCGGCGTCACCGAGCTGACGCTCGCGAGCGAGCCGGGCGAGCACCGGCTCACGGCGGAGGTGAACGGCTCGGAGCTCATCCGCATGTCGGCCGAGGCGCGCATCGGCCGGCAACCGGGCGTCCCCCTGGGCGAGTCGCCCATCGAAGGCCGCCTCGATCTCGCGACGCGCCAGCTCGGCCTGCTGCCGCTGCTCGTGCCTGAGATCGACCGCGCCAGCGGGATGGTCAGGACGCAGCTTGCATTTTCGGGGCAGGCAGCGGCGCCGGAGGTCACGGGCTTCCTCACGCTCGAGGAGGGGGCGCTCGATCTCTACACCGTCAACCTCCGCATGCAGGACGTCAGCGCGCGCTTCGACTTCGAGGGCAGCAGCCTCAGGATCGACGCGTCCGGCCGCGTCGGCGAGGGACGCTTCGGCGCGACCGGTGCGCTCGGCTGGCAGAGCGGGGAGCCGTCCGGCCGCCTGAACCTCACGGGCGAGAGACTGCTGGTCTCCAACCTGCCGGAGCTGCGCGTCGAGGCTTCGCCCGCGCTCGACTTCGCGATCGACGGCAGGCGCCTCGAGGTGACCGGCTCCGTGACGGTGCCGAACGCGCGCATCGAGCCGCGGCAGCTCGTCGGCGCCGTGCTGCCGTCCGCCGACGAGGTGATCGTGGACGGCGAGGGGGACGCCGAGCCCGCGGACGATTACGACGTCTCGACCGAGATCCGCCTGATCCTCGGCAGGGCGGTCGCGATAGACGCCTTCGGCCTGAAGGGAAGGCTGGAGGGCGAGGTGCTCATGCGCACGCGTCCAGGCGAGGTCCCGATCGCCTCGGGCGAACTCGAGATCGAGGACGCCGACTACAAGGCCTACAGCCGCGAGCTCGAGGTGGAACGCGGCCGGCTGCTGTTCCCGGGAGGCCCCGTCGCGGACCCGGGCATCGACCTGCGCGCGTCCAAGGAAGTGCCCGGCTACGAGGTGGGCGTCATCGTCCGCGGGCGGCTGCGAAAGCCCGAGCTGACGCTGTGGTCGGACCCGAGCCTGCCCCAGTCGCAGATCGCCTCGCTCCTGGTCGTGGGCCGCACGCTCGACAGCCTGCAGGCGGGAGACCGGCAGTCGCTCGGCAGTTCCGCGGATCTCGCGGCGCAGGGCGGCGCGCTGCTGGCCGGCCAGATCGGCCATTACGTCGGCCTCGACGAGATCGCCTTCGAGGCGGGTCTCGACAACGAGGCCTCGGTCGTGCTCGGCAAGTTCCTGTCGCCGCGCCTGTACATCGGCTACGGCATCTCGCTCACGGATTCCGTCAACACCTTCAAGCTGCGCTACACCGTCGGCGACCGCTGGGTGGTGCGCGGCGAGGCCGGCGAGCAGCAGAGCGCCGACATCGAGTACACCATCGATCGCTGAGCCGCACCTCCGGGCAGCCCCCCTTGCGAGGGCCTGCATATTTATGCAATACTTTTGCAAGTTTATGCAGAGCTTCCCATGACCACCGGCCACGACCACAGCGAGACCGCCGCGCGGCGCGAGGCGCTGGCGCAGATCCTGCGCCAGGCGTCCGTGCGCCGGCAGGCCGATCTCGTGCGCCTGCTCGAGCGCGCGGGGCACCCCGCGACGCAGTCGAGCGTGAGCCGCGACCTGCGCGAACTGGGCGTCGCCAAGCGGGGCGACCGCTACGTAATGCCGGACGAGCCGGCGCCGGCGTCAGCCAGCTTCGCCGCGGTCGCGGCCTTCGTCCGCGACATCCGCACCGCCGGCGACTGCCTGACGGTGGTGCGAACCACCGCCGGTGCGGCCCAGGGCGTGGCGATCGTGATCGACCGGGCGGGCTGGCCCGAAGTGGTCGGCACGATTTCCGGCGACGACACCATCTTCGTCGCCACCGACGGCGCGCGCGCGCAGCGCACCGTGGTTTCCCGCCTGCGCGACCTCTTCCGAGCCTGAGACCCACGCCATGACGAACACAGAAGGGGCGGCCTCGCCCATCCTCCTCGCATTTTCCGGCGGCCTCGACACCTCTTTCCTGGTGCCCTGGCTCAGGGAGACCTACGGCCGGCCGGTCGTGACGCTGACGGTGGACACCGGCGGCATCGACGCAGCGGCCGCGAAGGTGCTGGAGGAGCGCTCGAAGGCGCTCGGCGCCGTGGGCCACCGGTTGGTGGACGCGCGGCGAGCCTATTTCGACCAGGTGCTCAAGTTCCTGGTGATGGGCAACGTCCGCCGCGGCCAGCTGTACCCCCTTTGCGTCGGCGCGGAGCGGTCGATCCAGGCGCAGACCCTCGCCACGGAGGCGAGGCGCCTCGGCACGACGACGGTGGCGCACGGCTGCACCGCCGCCGGTAACGACCAGGTCCGCTTCGAGGTGGCGCTGCGCACCCTCGCGCCGGGCCTCGAGGCGCTCGCGCCCGTGCGCGACCGGCATTTCAAGCGCCCGGAGCAGCTCAAGTTCCTGCAGGACCGCGGCCTGCCGGTGCCGCCTTTCGGCGCCGCCTACTCCGTCAACCGCGGCCTCTGGGGCGTCACCATCGGCGGCACCGAGACGCTGACCTCCACGGGCAGCATCCCCGAGCACGCCTGGGTGCTTTCGGCGGAGGCGTTCACGAAGCCGCGCGCGGCCGAGCGCCACGCCGTCGGCTTCGAGCGCGGCGTTCCCTGCACGGTGGACGGCGAGGCGCTGGACCCCGTCGCCGTCATCGAGCGGCTCGAGACGATCGGCGCGCCCTTCGGCATCGGCCGCGGCATCCACCTCGGGGACACCATCATCGGCACCAAGGGCCGCGTGGCCTTCGAGGCGCCCGCGGCCGAGATCCTGCTCTCGGCGCACCGCGAGCTCGAGAAGCTCACGCTCACGGCGCGCCAGCAGCGCATCAAGGAGACCCTGGCCGGGCCTTACGGCGACCTCGTGCACGAGGGCCAGCACCTCGACCCGGTCTGCCGCGACATCGAGGCGCTGTTCGCCTCCTCCCAGCAGCGTGTCACCGGAACGGTCACCGTGCTGCTGCGGCCGGGCAGCGTCTTCATCGAGGGCGTGGATTCGCCGCACTCGCTGATGAAGGCCTCCAAGGGCGTCTACGGCGAGTCGGCCGGCGAGTGGACGCCGCAGGACGCGCTCGGCTTCTCGAAGATGGTCGCGCTGCCCTGCATGTTCTGGGCGCGCGCCGGCGGCGGAGGTGCCCCATGATGCGGACGATCATCGTCGACAAGCTCGCCTCGGTCACGCAGGCCTGCGGACTGTCGCACGAGCTGCGCATCTCCACCGACATCCCCTGCGAGGAGGGCGTCGTGGTGGCGGTGGAGGTCCTCACCAACAAGTCCACCTACAACACGCTCGAACTCACCAGCGGCCGCATGGCCAAGGTCTCGCGCGGCGACGTCGTGGTCGGCGCCCTCGGCCACCGCCGCGCGCTGTTCGGCTACTCGGGGCACCTGCCGCCGTCGCTGCAGCCGGGCGACGTCATCCAGATGCTCAACATCGGCGGCGTGCTCGGCATCTGCGACTCGGCCAACCCCGAACGTGGCCGGCCCTTCGACTGCAGGGTGCTCGGCGTCGTGCTGCGCTTCCCGTTCCTCGGCGAGCGCATCGGCGTGCCGGCGCGCGTCGGCATGCGCAAGCTCGACCCGGAGGCGGCGCTCGACACCCGCGGCGTGCCGGTGATCGCCCTGGCGGGCACCTGCATGGAGGCCGGCAAGACCGCCGCCGCCTGCGCGATCGTGGCGCGCATGCGCCACCGCGGCCTGACCGTGGACGTCTTCAAGGCCACCGGCGTCTCACTGCGGCGCGACATCCTCGCCATGGAGGACTCCGGCGCGCGGCGCTCGATGATCTTCACCGACCTCGGCATCGTGACCACGACCGCGGCCTCGGGGCCGGCGCTGACGCGCACCATGATGACCGAGATGGCGGCGGGCAAGCCGGACGTGATCGTCTTCGAGCTCGGCGACGGCATCCTCGGCGCCTACGGCGTCGAGTCCATCCTGGCCGCCGAGGACATCCGCAAGTCGCTCACCGCGGTGGTGCTGTCGGCGAACGACCCCGTTGCCGCCTGGGGCGGCGTCAAGCTGCTGCGCGAGCGCTTCGGCATCGAGCCGGCCGCCGTCACGGGGCCGGCGACCGACAACGCCGTCGGCGTCGACATCATCCGCGAGCAGATGGGCGTCCCGGCCTTCAACGCGATGACCGCCGGCGCGGACCTCGGTGACTGCCTGATCGCGGCCACCGGCCTCGACGCGGCGGCCCGCGGCGCGGAAGCGCCGGAATGAGCGCGCCCATCCCCGCGATCGTGCTGGGCGGCACCGGCTACGTCGCCGGCGAGCTGCTCCGGCTGCTCGCTGGCCACCCGCGCCTCGCCCTCGCGGCGGTCGCCTCGGACAGCCAGCCGGGCGCTCCGGTGGCGAGCGCCTTCCCGCACCTCGCGGCCGCGCTCCGCGGCCTGCGGTTCGCCTCGCACGACGAAGTGCTGGCGCTCATCGCCGCCGAGCCGCGCACGGCGGTGCTGGCGGCCGCCCCGCACGGTGTCTCCGCGCAGCTGATCGACTCGCTGCTCACGCACGCGGCCGCCGCCGGCACGAGACCCACCGTGGTGGACATCTCCGCCGACTACCGCTTCTCCGACGCGGCCGAGTACGCGCGGGTCTACAAGCACCCGCATGGCGCGCCCGCGCGCCTCGGCGAGTTCAGCTGCGCGGTGCCGGAGCACCTCGGGAAGGCGCCGACGCCGCACGTGGCCCACCCGGGCTGCTTCAGCACGGCCACGCTGCTCGCGGTGGTGCCGCTTCTCAGGCTCGGGCTCGTCGAGCCGGAGCTGTTCGTTTCTGCGGTCACCGGCAGCACCGGTTCCGGACGCTCGCCGACGGCGGGCACGCACCACCCGCAGCGGCACTCGGACCTCTACGCCTACGGCGCCCTCGCCCACCGGCATGCCCCGGAGATCGCCGCGCTCGCACGCGCGGCCTCCGGCACCGACGCGCACATCGCCTTCGTGCCGCACTCGGGTCCGTTCACGCGCGGCATCCACGCCACCGTGCAGGCGCGGCTCGCGCGCCCCATGAGCGGCGAGGAAGTGCGCGCCGCGCTCGCGGAGTTCTACGCCGGCGGCCCGTTCGTGCAGGTGCTCGACGCGCCGCCGCGCATCAAGGACGTGGTGACCAGCAACTACGCCCGCCTCTCGGCCGCCTGCGATGGCCGAAGCGTCGCCGTGATGTCCGTCGTGGACAACCTCGTCAAGGGCGCGGCCGGCGGCGCGATCCAGTGGATGAACCGCCTGCTCGGCTTCGACGAGGCCGAGGGTCTCACCGCACCCGCGCCGGGCTGGACCTGAAGGAGATGAAGATGCCGACCGCGGCCGCCCTGGCCCCCCTGCCGGCACCCGCCCGCGACCACCTGGCGCAGGTGTTCGCCCAGTATCCGATCGAGGTCGTGGACGGGCGCGATGTCTGGCTGCACACGCCGGACGGACGCAGCATCCTCGACCTGTACGGCGGGCATGCGGTCGCGGCGCTGGGCTACGGCCACCCGCGCTGGCTCGCAGCGCTGGAGCGCCAGGCCCGCGAGGTTGCGTTCCAGAGCAACGCGGTGCCCATGGAGGTGCGCCGGCGCGCCGCGCGCAAGCTGGTCGAGTTCTCAGCCCTGCCGCTCGACACCGTCTTTTTCGTCAACAGCGGCGCCGAGGCCAACGAGAACGCCCTGCGAACCGCCTGCCGCATCACCGGCCGCGGCCATGTGGTCGCCGTCGAGGGCGCCTTCCACGGCCGCACGGCCGCGGCTGCCGCCGTCACCCACGGCTCCGCCGCCTGGTACGGCTACCCGCGCACGCCCTTCGACGTCACCTTCGTGCCGCGCCGCGATGCCGCCGCGCTCGCCGGCGCCATCACGACCGACACCGCGGCGGTGATCGTCGAACCCGTGCAGGGCGTCGGCGGCGCCTTCGACATGGGTGCCGAGTACCTCTCCGCGATCCGCCGGCGCTGCGACGAGACCTGCGCCCTGCTCATCTTCGACGAGGTGCAGTGCGGCGTGGGCCGCACCGGCCACCCGTTCGCGGCCAACCTCTACGGCGTCGTGCCCGACATGCTGACCACCGCGAAGGCGCTCGGCGCGGGCTTCCCCGTCGGCGCCCTGCTGATGGCGCCGCACGTCGCGGCGCACCTCAGGATGAACGACCTCGGCACCACTTTCGGCGGCGGCCCGCTCGCCTGCGCCGTCGTCGAGGCCGTGATCGACGCGATCCGCCAGGACGGCCTGCTGGAGAACGTCCGGCGCGTGTCGGAGCGGGTGCGCGAGCGCTGCATCGTCGGCCCGGTCACGGGCATCCAGGGCGAGGGATTCCTGCTCGGCCTTCGCACGCGCGTGCCGGCGAAGCAGGTGCAGGCCGCGCTGCTCGAGCGCGACATCCTGACCGGCACCAGCGGCGACCCCTCCATCCTGCGCCTCCTGCCGCCCTTCACGCTCCGGGAGGAACACGTGGACCTGCTCGCGGCGGCGCTTGCGGAGCTGCCCGCATGAACCGCTTCCTCGACCTCGCCGACCTGTCCCGCGAGGAGGTGGTGGACCTGCTCGCGCTCGCGCAACGCCTGCAGGACCATCCGGAGCCGGAAGCACTCGCTGGGAAGGTGCTGGGGCTGCTGTTCTTCAATCCCTCTCTGCGCACCCTGTCCTCCTTCCAGGCGGGCATGGCGCGCCTCGGAGGCCGTTCCTTCGTCGTCACCCCCGGAAACGGCACCTGGAAGCTCGAGACCCGCACCGGGGTTCGCATGGACGGCGACTGCGCCGAGCACATCCGCGAAGGCATCCCGGTCCTCGCCTCCTACTGCGATGCGCTCGGCATCCGCGCCTTCGCCGACGGCCGTGACCTCGCGGCCGACCTCGCGGAGGAAACGTTCTCCGCGATGGCGGCGCTGTGCGACAAGCCGCTGGTCAACCTCGAGTCGGCGATGAACCATCCTTGCCAGGCGCTCGCCGACTGGAAGACGCTCGACGACCTCTCGGTGCCCCGCCGCGGCAAGTTCGTGCTGAGCTGGGTGAACCACCCGCGCGCGCTGCCGCTCGCGGTGCCCGCGGCGACGCTGCACATGGCCGCCCACCGCGGCATGGACGTGGTGGTGCTGCGCCCGGACGGCTATGCGCTGCCGCCGGAGCTCATGGACAAGGCCCGGCGGGCGGCCGCCGCCTCGGGCGGCTCCATCGCCGAGACCGACGACCGTTCGCAAGCGCTCGCCGGCGCGCAGGTGCTGTACGCCAAGGAGTGGGGTTCGCCGCGCCACTACGGCGAGGCCGAGGCCGACGCGGCACTGCGCCGCGGGCTCGCCGACTGGACCGTCCGCGAGGAGTGGTTCTCGCGCGCGGCGCCCGGCTGCAGGTTCATGCACTGCCTGCCGGTGCGGCGCAACGTGGCAGTCGCCGACGAGGTGCTCGACGGTCCGCGCAGCGTGGTGCTGCGCGAGGCCCACAACCGGATGGTGGTGCAGATGGCCGTGCTGCACCGCCTGCTCGCACGCTGACCCGGCCGCCCGCCCACGACAGAGGAACCGAAGAGATGGTGACCCACCGCAGCGACCCTTCCGCCACCGTGCGCGCCCTGCGCGGCGCCGCGCCCTACGTGCGGCTCTACAAGGGCAAGGTGTTCGTGATCAAGGCCGGCGGCGCTGTGTTTTCCGACCCGGTCGGCACGCACTCGCTGATCCAGCAGATCGGCATACTGCACAACCTCGGGATCAAGGTCGTGCTCGTGCACGGCGGCGGCCCGCAGCTCGACCAGATGCAGCGATCCCTCGGCATCGAACCGCGCATGGTGAAGGGCCGGCGCGTGACCGACGCGAGGAGCATCGACGTCACCACGATGGTGCTCAACGGCCTGCTCAACACGCGCATCCTCGCGATCTGCCGCCAGCTGGGCGTGGACGCCATCGGCATCTCGGGCGTGGACGCCGGCCTCATCCGCGCCCGCCGCCGCCCCCCGGTGGACGTGGACGGCGAGTCGGTCGATTACGGCTTCGTCGGCGACGTGCTGGCGGTGGACCCGAGCGTCATCACCCGACAGCTCGAGGCAGGCCTGATGCCCGTCGTGAGCCCGCTGTCCGCGGACGACGACGGCTGCGTGCTCAACATCAACGCCGACACCGTGGCCGCGCGCCTCGGTGCAGCGCTCGGCGCCGAGAAGCTGATCCTTTGCACCGGCGCCCCGGGCATCCTCGAGGACGTGCGCGACCCTGGCTCGCTCGTCTCTTACACGGACCTCGGGGGGCTCAAGCGCCTCGAGGCGGCCGGCAGCTTCGCGGACGGCATGCTGCCCAAGGCCACGGCGATCGAGGGCGCGATCCGGGGCGGCGTGCGCCGCGTGCACGTCATCTCCTACAAGGCGGCGGACAGCGTCCTCGCGGAGGTGTTCACCAACGAGGGCACGGGCACGCTGATCGTCGAGGACATCGGCGCGCTGACGCCCGCCGAGCAGAACCCGGCGGGGATGGGCCCATGACCCGACTGTGGGACAAGGGCGCGCCGCTCGACGCGCGGGTCCTCGCCTACACCGCCGGCGAGGACCACGCGCTCGACGACCGCCTCGTCCGCTACGACGTCGAGGGCTCGATCGCGCACGCCGAGATGCTGCACGCGGCGGGGCTGCTCGCCGACGGCGACCTGAAGGCGCTGGTCGCGGCGCTACGCGACATTGCAGCCGCCCACGCGCGCAACGAGTGGCGGGTGACGCTCGAGCAGGAGGACGGGCAGACGGCGATCGAGTCCATGCTGACCGGGCGCCTCGGGGCCGCCGGCGCGCGCATCCACCTCGGACGCTCCCGCAACGACCAGGTGCTCACGGCGCTGCGGCTCTACCTGCGCGATGCGGTCGAGCAGCTTCGCGCAGGCGCGCTGGGCGTGGCTGCGGCGCTCGACGCGCTTGCCGCACGCCAGGGCGACGTGACCCTGCCGGGCTACACCCACCTGCAGCAGGCCATGCCGAGCTCGGTGGCTCTCTGGGCGCAGGGCTTCGCCGCCGAGCTGCGCGACGACGCCGACGGACTGCGCCACGCCCACCGCCGCATCGGCAAATCGCCGCTCGGCTCCGCGGCCGGCTACGGCACGCCAGGGCTTCCCGTCTCGCGCAGCCTCACGCGAGAGAAGCTCGGCTTCGCCGAGGTGCACGAGCCCGTCACCGCCGTGCAGCTCTCGCGAGGCAAGGCCGAGGCGCACGTGCTGTTCGAGGTGACGCTGCTCATGCAGGACCTCGGCCGCATGGCCTCGGACCTGATCCTCTTCTACACGCAGGAGTTCGCCTATGTGGCGCTGCCGGACGCCTTCACGACGGGCTCGTCCATCATGCCGCAGAAGCGCAACCCCGACGTATTCGAGCTGATCCGCGGCCGCTCCGCGACGGCCCTCGCCTGCCTGGTCGAGGCGCTCGGCATCTTCTCGCGGCTGCCCTCCGGCTACCACCGCGACCTGCAGCTCATCAAGGCGCCGCTGTTCCGCGGCATAGACCTCTGCCTGCAGACGCTCGACATCCTGCCGGCGGCGCTCGAGGGGCTGCGATTCAGGCCCGAGAACATCCGGCTCGACCCCGGCATCCACGCCACCGAGCAGGCCTACCGGCTCGTGCTGGAGGAAGGCATCCCGTTCCGCGAGGCCTACCTTCGCATCGGGCGCGCCCTGTCCGGAAAGTAGCCGTCCTGGGCTAACATGCGGGGCGACGGAGGCCGGCAACCCTTGAGGTACACCCCATGTCCGCCCAACCCCGCGCCCTGCGCGCCGCCGCGCTCATGACTGCGGCCGCGCTCACCTACGGCGCCCTCGCCGGCCACGCCGATGCCGCGACCCGGACCGTGAAGCCGCCGCTGCACGCCAAGCAGTGGCTCGCGATCACCGGCAAGCCACTCGGCGCCACCGCGGGCGCGATGATCTTCCAGCAGGGCGGCAACGCGGTGGACGCGGCCTGCGCCATGATGGCGGCGACCGCGACCATGTGGGACGTGCTGCATTGGGGCGGCGAGACGCAGGCCCTCATCTACAACCCGCACACCGGCAAGGTGATCGGCGTGAACGGCCTCGGCATCGCGCCGGCCGGCGCGACCGTGGACTTCTACCGCGACCAGGGCCTGCGCTATCCGCCGCAGTACGGTCCCCAGTCCGCCGTCACCCCCGGCACGCCCGGCGGCCTGCTGCTGATGCTGGCCGAGTACGGGCGTCTCTCCCTCGCGCAGGTGCTCGCGCCGGCCATCGACCTCGCCGACGGCTATCCGATCGAGCAGGAGACCGTTTCCCTGATCGAGCGGCACCAGGAGCGCCTGAACCAGTGGCCCGATTCGCGGCGGGTGATGCTGCCGCGCGATGGCAAGGCCCCGCAGGCCGGCCAGATCTTCTCCCAGCCCGAGCTCGCCGCGACCCTGCGCAAGCTGGTCGAGGCCGAGCAGGCGGCGCTGGCCGCCGGCGCCGACCGCAAGGCGGCGATCATGGCCGCCTTCGACCGCTTCTACCGCGGCGACATCGCCGACGAGATCGCGCGCGCCACGCGGGAAGCGGGCGGTCTCATCACGAAGGAAGACCTCGCGGGCTGGCGCCCGAAGCTGGAGGAGCCGGTCTCGGTCAGCTACAAGGGCATCGAGGTCTACAAGCTGACGACCTGGACGCAGGGCCCGGCCATGCTGCAGGCGCTCAACGTCCTCGAGAACTTCGACCTCAAGGCGATGGGCTACAACAGCCCGCGCTACATCCACACGCTCTACCAGGCGATGAGCCTTGCCTTCGCGGACCGCGACTTCTACTACGGCGACCCGGCCTTCCCGCCGCAGGAGCCGGTCACCGGCCTGCTGTCGAAGGACTACGCCCGCGAGCGCGCGAAGCTCGTCGGCTTCGAGAAGAACGACCCGGCCATCGGCCCCGGCGACCCCTATCCCTTCCAGGGAGGCGAGAATCCGTTCAAACGGGAACTGGCCGGCTGGGCGGCCACCGCCAACGTGAAGGAGAGCGAGGATATCCGCCCGAGCTTCCAGCCGGCGACCGGCACGACCAGCGTCATCTCCGCCGACCGCGAGGGCTGGGTCGTGTCCATCACGCCGAGCGGCGGCTGGATCCCGGCGTTCATCGCCGGCAACACCGGCATCGGCCTGTCGCAGCGCATGCAGAGCTTCGTGCTCGATCCGGCCGAGAACCCCTACAATGTGCTCGAACCCGGCAAGCAGCCGCGCGTCACGCTGACGCCGACCATGGCCCTCAGGGACGGCAAGCCGTTCCTCGCCTTCGCGGTGCAGGGCGGCGACAGCCAGGACCAGAACCTCCTGCAGCTGTTCCTCAACATGGTCGAGTTCGACATGACCGTGCAGCAGGCGACCGAAGCCACCAACATCAACAGCTTCCAGATGCGCGACTCCTTCGACCAGCACGAAATCCAGCCGGGGCGCATGCTCGTCGCCGAGTCCACGCCGCCCGAGGTCCGGACCGAGCTCGAGAAGATGGGCTACACGCTGGTGACGCGCCCGATCACGTCCGGGCCGCTGAACGCCATCTGGTTCGACTGGGCCCACGGCACGATGTGGGGCGGCTCGAGCCACCACGGCGAGGACTACGGAATCGGCTGGTAGCAGCTCCTCCCGCATGGCCTTCTGCCGCTTCGACAGGATTCCCCATCCACGGGCCCGCTCCGCCGGGCCCCAACCCTGACAACGGAGACCGACATGACCGTCCTTCGCCGCACTTCACCCCTGTGGGCACTGCTGCTCACGCCCGTCCTCGCCAACGCCCAGGGCGCCTCAATCGCCCAGCCAGTCGCGCAGCCCACCGATGTCGAGATCATGCAGGCCGCGCAGGAAGCGCGCGCCATTGTCGCCGCTGACCGCAAGGAGCTGGTGAAGGCTGCGCTCGACCTCACCGAGCAGGAGGCCGCCGCGTTCTGGCCCGTGTACGACCGCTACATGGCGGATCTCGGCAAGGCCCGCGACCGGCGGGTCAAGCTGATCCTGGACTTCGCCGGCAGCTACGACAGCATGACCGACGCGACGGCTAACAAGCTGATCGACGATGCGCTGAGGTACGAGCAGCAGGTGCTCGATGTCCGCAAGAAGTACGTGAAGCAGGCACGCAAGCTGCTGCCGGCCACCAAGGCGGCGCGCTTCTACCAGATCGAGAACAAGCTGGATGCCATCGGCGACTTCGTTCTCGCGGACGAAATCCCGCTCATCAGGTGATGCCGGACGCGCTGCCCGGCGGCATCGCCGCCGGGCAGGACCTTCAGGCTCCCGGCTCGGTCCGAGCCGGCTCTGGCCGCGGCGCCGCCGGGGCCAGGTACCAGCTCTCCGGCGGCACCACCTTCGGCGGAGTTGGGTCGGCCACGTAGGCCGGCGTCATGATCTGCACGCCGTACTCGTTGAACACGTCCTGGATGTTCTTGTGCAGCTCCGAGTACAGGCGGTTGAGCCCCTTCGTCTGGTGCACGTAGGCATTCAGCTGGTAGTTGACCGCGAAGTCGCCCAGGGACGTCTGCAGCACGAAGGGAGCGGGCTCCGGCGCGAGTCCGGGCGTCCGCTCCGCCGCCATCAGCAGCATCGCCTCGACCTGCCGCCACGGCGTCTCGTAGCCGATGCCCACGGTGGTGTGCAGGATGAGACCGCGCTCGCGGGCGAGCGCCGTGTAGTTGACGACGCTCTTCGCCAGGATCTCCGAGTTGGGCACGATCACCAGCTCGTTCTTGGGGGTGCGCACCGTCGTCACCATCAGGCGTGAATCCACGACATCGCCGTACACATCACCCACCCGGATGCGGTCACCGTTTCGGAAGGTGCGCCTGTAGGTCATGGTGTAGCCGGCGACAATGCTGGAGATCATGGACGACGAGCCGATCGAGATCAGCACGCCGAGCAGCACGCTGACGCCCTTGAACGCCGCCGAATCCGAGCCGGGGATGTACGGATAGGCCACCACCAGCGCGAAGGCGAGCACGAATACCCGCACGAGCTTGTAGGTGGTCATCGCCCACTCGGAGTCGAAATCGCTGAGCTTGATGCGCCCCTGCTCCACCGCGACGAAGAACGCGTGGATCATCCCGAGCAGGTAGCGGGTGACGATGGCCAGCACCAGCAGGAAGAGCAGGCTGGGCAGAGATTCGACGGCGCCGAGGCCGAGCGTCCGCAGGGGATCCACGAACAGTTCGAGCAGGCGCTCGCCGAGCGGCCGGGTCCATGGGAACAGCCTGAGTGCATACTGAAGGTAGTAATAGATGATCGCGAAGACGAGCAGCCAGAACGCGAGGCGCACCAGTGCCTGCACCAGCTGTCGCGCGCTCTCCGCCTGCAGGAACTCGACCTTCCTGAGGCGGACGGCCGCGGCGCTGCGCTCGGCGAACCTCTCTGCAGCCCAGCGCCGCAGGCGGGCGAGCGGCCAGAGGGCGAGGACCAGCAGCACCGTGGCGCCGGCGAGCCAGGCGGCCTGGCGCAGCAGGTAGGCCGGCGCGCGCTCGGCACGCCACTTCGTCACCGCCTCCACCAGCAGGTTCCTCGCGAGGCCGGCCAGCTGCGCCCGTGGCAGCCCCTCGAGCGCGGCATCGGCGTCCGTGATGGTCACCAGCATCACGGTGCCCGCCTGCAGCGCGGTCCCGCGCGGCACCTCGACCAGCTCGACTGACTCGGGCGCCACGGCGCGGTTCTCCGCGAACTCGTGCAGGCGCTTGTTCACGGCCGCGGCGCGCTCCGGCGCGGGGTAGCCGGCCACGCCGCGAACCCGCAGGATGACGCGTCCGGCGAGTTCGACCGTCGCGGTCGCCGGCGGCTCGACTTCGCCGTGCAGCTCCTGGGCTTCGCTGGGCTCGGCCGCCCTGGCCATCGGCGTGTCGGCCGCGAACAGGAAGAGGCCCGCCAGCAGCGCGGCGCAGGCTCTCAGTTCAAAAGACATGCGACTCCTCCCGCCCCGCACGGACGGCCGGGCGCGGCCATCATAATGCGGCGCCGGTGTCCCGGTGCACCTCTATGGAAACGTGCGCGAGACCCAGCCCTGCGCCGACCTCGACCACCATCATGACGGCGGTGATGGCAATCACGACCAGCGTGCGCCGCTCACCCTCGCGCAGCCGGTCCTGGCCGAAGCTGTGCTCGTGCCGCCAGCGCTGAGGGTTGCCGGCGCCACGGTCCGTCGTCACGCGAACGCGACAACCACGCGCTTGTTGCGCTTGCCCTTGCTCTCCACCTTGGTCACCACCACGGGGCCGATCTCGCCGGTGGCCGCGACGTGCGTGCCGCCACAGGGCTGCAGGTCCACGCCCGCGATATCGAGCAGCCGGATGCGACCCGCGCCGCGCGGCGGCTGCACGGACATGGTCCGCACCAGCTCCGGTTGCCGGTCGAGCTCCGCCTCGTCCACCCAGCGCGGCTCCACCGGGTGGTTGGCGGCGATCAGCGCGTTCACCTCGGCCGTGACGCGGTCCTTGTCGATCTCGGCCTGCGTGTCGAAATCGAGGCGACCTTTGTCGGCGCCGACCTGCCCCCCTGTGACGCCGTAACGCAGGACGGAGCCGAGCAGGTGCAGGCAGGTGTGCATCCGCATGTGCGCGTGGCGACGGGTCCAGTCGAGCTCGGCGTTCACCACGTCGCCCGGCGCAGGCGGCTCGGTCCCCGGCGCAAGCACATGCAGGATCCGCCCGCCCTCGCCCTTGCGGGTGTCGATCACGGCCCACTCCCGGCCGTGCTTGCCGCGCAGGACGCCGGTATCGCCCGGCTGCCCGCCGCCGAGAGGATAGAACACGGTTCGGTCGAGCACGACGCCCTCGGGCGGGATCTCCAGCACGCAGGCTTCGCAGTGCTGGAGGTATGCGTTGCGGTTGAACAGGGCCTCGGTGATCGGGTTCATGTCGCGCTCGAGGGTTTGACAGGCAGCCTAGTTAAGCCGCTATGGCACCCGCCGTCCACCATTGAGCCGATGCGGCATCCGCCGTCCACCAGGGCGACCCGCCGGGGCTACAATCCGGGTTCCCCATGACTCCCGGACGAGCGCCGTGACCACCATCCGCGAAGCCGACTTCGTGCAAAGCGTCGCCGACGCGTTGCAGTTCATCTCCTACTACCACCCGGCCGACTACATCGAGCATCTCGCCCGGGCGTACGAACGCGAGCAGTCGCCCGCGGCGAAGGACGCGATCGCCCAGATCCTGACCAACTCGCGCATGTGCGCCGAGGGCCGCCGGCCGATCTGCCAGGACACGGGCATCGTCAACGTGTTCCTGAAGGTCGGCATGGACGTGCGCTGGGACGCGCGATCGAGCCTCGTGGACATGGTCAACGAGGGCGTTCGCCGCGCCTACCTGCACCCGGACAACACGCTGCGCGCCTCGATCGTGGACGACCCGCTGTTCGCGCGCAGGAACACGAAGGACAACACCCCGGCCGTGGTGCACGTCGAGCTGGTGCCCGGCGGGACCGTCGACGTGAACGTCGCCGCCAAGGGAGGCGGCTCGGAGAACAAGTCGAAGTTCGTGATGCTGAACCCCTCCGACTCGCTGACCGACTGGGTGCTCAAGACCGTCCCCACCATGGGTGCGGGCTGGTGCCCGCCGGGCATGCTCGGCATCGGCGTCGGCGGCACGGCCGAGAAGGCCATGCTGCTGGCCAAGGAAGTGCTGATGGAGCCGATCGACATGCACGAGCTGCTGGCGCGGGGCCCGGCGAACAAGCTCGAGGAGCTGCGCGTCGAGCTCTACGAGAAGGTCAATGCGCTCGGCATCGGCGCGCAGGGCCTCGGCGGGCTGACCACCGTTCTCGACGTGAAGATCGCCACCTTCCCGACCCACGCGGCCTCGAAGCCGGTGGCGATGATCCCGAACTGCGCCGCCACGCGCCACGCGCACTTCGTGCTCGACGGCTCGGGCCCTGCGGTGCTCGAGCCGCCCTCGCTCGACCTGTGGCCGAAAGTCGGCTGGACGCCGGGCGGCGACTCGCGCCGCGTCAATCTCGACACGCTCACGCCTGCGGAGGTTGCGAGCTGGAAGCCGGGCGAGACGCTGCTGCTGTCGGGAAAGATGCTCACCGGCCGCGACGCGGCGCACAAGAAGATCGCCGACCTGTTCGCCTCGGGCCAGGGACTGCCGCCGGGCGTCGACTTCCGCAACAAGGTCATCTACTACGTAGGACCGGTGGACCCGGTGCGCGACGAGGTCGTGGGCCCCGCAGGCCCGACGACCGCGACCCGCATGGACAAGTTCACGGAGATGATGCTCGAGAAGACGGGTCTCATCGCCATGGTCGGCAAGGCCGAACGCGGCCCGGTCGCCATCGAGGCGATCCACAAGCACAAGGCGGCCTACCTGATGGCGGTCGGCGGCGCGGCCTACCTCGTGTCGAAGGCCATTCGGGCCTCGCGCGTGGTCGCCTTCGAGGAGCTCGGCATGGAGGCCATCTACGAGTTCGAGGTGAAGGACATGCCGGTCACGGTCGCGGTGGACGCGAATGGCGCGTCGGTGCACCAGACCGGCCCGGCCGAGTGGGCCGGCCGCATCCGGGAGTTCAAGATCCCGGTGCGAGTGGCCTGAGCCGATGCGCCCGGGAGCGAAGCCCGCCGTCGTCTACACGACAGGCCTCGGCGCCATCTGCCCCGGCTGCCGGCGGCCGGTGAAGGACTGCGCCTGCAAGGACGCGAAGGGCAAGCCCGCCCGCGACGGCGTGGTGCGCGTCTCGCGCGAGACCGCGGGCCGCAAGGGCAAGGGTGTTTCCGTCATCACCGGCCTGCCGCTGACGCCGGCCGAGCTCGAGGGCCTTGCCGGCGAGCTGAAGCGCCGCTGCGGCAGCGGCGGCACCGTGAGCGAGGGGCGCATCGAGATCCAGGGCGACCACCGCGACGCGCTGGTCGCCGAGCTCACGAAGCGCGGCTACACGGTCAAGCGCGCAGGGGGCTGAAGGGCAGTCGCCCAAAGACGCGGCCCGCGACGATCGCGACTCCGTCTCCCATCTCCTGGCGCGTCAGAAGCCGACGCCCTTCTGCACCTCGCGCTGCCGCTCGCCGCGCAGGCCGTGCAGCCCGCGATCCGTCAGGATCTGCGCGTAGCTGCACCAGCTGGTGTCGAAACCCACGCAGTTGACCGTGGCCGAGACGTCGTTCGCGCGGAAGCGGTAGCGCTCGCCCATCCACGTGCCGCCCTGGTCGTTCTTCATGGGTACCGGCTCGTACTCGGGCTTGCCGTAACGGCTCTCGAAGGCCGCGAGCACCGCCTGCTTGTCCCGCGGGGAAAAGCCGAGGCCCTCGAGGCGGCCGTCGACGAGCAAGGCCTTCAGGTCGCCACCAACGAACCCCGGCTGGTCGCCCTGCGAAAACTGGATCATGGCGAAACCGTCGGCGGACAGCGTCGCGTCGGACGAGGGGTCGTAAAGCTTCTCCGCTTCCAAGTCGATCTCGTAATTCGCGCCGAAACGACCCATGCGCCTGACTGGCGCCAAGCAGGTCTCCGTCCTGTGGAAGCCCGTGGCGAACCAGCCTTCCTTCGGCGGACAGGCCGGCAGCTGTGATCCGACCGGTGCGCCGAGCGACAGGCCGAAGGCCTGTTTCTCCGGCGGCCCGACCGGCGCCGCACGGGCAACGGCCGCCGGGGCGACGGCGCCGGCCATGCCGCGCTCGCGCGCCACGCGCTCTTCCGGCAGCTCGCCGCCAGCCGCCCGGAGCGCCACGCGTGCGGCGGTCCACTGTTCGTACGCCGCCTTCCACTGTGGCTCGACCCGCTGGCGCTCCGCGAGCACGCTGTCCGACTCCGCCTGGGTGAATACGCCCGTCACCGGCAGGCCCACCATCGCCTGCCACTTGGCGATGACCTGGCCCCAGTCGGCGCAATCCGGCTGCGGGCCCTCGAAGTCGTAGTTGATCTCGCCCCAGCGGCGCAGATTGTTCGCCATGTGGTAGGCCTGCTGGTTCTTCCTCAGCAGGTCGTCCGGCCGCGTCGGGATCGCGCGTCCTTCCTTGCAACCGAGGACTGTCCCGGCATCGGCAGGCTTTCGGAAAAACTCCACCGGATGCGGCATCGGCCCCGGGTCCGCCGGCGGGGTGGCGGCGGCCTGCGGCTGAGCCGTCGCGGAAGAGGTCATGAGCCAACCGCAGCAGGCGCCGGCAGCGAGACTGGCGAAGATCCGTGGGCAGGACATGGGCTCTCCCTGGCGACCGGCCCGGCCATGGCACGGGCCCCTGGCGGTACGCATGCACGCCGCTATCATCGCGGCTCCCGTGGAGAGACCGCAAGACCGGTCGAGACCGAGGACCGGCCGGATCCGCGGTGGCGCGGCAAGCCGCCCTGGCTCCCGCGGCGGGTCATGGCGCAATCGTCAGATCGTCAGGTAACGGAAGGTCGACCCGCTAGAAGCTGACGCCCGGAACGCCGTACCGGTCGGGTGAACGGCCGCGCCGCCTGCGGTCGGCCGTGGGCTTGTCAACCTCGCCTTTCGAGCGTCATGAACATCGGCTGCGCCGGACGCAGGTTCACGCGCGCCTCAAGCCCGACCTCCTGGCCCGGCACCATCCTCAGCCGGAAGCGCCGCGCGAAGCGGGACAGGTGGGCGAGCATCTCGTAGATCGCGAAACCGTCGCCGAGGCAGCGGCGCGGACCCGCGCCAAAGGGGATATACGCGAAGCTCGCGCCCTGCCCCTCGCCGCCCGGCGCGAAGCGCTCGGGGCGAAACACCTCGGGGTCGTGCCAGTAGCGCGGGTGGCGGTGAATGACGTAGGTCGGCAGCATGACATCGGTAGCGGCCGGCACCGGGAAACCGCCGAGCGTGTCCGCCTCGAGGGCGCGCCGCGTGAAGACCCACACGGGCGGATAGAGCCTCAGCGCCTCGTCCACGACGGCACGCGCGAACGGCAGCTCGCCGCTCGCCGCGAGCTCGAGCGGATGCTGCTCCGGCATGCCGTCGAGCTCCGCGTGCAGGCGGGCCTCGGCGTCCGGATGCTGCGACAGCAGGTACCAGGCCCAGTTGAGCCCCGTGGCCGTGGTCTCGTGACCCGCCACGACGAGCGTCATGATCTCGTCGATCATCTCGCGCTCGCTCATGGGCGCGCCGGTGGCCGGGTCCCGCGCGGCCATCAGCATGGCGACGAAGTCGGCGTGTTCGTCCGCCTCGGCGCGGCGGCGCTCGATCAGCCCGGCCACGAGGCGATACAGCGAGCGGAAGCGATAGGCGAAGCGAAGGTCGCGCGCCGGGTCCTGGACTACCAGGTCGAAGGGATTGGCGCCGGTCTCGGCGATGAGGCGGTCCAGGTCGCGGCCGAGTATCGCGCGCAGCACGATGTCGAGCGTCATCGTGCTCATATCCTCGGTGACGTTCACCGGCTCGCCGCGATCCGCGCTGGCCTCCCAACGCGCGAGCAACGCGTCGTTCGCCGTCGTGATGCTCGCAGCGAACTGCGCGATCACGCGCCGGTGGAACATCGGCTGCATCATCGCGCGCTGCCGCGCCCACAGGTCGCCGTCGCTGGTGATCAACCCGTCGCCGAGGAGGATGCGCACCCGGTCGAAGCCCACGCCCTTGACGTAGTTGCGCCGGTTGGTGACGAGCACCCGCCGGACATCCTCGGGCGCGTGGATCACGAGGGTCTCGCTGGCGCGGCCCGGCGCGAATACGCGGTAGGTGTCGCCGTGGCGGGCGAACAGCTCGACCATGCGCTCGAGGGAGTCGTCGGTGGAACCGATGTCGAAGCCGGGAACGACCTCGGGCGGCGACGGGGCGGTGGAATCGGGAAGGGTCATGCGGCTCTCGGGGCCCCGCGGCCAAGGCGGCCAGCCGGCCGTCCCTGAATTCTAGCGGTCTGAGGGCCACCCGCGGTGCGCGGAGGGGATCGGCGGCGGGGTTCCGAGGTCCGGGAACGCAGCGGCGTGCGAAGAAGCCTGACCCTGCCCTGCGGCAGCCCCCGTCAGGGCTCGACCACGCTGCCGTCCCAGGCGAAGCAGCGGCCGCTGTCGGCGGGCGCGAGGCGGTCGAGCACGGCGAGGAGGTGGGCCGCGGACTGGGAAGCCGTGAACAGCTTGCCCGGCGCGACGTTTCCGCGGAAAGGTTCGGACAGGGGAGTCGCCACCGTCCCCGGGTGCAGGCCGACGACGCAGGCCTCCCGCCAGCGCCGGGCCAGCTCGATCGAGGCCGTGCGGACAACCTGGTTCAAGGCCGCCTTCGAGGCCCGGTAGGCGTACCAGCCGCCGAGGCGGTTGTCGGAAATGGAGCCGACCCGCGCCGACAGCGCCGAGATGACGCTCTTGCCCGTGCGCGGCAGGAGCGGCGCGAAGTGCTTGATCACCAGGGCCGGGCCGATGGCGTTGATCGCGAGGACGCGCGCGAGCTTCGCCGGGTCGAGCTCCTGCAGCGACTTCTCCGGGCGGAGGTCCTCGCCGTGCAGCACGCCCGTCGCGACGATCACGAGCCGCGGCGGGCGCGCCCGGCAGGCCTCGGCGGCGGCCGCGATCGAGGCGTCCTCGAGCAGGTCCGCCGCGAGCGGCACGACCTTTGGCGAGGCCCAGGTCGCCGCGCGGCGCGACACGGCCGTCACGGTCGCGACCGCGGGGTCGCCCGCCAGCGCCTCGACGAAGGCGCGGCCGAGTCCGCCCGTGGCGCCGAAGACGACGGCGTCGAAGGGCGCGGGGAAGCTCGTGAGCGAAGGGGTGGCGGCGGTCATGGCGGATCTTCGCGGCGCCGGGGCCGGCCGATTCAGGTGGGCCGGCGCCTCACTCCGCGTCCGGCTGCGCCTCTGGCCGCGCTGCGGCGAACGCCGGCAGCGAATCGAGGTGCGCACAGATCGTGACGAGGGTCGGGTACTCCCCAAGGTCGCAGCGGAACCGCCGCGCGTTGTAGACCTGCGGCACGAGAAACACGTCGGCCAGCGTCACCGAGCGCCCGAACAGGTGCCGGCCATCACCCGAGTGGCGCCGGGCCAGTTCCTCGAGCGCTCCGAAGCCCTCCGCGATCCAGTGCCGGTACCACGCGTCCACCGCGGCCGGGTCCTGGCCCAGCGGTCCCTTCAGGTAGTTGAGCACGCGCAGGTTGTTGAGTGGGTGGATGTCGCAGGCGATGCCGAGCGCCATCGAGCGCACGACCGCGCGGTCGGCCGGCTCGCGCGGCAGCAGCGGCGGCTCGGGGCGGATCTCCTCGAGGTACTCGATGATGGCAAGCGACTGGCCGAAGACCCGCCCCGCGTGCTCGATCGCCGGCACGAGGCCTTGCGGGTTGATCTCGAGATAGCCCTCGAGCCGGTGCTCGCCGCCATTCCTCAGCAAGTGCCTGGGAACCTGCTCGTAGTCGACGTCCTTGTAGTTCAGCGCGATGCGCACCCGGTACGCGGCCGAGCTGCGGAAGTAGGTGAAGAGCTTCACGGCGCGACGACGCCGTGCTCGAGCGTGCCGACGCCGTCCACGCCGCCGCGGACCCGGTCGCCCGGCAGGAGCGCGCCCACGCCGGCGGGCGTGCCGGTGAAGATCAGGTCGCCCGGCCTCAGCTCGAAGTACGCGGACAGCTCCGCGATGATCTCCGGCACGCTCCAGATCATGTCCGCGATGTCAGCCTGCTGGCGCAGCACGCCGTTGACCTCGAGCCAGATGCGGCCCTGCGACAGCTGGCCGGTCTCCTCGACGCGGCGAAGCCGGCTCACCGGCGCGGACGCATCGAAGCCCTTCGCCACGTCCCAGGGCTGGCCGGCTTTCTTCGCCGCCGCCTGCAGGTCGCGCCGCGTCAGGTCGTTGCCGACCGCATAGCCGAAGACCAGTGCCGGCGCGACTGCCGCTGGCACGTCTCGACCGCCGCGACCGAGCGCAACGACGAGCTCGATCTCGTGGTGCAGGTTCTGCGTGCGCGGCGGATAGCGCACATCCGTCCCCGAGGGCACCAGCGCATCGGCGGGCTTCGAGAAGAAGATCGGCGGCTCGCTCCGCGGATCCGAGCCCATCTCGCGCACGTGATCCGCGTAGTTGCGACCGACGCAGTAGATGCGGTGGACGGGAAACACGCTGGACGAGCCGTCAATGGCAAGCTCGACCGTGGGTGACGGTGAAACAGCGAAGTCGCGGCTCAAGTGGCGTCCCCCGTTGAAACGGCCCGATTATACGCAGCCGTGGGGACACGCCCCGCCGGGAACCGCGATAATCCGGCACTCCCCGGCCAGAGGTCCCCCGCCATGGCAGAGCGCGCCCCGATCTGGTTTCGCCCCTACACGCTGTCGGAGCTGAATGCCGCGCAGGGCGACTCGATGATCACGCTGCTTGGCATCGAGTTCACCGACCTCGGCCCCAGCCACCTCACCGCGCGCATGCCGGTCGACAGCCGCACCGTGCAGCCCTTCGGGTTGCTCCACGGCGGCGCCTCGGTGGTGCTGGCCGAAACGATCGGCAGCACCGCAGCACACATGGTGGTCGACTCTTCGCGCATGCAGGTGGTGGGCCAGGAGATCAACGCCAACCACATCCGCGGCGTGCGCAGCGGCCACGTCACCGGCACCGCGAGGCCGATCCATCTCGGTGGCCGAAGCCAGGTATGGAACATCGAGATCGTGGACGACGGCGGCAGGCTCGCCTGCGTCTCGCGCCTGACGCTGGCGGTCCTCGACCGTCACGCCCAGCGCCTCGCGCCCTGAGCCGCCGCGCGCGCCTATACTTGCCCACTCCCCGCCTGCTGGTGTCGCCATGCGCAGACTGCCGCTGATCTTCGCCGCCGCGCTGGTCGCCGCCTGTGGCCAGACCGGGCCGCTGTTCCTGCCCGACGAGAGCATCGAGACGCCGGTCGAGATCCGCGGTCCGGCCCCGGCCGCGCCCGAGGCACCGCCCCAGGCGCCAGCCCCACCCACCCCGGCCGAGGAGCAGGCGGAGGAGCCGGACGGCGACGAACCCCCGGGCCCGATCGCGCCATGACCGCGCCCCGCAAGCTCTGCCTCGTCGATGGCTCCTCCTACCTCTACCGCGCCTTCCACGCGCTGCCACCGCTGACCACTTCCCGCGGCGAGCCGACCGGCGCCGTGCTTGGCGTGCTCAACATGCTGCACAAGCTGATCAAGGAGGAGTCGCCGGACTGCGTGGCCGTGGTCTTCGACGCCCCGGGCCGCACGTTCCGCGACGAGCTGTTCGAGGAGTACAAGGCGCACCGTCCGCCCATGCCCGACGACCTGCGCGCACAGGTGGAGCCGCTGCTGGAGGCCGTGCAGGCCATGGGCCTGCCGCTCATCCGGCTCGCGGGGGTCGAGGCCGACGACGTGATCGGCACGCTCGCCACGCGCGCCGCGGACAGCGGCATGAGGGTCCTGATCTCGACCGGCGACAAGGACATGGCCCAGTTGGTGGACCCGCGCATCACGCTCGTCAACACCATGAGCAACACCCGGCTCGACCGCGACGGCGTGAAGGCGAAGTTCGAGGTGACGCCGGAGCAGATCGTCGACTACCTCGCGCTCGTCGGCGACGCATCCGACAACATCCCCGGCGTGCCCAAGGTCGGCCCGAAGACCGCCGCCAGGTGGCTCAACCAGTACGGCTCGCTCGACGAGATCGTCGCCCACGCGGCCGAGGTGCCCGGCAAGGTGGGCGAGAGCCTGCGCGAGAACCTCGGGACGCTGGAACTCTCGCGCAAGCTCGCGACCATCCGCCGCGACCTCGACCTCGACGCGTCGCCCGACGCGCTGACGGCCGCGGAGCCCGACCTCGATCGGCTGCGCACGCTGTACACGCGCCTCGAATTGTCCTCGCTGCTGCGCCAGCTGGGCGAGGCGCCGGACGCCGATTCCGTGACGCAGGCGACCTCGACGGGCGCCGGGGCCCCCGGCGCGGTTCCCCCGCAGGCGGCGCCGTCACCGCCGCGCCATTACGAGACGGTCGCCGACGAGGCCGCGCTCGAGCGCTGGCTGGCCGCACTGCAGCCGGCCGAGCTCGCCGCCTTCGATACCGAGACCACGAGCCTCGACTACATGCAGGCCGAGATCATCGGCGTGTCGTTCTGCGTCGAGCCGGGCCACGCAGGTTACGTACCCCTCGCGCACCGGTACGCCGGCGCGCCGGACCAGCTCGACCGCGACGCCACGCTCGCGCGCCTGAAGCCCTGGCTCGAGGACGAGTCGCGCGCCAAGGTCGGCCACCACCTCAAGTACGACGCGCACGTCCTGGCACGCCACGGCATCGCGCTCGCCGGCCTGCGGTACGACTCCATGCTCGAGTCCTACGTGCTGAACTCGACGGCGACGCGCCACGACATGGATTCCTGCGCGAAGCGCTACCTCGGCATCGACACCATCCGCTACGAGGACGTCGCGGGAAAGGGCGCGAAGCAGATTCCCTTCGACCAGGTGCCGGTGGACCGGGCCACCGAATACGCGGCCGAGGACGCCGACATCACGCTGCAGCTGCACCGGGCGCTGTGGCCGCAGCTCGAGGCGGAGCCGGCGCTGCGCAGGCTCTACGAGGAGATCGAGCAGCCGCTCGTGCCGGTGCTGCTGCGAATGGAGCGGCACGGCGTGCTGGTGGACCGGGCGGTGCTCGCCGCGCAGGGCAGGGAGATCTCGAAGCGCCTGGTGGAGCTCGAGGGCGAGATCCACGCCGCCGCGGGCCAGCCCTTCAACGTCGACTCCCCCAAGCAGCTGCAGGAGATCCTGTTCGGCAAGCTCGGCATTCCCGTGCAGAGGCGCACGCCCACCGGCCAGCCCTCCACGGCCGAGGACGTGCTGGAGGAACTCGCGGACGAGTACCCGCTGCCAAGGCTGATCCTGGAGTACCGCGGCCTCGCGAAACTCCGGTCCACCTATATCGACCGCCTGCCCGAGCAGATCGACGCGGATACGGGCCGAGTGCACACGTCCTACCACCAGGCCGTGGCGGTGACGGGCCGCCTGTCCTCCAGCGACCCCAACCTGCAGAACATTCCCATCCGCACGCCCGAGGGCCGGCGCATCCGCCGCGCCTTCGTCGCGCCGGAAGGCCAGCTGCTGCTCGCGGCCGACTACTCGCAGATCGAGCTCCGGATCATGGCGCACCTGTCGGGCGACGAGAGCCTGCTCGCCGCATTCGCCGCCGACCGCGACATCCACCAGGCCACCGCGGCCGAGGTGCTCGGCATTCCGCTCACTCAGGTGACCGCCGAGCAGCGCCGTGCGGCGAAGGCGATCAACTTCGGCCTGATCTACGGCATGTCGGCCTTCGGCCTCGCCCGCCAGCTCGGCATCGAGCGCGGCGCCGCCCAGCAATACGTGGACCGCTACTTCGAGCGCTACCCCGGCGTGAAGCGCTACATGGACGGGACCCGCGAGCGGGCGCGCGAACTCGGCTACGTGGAGACCGTCTTCGGCCGCCGCCTCTACCTGCCCGACATCCGCTCACGGAACAGGCAGCAGCAGCAGTACGCCGAGCGCAGCGCGATCAACGCGCCCATGCAGGGCACCGCCGCGGACATCATCAAGCGCGCCATGATCGCCGTGGACGCATGGCTCGAGCGGGAACGCGCGCCTGCGCGTCTCGTGATGCAGGTGCACGACGAGCTGGTGCTCGAGGTCGAGGCTGACGCGCTTCCGGCGGTGCGCGCGAAGCTGGTCGGCCTCATGGCCGGGGCAGCCGACCTGAGGGTGCCCCTGAAGGTGGACACCGGCGCCGGCCCGAACTGGGACGAAGCGCATTAGTCTTTTCAAAACAGAAAGTTACGCCACACAGGCGGTCCGGAACTTTCGCAGGGGCCGTCCCTCTAATCCGTTGAGCTTCGCAAGAAGCTCCCCGCTACCCTCCCTGAGCGGGTAATACCCGGACAGCATCCCCAAGCCGGGTTGGTCGTCCCGGGGGTCACAAAGACCCTCGGGACTTTTTTTCGTCCGGATTCCGGCCTCAGGTCCGCGCCGGCCAGGGCCGCGCGGAGGAAGCCGCGCCGTCCGGTACCACGGCCTGTCGGGCCAGCATCCGGCCCAGCACCGCGCGGGCCTCGTCCACCCCATTCTTGTTCAAGGCCGAGAACAATTGCACGCCCGCGGCCTCGCCCAGCTCCGCCCGGGCGCGCTGCAGGGTGCTGCGCGCATCGTTTCCGCCCAGCTTGTCGGCCTTGGACAGCAGCACGTGCACCGGACAGCCCCGGGAACGGGCCAGCTCGATCATTCGCCAGTCCGTCTCGGCGAGCGGGCGGCGGGCGTCCATGACGATGAAAAGCCCGGCGAGCGAACTGCGCGCCCCGAAATAGGCATCCATGAGGCGTCGCCAGTGCTCCCGCATCTGGGGAGGCACCTGGGCGTAGCCGTAGCCCGGCAGGTCCACGAGGCGCTCGCCGGGGCCCAGCTCGAAGAAATTGACGAGCTGGGTGCGGCCCGGCGTCCGGCTGGTCCTTGCCAGATCGCGGCGCTGGACCATCACATTGATCGCGCTGGACTTCCCGCTGTTCGAGCGGCCGGCGAAGGCCACCTCGGCGCCGAAGTCCTCGCAGAACTGGGAGGCCTCGTGCGCACTCTTGAGGAAATGGACGTTGGGATAGGCAGCCATCCTGGTACACGCGCGCCGCAGGGCCCGGCTTGCGTATAATGCGGGGCTCGTCCCCTCGCCGTCCAACCCTGGGAAACCCCAAGGCGCAAGCCTGGAGTCGCTGGATGATGAACAAGAACCGGATCGCCACCCTGCTCGTGACCACCCTTGCCTGCCTGCCCATGGCCGCCTTGGCCGGGGACCCGGAGGCGGGCGCCCAGAAGTCCCTCGTCTGCGGAGCCTGCCACGGCGTGGACGGCAACAGCATCAACCCGGAGTGGCCCAACCTCGCGGGCCAGCACGAGACGTACATCGTCCAGCAGCTGAAGCTGTTCAAGGAGGGCGTGCGCAACAACGTCATCATGATGCCGAATGCCATGCTGCTCACCGACGAGGACATGGCGGACCTCGCCGCCTATTTCTCGCGCCAGCAGCCGGCAGGCCTCGAGGCCGATCCCTCGAACGCCGAGGCCGGCAGGCGGATCTACCTCGCCGGCGACCCGGCCCGCAGCCTGCCGGCCTGCATCGCCTGCCACGGCCCGCAGGGCAAGGGCAATGGTCCGGCCCGCTACCCGGCGCTGAGGGCACAGCACTCGCTCTACACCTACCTGCAGCTGCGCGCGTATGCCTCCGGCGAGCGCGTGCCGGCGGGCAACGACATGATGCAGACCATCGCCTCGAAGATGACCGACGAGGAAATGCGCGCGGTGGCCTCTTACCTGCAGGGCCTGCGCTGACCCGGCACCTGGCCTGAACTTCGCGGGCATCGCGGACTCCAAGCCGCGATGCCCCGCAGGGAGACCCTGGCATGATCCGCCCCGCCCCGCTCGCCGCCGTCCTCTCGATCGCGCTCTTCACCGCCGCCTGTGGTCGCGAGGACGCCACGACACCCGCCGCTGAAACGGCTGCGGCCACGACACCCGCCTCGGTCCCGGCCAGCGCCGCTGAGCCGCTGCGCCCGGCGGAGACGACCGACACCGCTGAAGTGACCGGCGCCGCCGCCGACGGCGAGACAGTCGAAGCGGAGGCCAGCAGCGTCTCCATCAGCCCGGTCGCCGCCGCGGTGGCGGCCAACGCGCCGGCCCCGGCCGCGCCGGCCGCCTTCCGCTGGAAGGAAGGCCAGCACTTCGCGCCGCTGCCGGTGGCGCAGCCCGTGTCGGTGTCGCCCGGCCAGGTCGAGGTCACGGAGATCTTCTGGTACGGCTGCGGGCATTGCTTCACCCTCGAGCCGCGCATCAAGTCCTGGGACCAGAACGGCCGCCCCGACTTCGTCAGGGTGGTGCGCATGCCCGTGGTGTGGAACGAGGTCACGCGCGAGGACGCGCGCCTGTTCTACACGATCGAGGCCCTCGGCCGGCTCGACGACCTGCACCTCGCGGTGTTCCGCGAGTTGCATCTGAACCGCAACCCGCTGACGGTCGTCGCGGGCAACCGCGTGGACGCCGCCGCCACCGAGAGCCGGGTGCGCGCCTTCATGGTCAAGAACGGCGTGAGCGCGGAGGACTTCGGCAAGACCTACCGCGGCTTCGCCGTCGAGAACAAGATCCGCCAGGCCGAGAACCTCTCGCGGCGGTATCTCGCCGACCACACGCCCATGGTCGTGGTCCAGGGCAAGTTCACCACCGACGTGAGCATGGCCGGCGGCGTCGACCAGCTCTTCCAGCTGATCAACGACCTCGCCGCCCGCGAGCGCAGCGCCCGCTGATCCCGCGAAGCGCCCGCGGGCCGCTCCCGCGGGCGCCGTTCCCGCCGCGACTGTGCTAAAACGCGGTCCGACATGCTCAACGTCTTCGTCCCCGAGCCGCAGGGCCTGACCCGGCTGGATCCGCCGCCGGCGGTCATTCCAGAGCATTGCCTCTGGGTGGACCTGCTCGAGCCGACGCTGGAGGAAGAGCGCGCGGTCGAGCAGCTGCTCGCCATCGAGGTGCCGACGCGCGAGGAAATGCGCGAAATCGAGACCTCGAACCGGCTCTACGAGGAGGACGGGGCGCTGTACATGACTGCCACGGTCCTGACCCGGATCGACACAGAGCGCCCGGAGGCCGCGGCCTTCACGTTCATCCTGGTCGGCAACAAGCTGATCACCAACCGCTACCACGACACCCTGCCGTTCCGGCGCTTCACGGCCTACGCCGAGCGCCACGCTGCTGCCGCAGCCTCGGCCCCGTCCATACTGGCGGGCTTGCTCGAGTCGGTGGTCGAGCGCATCGCCGACGTGCTCGAGCGCGTGGGCTCGGACCTCGACGAGCTGTCGGCCGGGGTGTTCGCGCCACAGCGGCGGCGCCGGACGTTCTCGCGCGACATGCGCGCGGTGATGGAGCGCATCGGCCGCAACGGCGACCTGATCTCCAAGTCGCGCGAGAGCCTGGTCAGCCTCGGTCGACTGCTGTCCTTCGTGCAGCAATCGGCGCAGCTGAGCCTGTCCCCGGAAGTGCGGGCGCGGCTCAAGACCCAGTCGCGCGACGTGCTGGCGCTGTCCGACCACGCGACCTTCGTCAGCAACAAGGCCTCGTTCATGCTGCAGGCCACGCTGGGCCTGATCAACATCGAGCAGAACGAGACGGTGAAGCTCTTCTCGGTCGTTGCGGTCGTGTTCCTGCCGCCGACGTTGATCGCGAGCATCTACGGCATGAACTTCCACTTCATGCCCGAGCTCGACTGGCATCTCGGCTACCCGCTCGCGCTACTGCTGATGGTGGCCTCGGCGGTCGGGCCATACCTGTTCTTCAAGCGGAAGGGCTGGCTGTAGCCGGAAAGCAGGGACGGATCCGAAGGGAAATGGCGCGCCCGGCGGGATGGCTCGCGGCCTGCGGCCGCTCGGCCTGCGGCTCGCCGCGCGCAGCGCGGCGACCTGCGCCCTCGCTGCGCGAGGGCTGGTCGAACCCGGCAGGTTCTCTGTCGCGGGTTCGAACCCCGCCGGGTGAAACTCGAGACTTTGGAAATGGCGCGCCCGGCGGGATTCGAACCCACGACCTACGGCTTCGGAGACCGTCACTCTATCCAGCTGAGCTACGGGCGCGCGGAGACTGATTTGTCGGGCCCGGCGGCCGCGTGCGTACGGGCCGGCTCGGCGGCCCCGCACCGGGTGCGGCTTTGCCGAGGGCCCACATTGTAGCAGCCACATCGCCCGGACGCCCCTGCCGAACCTTTTGTGGACCCGCCCCGGCGGCTATACTCGCGCCCCGTTTTACGCCGTTCGCCGGAGAGGCCCGTGAGCAAGCAGGACGACCACTTTTTCAACGTTTTCAGCGCCGTCCTGGGCATCCTCGTGGCGATCACCCTCTTCCTCTTCGTGCTGGCGAAGTTCTTCGGTGGCGGCATGACCCGCCAGCACGTGGCCAGCGACCCGATCCTGCAGGCGGAAGTCGCCGAACGCGTGCGCGGCTTCGGCCAGCTCGCGATCGCGGGGCAGGACAACTCGGCGCTCTCCATCGCGCCGCCCCCCGGCGCGGCCGCGGCGGCCACCACGGCCGCTGCCCTCCCCGCGAACGGCGAAGAGGTCTACCGGGCCGTGTGCACCGTCTGCCACGGGCCCGGCATCGCGGGCGCACCGAAGTCGGGCGATCGGGCGGCCTGGGCCCCGCGCATCGCGCAGGGCAACGAGATCCTCTACAAGCACTCGATCGAGGGCTTCCAGGGCAGCGCGGGCGTGATGCCGGCCAGGGGCGGCCGCGCGGACCTCACCGACGAGCTCGTGAAGGAAGCCGTCGACTACATGGTTGCCCAGGCCCGCTGATCAGTCCGGCCCGGCCGCGACCTGCGGCCGGTAGCCCAGCGCTTCGGTCAGGTGCTCCACGCCTACCCGCGGCGCCGCCGCAAGGTCGGCGATGCTGCGCGCGACCCTGAGCGTCCGGTGGCAGGCCCGCGCCGACAGCCCGAGCCGCGAGGCCGCCCGGGCCAGCAGGCGATCGCAATCGTCGTCCAGCCGGCAGGCACGCTCGAGCGCCTTGCCGGCAAGCGCAGCGTTGAGCGCGCCGCGCCCGCGTTGCCGCTCACGGGCCGCGAGCACGCGCCCGGCGACCGCAGCGCTGGCCTCGCCAGGGGCGGACCGAAGGCTCGCGTAGTCAACCGCGCGCACCGACACGTGCAGGTCGATGCGGTCCAGGAGAGGCCCGGAGACCCGCCCCATGTACCGCTGGACATCGCCGGGCCCACAGCGGCAACGCCCAGCCGGGTCGCCTGCATAACCGCAGGGGCATGGGTTCATCGCGGCGACGAGCTGGAACCGGGCCGGGAAGCGCACACGGTAGCCCGCCCGCGCGATCCGCACCTCGCCTGACTCGAGAGGCTCTCGGAGCGCCTCCAGGACGTCGCGGCGGAACTCGGGCAGCTCGTCGAGGAACAGCACGCCGTTGTGCGCGAGCGAAACCTCGCCTGGCTGCGGCTGGGCCCCGCCTCCGATCACCGCGGCCGCCGAGGCGCCGTGGTGGGGCGCGCGAAACGGCGGGGTGCGCCAGCGCTCCGGCGAGGGCAGTTCCCGGGCCACGGCGTGCACCATCGCCGACTCCAGCGCCTCGTCCTCGTCGAGCGGCGGCAGGAGCCCGGGCAGGCGCAGCGCCAGCATGCTCTTGCCCGCGCCCGGCGGGCCCGACAGCAGCAGCCCGTGGCGGCCAGCGGCCGCGATCTCGAGCGCCCGGCGCGCCGCGGCCTGGCCACGCACATCGGCGAGGTCCGGCGCCAGGTTGGCGACGGTCGGGAGCCGCTCGCCGGCGGCAAAAGCCAGCGCGGGTCCTCCCGCCAGTGCGGCGCAGACTTCGAGGAGGCTCGTGGCGGCGGCCACGGACGCGGCCCGCGCGGCCCTGGCCTCGGCGAGGCAGGCGGCCGGAACCACCAGCCGGTGGCCGTCCTGTCCCGCGCGGGCGGCGGCGACGAGCGTTCCCCTCACCGGACGCAGGTCGCCCGCCAGGGACAGCTCGCCGAAGAACTCGGTCGCAGCCAGCGGCTCGTTGGGCAGCTGGCCCGAGGCAGCCAGGATGCCGAGCGCGATGGCGAGGTCGAAGCGTCCGCCCTCCTTGGGCAGGTCGGCCGGCGCCAGGTTAACGACGACACGGCCCGCGGGGAACTCGTACCCGGTGATGGCCAGCGCGGCCCGGACGCGATCCCGGCTCTCGCGGACGGCCGCCTCCGCCAGGCCCACGATCGTGAACTGGGGCAGGCCGGGGCCGCAGTAGACCTCCACACGCACGGCCGGGGCGTCGAGCCCGAAGTGGGCCCGCGTCAGGACGGTCGCGAGTTTCACGGCCCGCCCCTGGCGGGCCGGACGCGGCTCAGCGGCGGTCCGTCTCCAGCGCGGCGAGCCGCGCCTCGAGCTGCTCGAGGCGTTCGCGGGTGCGGCGCAGCACGCCTGCCTGCACGTCGAACTCCTGCCGGGTGACGAGGTCGAGGCGAGCGAGCCCGGACTGCAGCACCGACCGGAAGTTGCGCTCCAGGTCGTCGCGCACGGCGGTGAGGCCGGGAGGCACGGTCTCCGACAGGCGGCGGGCAAGGTCGTCGAGGATCCTGGGGTCGATGCTCACGTGGTGCCTCCGGCAGGCCGCCAGCTTCGGCCCGCCTCCTCCATTCGTCAACCCGCGCCCCGCTTTCACGCAACGGTCGCCCACAGCTGCGCCAAAACGGTGCGCCCGAGCCCCTCCCGACACTGCTGCTCGCTCGCAAGTTCTTGATCCTCGCCGGGTTCAGCCATGGCACGGAAGCTGCAATTCCGTCGCCGAGAGCCTAGGCCCGTGCCGGCGACAGGCCATGGCACGGAAGCTGCAATTCCGTCGCCGAGAGCCTAGGCCCGTGCCGGCGACAGGTGTAGCCGGGATTCGGGTGCAAGGAGGCAATTAGGGAGATGAAGCTCATCAGCGCTTTGATCCGTCCGCACCGTCTGGACGACGTGAGGGTGGTGGTAGCGCAGATGGGACTGGTGGGGCTGACGGTGATCGAGGTCGAGGAACACGGCGCGGGGGCGCCGCGGACCGAGATGTACCGGGGCGCCGAGTACCGCTTTGACTGGCAGCCGAGGATGCGCATCGAGATGGCCGTGCAGGACGAGCTGACCGATCAGGTCGTCGAGGCCATCTGCAACGTGGCGCGCACCGGCCGCAAGGGCGACGGGCGGGTGTTCGTGTCGGAACTTGAGGACGCGATCCGCATCCGCACCGGCGAAGCCGGCAACGATGCGCTGTGAAGCCACCCGCCGGGCTCGCGAGGATGACTGGATTCCTACAAGCACGCTGACAGCTGGAGGATAGAAGTGACAACCGAGACCCTGACTCCGCCGAACGCCGCAAGCCTGCGGCGCACGCGCGCGCCGCGCGCAACGACGCTGCGGGCGCCCTGGCATCGCGCCCTCGCCCTGCTCGTGCTGCTCGCGGCGGCGCTCGCGCTCCTCGCCGGCCCCGCGCTCGCGCAGGACGTGGTCGAGGCCGAGATCGTCGCGACCGAGGCCGTCGCCGAGGAAGCTCCTGCGGCGGAGGCCCCGGCCGAGGAAGCCGCCGCCGAAGAGGAAGCGCCCACGCTCGACACCGGCGACACCGCCTGGATGATCGTGGCGACGGTGCTGGTCCTGTTCATGACCCTCCCCGGCCTGGCGCTCTTCTATGCCGGCATGGTGCGGCAGAAGAACGCGCTGTCCGTGCTGATGCAGTGCTTCGCCATCACGGCGCTCATCTCGGTGCTGTGGATGGTCTACGGCTACAGCCTCGCTTTCGACACGACGGGGATGGAGGCCGGGGTACTGAACCTCAACTCCATCGTCGGCGGCCTGAATCTCGCGATGCTGTCGCACATCGAGATCGACTCGCTGATCTTCACGGTGCCTGAATCGGTGTTCGCCACCTTCCAGGGCACTTTCGCCATCATCACGACGGCGCTGATCGTCGGCGCCTTCGCGGAGCGCATGAAGTTCTCGGCGCTGCTGGTGTTCAGCGCGCTGTGGTTCACGCTCGTCTACGCGCCCATGACCCACATGGTGTGGAGCGGTGACGGCGCGCTGATGTGGGACTGGGGCGTGCTCGACTTCGCGGGCGGCACCGTGGTCCACATCAACGCCGGCATCGCCGGCCTGGTGGCCGCACTGGTGCTCGGCAAGCGCCACGGCTATCCGGGCACCGCCATGCCGCCGCACAACCTGACGCTCACCGTCATCGGCGCATCGATGCTGTGGGTCGGCTGGTTCGGGTTCAACGCCGGCAGCGCGGTGGCCGCCAACGGCACCGCCGGCATGGCCATGCTGGTCACGCAGATCGCCACTGCCGCCGCGGCGCTCGGCTGGATGCTCATCGAGTGGATCAGGCACGGCAAGCCGAGCGTGCTCGGCATCGTCTCCGGCGCGGTCGCGGGCCTCGTCGCCATCACCCCGGCTTCCGGCACCGCCGGCCCCGCCGGCGCGCTGGTGATCGGCTTCGCCTCCGGCATCCTGTGCTTCTTCGCTGCGACGAAGCTCAAGCGCGCGCTCGGCTACGACGATTCGCTCGACGTGTTCGGCGTGCACGCGGTCGGCGGCATCGTCGGGGCGATCCTGACCGGCGTGTTCGCCTTCCCGGCGCTCGGCGGCTTCGGCGACCCTGCCGGCGGCACCATCGCGGGCCAGGTCTGGATCCAGGCCAAGAGCGTCCTGTTCACGATCGTGTTCACGGGCGTCCTGACCTTCGTGATCCTGAAGATCATCGACGCTGTCATCGGGCTGCGCGTAACGCCCGAGCAGGAGAGCGAGGGCCTCGACCTCGCCCTCCACGACGAGCGCGCTTACAACAGCTGATCCCCTTCCCCCCCCCGGGATGCGGCTGTGGGGCGGGCGTCGCAAGACGCCCGCCCTTCTTCTTTGGGCCCGGCGGGCGCGCCCATCCGGCCCGAATCGGGCCAAATGTGAACCGCCTCGCAGGTTTCCCGCCCCCCGGGGCCCCGAGTTGATTTAGTGTATGGTCGATGCCGGCAAGCACCGAGGCCGGACACCCGTTCTGGAGCCCGACATGCTCAGAAAGATGCTCGTAACGCTGGTGCTCGCCGGGGTAGCCACCGTGGCCGCCGGCGAGACCGTCTACAAGTGGGTCGATAGCCGCGGGCAGGTCCATTACACGGACCTGCCGCCCCGCGAGTCGGGCGCCCGGTTGCTCTCGACCTACCAGGGCCGGGTCGGCGTCCCGGCCGGGGACGACGCCAGCGAGCCCGCCGAGGCCGACACGCTGCCGCCCGGCTTCAGCGAGTCGGACGCGCCGGACGGCGCGACCCGCGCCACCGCCGCGGCCGTGCAGCGGGACGTAGCCGCCCAGCGCGCCGAGCAGTGCACGCAGGCCCAGGCGCGCTACAAGCAGTACATCGAGTCGCAGCGGCTGTTCCGGACCACGCCGGACGGCCAGCGCCAGTATCTCTCCGACGCCGAGCTGACCCAGGCCCGCATCGACGCCAAGAAGGCGGTCGACGAGTACTGCGGCCCGGGCAGCCGCTGAACGCCCGCCGCGCAGGCGGCGGTCCGTGCGGGTACCATTCGGCGGCATGAAAGCCGGATTCATCGGACTCGGCGCCATGGGCCTGCCCATGGCGCGCAACCTCGCGCGCGCCGGCCTGCTCGCCGGCGCCTGGAACCGCAGCGGCGACAAAGCCCGGGCGCTGGCCGCCGAGACGGCAACTCGCGCCTTCGGCTCTGTGGCCGAACTGGCGGGCAGCAGCGACGCGGTCGTCATGTGCGTCTCGGCCGATGCCGACGTGCTCGAGGTCGTGGACGCGATCCAGCCGAACCTTGCGGCCGGCGGCATCGTCATCGACTGCTCGACGGTCGGCGCGGACACGGCCCGCGAGGCCGCCGCCCGGTTGGCCGCGCGCGGCGTCGCCTTCCTCGACTGCCCCGTCAGCGGCGGGGTCGAGGGCGCGAAGGGAGGCACGCTCGCGATCATGTGCGGCGGCGACCCGGTCGCCTTCGAGCGGGCGGGCCCGCTGCTCAGGGCCATGGGCCGGACCATCGTACACATGGGCCCGAGCGGGTTCGGCCAGGCCACGAAGGCCACCAACCAGATCATGTGCGCCGGGATCATCGAGGCCGTCGGCGAGGCGATGGCGTTCGCCCGCGCCGAGGGCCTTCCGCTCGACCGGGTGATCGAGACCCTCGGCCAGGGCGCGGGCTCCAGCTGGTATTTCGTGCACCGGGCGCCCTACATGGCGCGCGGCGAGTTCCCGGCCGGCTTCCGCGTGCGGCTGCACGCCAAGGACCTGGGGATCTGCCGGGAGATGGCCGCGCGGCACGGCGCGCCGCTGCCGGTCGCCGAGCGCGCGCTCGAGCTCTACGGGCGCCTCATCGAAGAGGGCCACGGCGACGAGGACATCTCGGCCGTGTTCCGGCTCAAGGCCGCCCTGTTCGAGCGCGGCCCGGACCGGGGCGGCTGAAGCCATGGCCAGCCAGGCTGACGGCCGCGGCCGGGCGTCCTTCTACCTGCCGGATTTCTGCGCACCCGGCAACGTGCTGGCCATCGTGCTGATCGCGGAGCTCGTGGCGCTGCTGCTGACGCTCGCCCGCTACGGCATCTCCGAGAACTTCTGGCCCGACCTCGCGCGCACCTCGATGTTCCTGCTGTGGACGGGCCTCGGCAGCGCCGCGCTGCTGTGCGCCGCGCGCTCGCGACTGCAGAGCCTTTCCGTGGCGCGCGGGTCCGCGCTGGCGCTCGCCCTGCTGCTCGCAGTGACGGCCGCGGTGTCCGCGGCGGCGTGGTGGATCGCGGCCTCGGCGGGACGCGCGCTCGGCCTGCCGGCCGGGGGCCTCGGCGACCAGCTTGGCTTCGTGGCGCGCAACCTGATCATCGGGACCATCGCCGGCGGCCTTGCCTTGCGGTACTTCTACGTGTCCCAGCAGTGGAAGCGCAACGTGGAGGCCGAGGCCCGGTCGCGCATCCGCGCGCTGCAGGCGCGCATACGGCCGCACTTCCTGTTCAACAGCATGAATACGATCGCCTCGCTCACCCGTTCGGACCCCGCACGGGCCGAGGACGCGGTGGCCGACCTCGCCGACCTGTTCCGCGCCTCGTTGCGGGAGATTCACGAGCGCATCCCGCTGGCCGAGGAAATCGAGGTCGCCCGCACCTATGCCCGGATCGAGCACCTGCGGCTGGGATCGCGCCTCTCCGTGGACTGGCAGATCGACGAGTTGCCGTCGGTCCTGGTTCCCGCGCTGATCCTGCAGCCGCTCGTGGAGAACGCGGTCTACCACGGCATCGAGCCGCTGCCGGAGGGTGGCACCATCACCGTCACGTGCCGGCGCGACGGCGGCCATGTGCTCCTCGTGGTGGACAACCCGGTGGCCCGTGACCGGCCGCGCCGCGAGGGCGGCAGCCGCATCGGCCTGAACAACGTGCGCGAGCGCATCGAGCTCAGCTTCCCCGGCCAGGCCTCCTTCGGCGTGTCCGACAGCGGCGGCCGTTTCCGCGTCACGCTGCGCTTCCCGGCGGAGGCCGGCTGACATGACCGTGCGCGTGCTGATCGTGGACGACGAGCCGCCCGCGCGGGAACGGCTGCGCCACCTGCTCGCCGACATCCCGGAAACGGAGTGCGTGGGCGAAGCCGGCTCCGGCGAAGAAGCAGTCCGCCTCGCCGACGAGCTCGAGCCGGACGTCGTGCTGCTCGACATCCGCATGCCCGGCATGGACGGCCTCGAGGCGGCGCGGCGAATGGCCGCACTCGCCGAGCCGCCGGCCGTGATCTTCACCACCGCCTATGAGCACCATGCGCTCGAAGCCTTCGACGCCCAGGCGGCAGGCTACCTGCTGAAGCCGGTCCGGCGCGACCGGCTCGCCGGGGCGATCGAACGCGCGCAGCGGGTGAGCCGCGCCCAGCTCGCGCGGCTCGGCGACCCGCCGGCGGCGGCCCGAAGCCATATCGCGGTGAAGCTGCGCGACCAGCTGCGGCTGGTCCCGGTCGAGGACGTGCTCTGCTTCCTGGCCGAGCAGAAATACACGACGGTCCGGCACAAGGACGGCGAGGACCTGATCGAGGAGTCCCTGCGTTCGCTCGAGGACGAGTTCGGTCCGCGCTTCGTGCGCGTGCACCGCAACGCGCTGGTCGCCATCGCGCAGGTCGATCGCATCGAGCGGGAACCGGACGGGCATTACGCCGTGCACCTGCGCCACGGGGGCGGCCGGCTCCCGGTCAGCCGCCGCCTCGCCGCGGACGTCCTGCGCCGCCTCCGGTAGCCCGCCCACCCTTTCGAGTGACCCCCCGGGCATCACTCACGGCCGCCGTGGCAGAATGGCGGGATGCCACAGACGCTCAGAATCGCCACCCGCAGGAGCCGCCTTGCCCTCTGGCAGGCCGAGCACGTCGCCGCTCTTCTCAAGGCCGCCCACCCTGGCCTCGGGGTCGAGCTGGTCCCCATGGTCACCGAGGGGGACCGGATCCTCGACCGCGCGCTCGCCGAGGTCGGCGGCAAGGGCCTGTTCATCAAGGAACTCGAGGTGGCGATGTTCGAGGGCCGCGCGGACCTCGCCGTGCACTCGATGAAGGACGTCCCGGCCGAACTGCCCGAGGGGATGACCCTGGCGATCGTGCTGGAGCGCGCCGACCCGCACGACGCCTTCGTCTCGAACCGCCATGCCGTCATCGCCGACCTCCCGCAGGGCGCGCGGGTCGGCACTTCGAGCCTGCGGCGCCAGTCGCAGCTGCGCCACATGCGCCCCGACCTCCAGATCCTGCAGCTGCGCGGCAACGTCGAGACGCGGCTGCGCAAGCTCGACGAGGGTGACTACGACGCGATCATCCTCGCGGCCGCCGGCCTGAAGCGGCTCGGCCTCGAGGCGCGCATCGCCTCGCTCGTGCCCACCGAGGCCTCGCTGCCCGCCGTCGGCCAGGGGATCATCGGCATCGAGTGCCGCGCCGGCGACGAGGCCACGCTGTCGCGGCTCGCGGCCCTCGAGCACCGCGACAGCCGCCTGTGCCTCGATGCCGAGCGCGCGTTCGCCGCACGGCTGCAGGGCAGCTGCACATCGCCGGTCGCGGGCTTCGCCGAGCTCGCCGGCGGGACGCTGCGCCTGCGCGGTCGCGTCGGCGCGCCGGACGGCAGCCTCATGTATGCCGACGAAGTCTCCGGCCCCGCGACTGACGGCCCGCAGCTCGGCCAGCGCCTCGCGGAGCGCCTGCTCGCGGCCGGCGCCGGCGAACTGCTCGACCAGCTCCGGACGGCCGCCCGGACCTGACATGGGCGCGCTCGCCGGGCTCGGCGTCCTCGTCACCCGGCCGGAGCACCAGGCCCACCGGCTGTGCCAGCTCATCGAGGCCGAGGGCGGCCAGGCGCTGCGCTTCCCGGCGCTCGCCATCACCGCCGTTCCCGACCGCGCCGCCGTGCGCGCCGCGATCGGGCCGGCAGACCGCTACCAGCTCGTCATCTTCACCAGCGCCAACGCCGTGCGCTTCGGCACGGACCTGCTCGGCCAGCGCCGGGACCTGAGGCTCGCCGCGGTCGGGCGCGCGACTGCGCAAGCCCTGAACGCCGCCGGCCACCGCGTCTCGGTCCTGCCGGCGGGCGGGGCGGACAGCGAGGCGCTGCTCGCGATGCCCGAGCTGCAGCACATGACGGGCCAGCGCGTGCTGATCGTGCGCGGCCGTGGCGGCCGCGAGCTCCTGGCCGAGACGCTCGCGCAGCGCGGCGCCGAGGTGCAGTACGCCGAGCTGTACGACCGCGCGCCTGCGCGGCCGACGCCCCAGGCGCTCGCGGAGCTCGAGGAGTTGTGGCGCCACGGCGCGATCCACGTCTACACGGCCACGAGCCCCGACCTGCTCGAGGCGCTGCTCGGCATCGTCACGCCGCGCTGCCGCGAGCTGATGGATTCGACGCCCATGCTGACCGGCGCCGAGCGCGTGGCCGACCTCGCCGTTCGCCGCGGGCTTGGCTCGCCGGTGGTGCTGGCGGAGCGCCAGGAGGACGAGTCTCTCGTGGCCGCGCTGGTGCGGTGGCGCACCACCGGCGAGCGGCGGCCGTGAAGGGGAGTTGAATCCTCAGTCGTCCAGCTTCGCGCCGCCCACCCGTGCGATCGTGTCGGGCGCATATTCGAACGAGTCGAAGAACACGCGCGAGGGATCCGCGCCGAGGCGCGCGGCCTCGCCGCAAACGGCCTCGACCATCGCCGGCGGACCCGCGACATACACGTCGTAGCCCGCGAGCGAGGCGAGGCGCGGGGCGATGGCCTCGTGCGCGAAACCGACGGCGTAGTCCCGCGCATCCGGCTCCTCGGACAGCACCGGCACGTAGGTGAACAGCGGCTGGTCGAGCGCAAGCTTCGCGAGCCACGCGTCCTCGTAGAGGTCGTCGCGCGTGCGCGCGCCCCAGAACAGCGTGACGGGCCGCTTCACGCCCGTCTCGATCGCATGGCGGAGAATGGCCTTGAGCGGCGCGTAGCCCGTGCCACCGCCGGCCAGCAGGATCGGGCCCGTCCCCTCGCGCAGCACGAACTGCCCCAGCGGCCCCTCGATGCGCAGCAGCGTACCTTCGGTCATGGACTCGAAGACCTGCTTCGTGAACTCGCCCCGGCCGGTGCGGCGGACGTGCAGCTCCAGAAGGCCGCCGTCGTGCGGCGGGTTGGCGAGCGAGAAACTGCGGCGACGCCCGCCCGACAGCATGATGTCGATGTACTGGCCCGGCAGCCAGTGCAGCGGCTCGATCGAAGGCAGCTTGAGCCACAGGCCCATGACGTTGGGCGCGAGCAGGCGCATGCGCTGCACGCGCGCCGGCAGGCTCTTTATCTGGACGTCGGGGACCTCGCGGACCTCGCGGATCTCGACCGCCACCGGCGTGCGCGCGCGGGCCTGGCACAGAAGCACGTCGCCGCCGAGCTCCTCGGCCTCGGTCAACGCCGCCGGACGGCCGCGCGGGTAGTGCACCTCTCCGCGCAGCAGGCGCGCGCGGCAGGAGCCGCAGCGGCCGCCCTTGCAGCTGTGCGGCAGGTTGAGGCCCGCGCGCAGCGCGCCGTCCAGCAGGCTCTCGCCGGGCTCGACCTCGTACTGCTCCCCCGACGGCACCAGCTTGACCTGCATTCCGGACCTCCTCGATCGACCTCCCGCTATTATCGCAGGTGAACCGCCACGGGAGGCGCAATGACCGGCCAGGTGATCATCGGCTGCGGCTACGCCGGCGAGCGGCTCGCGCGGCGCCTCGGCGGGCAGCCGCTCGCCTTCACGGGTTCCGATGCCGGCGCGCGGCGGCTGCGCGCCGCGGGCGTCGAAGCCCGGGTCTGGAACCTCGACCAGCAGCCCGTCGGCACGGTCGACGTGACGGGCGCCATCGTCTTCTACCTCGCCCCTCCGCCCGAGGCCGGCGAGGGCGACCCGCGGCTCGCGCGCTGCCTCGCGACGCTGCGCGGCCGGCCGCGCAAGTTCGTCTACGTCAGCACCACGGGCGTGTACGGCGATGCCGGCGGCGGCACGGTGAGCGAGGACACGCCGCCCGCGCCGACGACGCCCCGCGGCGCCCGGCGTCTCGCCGCCGAGCAGGCCGTACAGGCGTGGTGCGCGAGACTCGGCGCGCCGTGGGTGATCCTGCGCGTGCCGGGCATCTACGGTCCTGGACGCCTGCCGCTCGAGCGCATCCGCCGCGGCGATCCGTCCATCGAAGAGGCCGAGGCCGGCCCGGGCAACCGCATCCACGTGGACGACCTCGTCTCGGTGCTGCGCGCCGCCGGCGACTCGCTGCTCGCGGTGAACCGCGTCTACAACGTGGGCGACGGAGAGCACGCGAGCAGCACGGCCTACTTCCGCACCGTCGCCCGCCTCGCGGGATTGCCCGAGCCACCGGAGCTGCCGCGTGAGCAGGTGCGCGCGCAGGTCTCGCCCGCGATGTGGTCGTTCCTCGCCGATTCGCGACGCGTGGACACGACGCGCATGCGAGAGGAGCTTGGCGTCGCGTTGCGCTACCCCGACCTCGAGTCGGGCGTGCGGGCGAGCCTCGCGGGCTGAGGCGCGGCGCGCCGGCGCAGCGCCATCAGGCCGATCAGAAGCGCGCAGGCCACCGCGATCGAGACCGGGAAGAGCCACGTCGCGAGCGTGTAGCGCTCCAGCGCCGCAACCACCAGCAGGTTGCGCAGCACGAAAAGCGCATAGAAGCCCATCGACTCCGACCAGGGCTGCTCCCAGGCCTTGCGCAGCGTGGGGCCGAAGCCGAGCAGGTCCACGGCCGTGAGCACCACGACCGCCCAGACGGGGCTCGCGGTGAAATACCACAGCGGCAGCGACGAGGCTGCCAGCAGGAGGAAGAGCCAGTCGAGGCGCGTGATCGTGACGTCCGCGCGGTGCTTCCAGGCGAGCACGGCGATGAACAAGGTCAGCGTCGCCGACAGTCCGATGACCCAGGCCCCGAGCCCGCCGCCGGACTGCAGCGCGGCGAAGAAGACAACCAGCGTGGTCGCGCCCCAGATCACCCATGAGAACACGTGCGGGCGCACCGTGCCGCGCAGGATGCCCCGGATGTAGGGCAGGAAGGCGTAGATCGTGAGCGCGGCGGCAGCCGCGCCGGCGAGCGACTTCAGGGCCCCGGCCATGCGCCGACGGCCGAGAGCAGGCGCAGGGCCATCTCGCGACGGAACGCGCCGATGGACGCGTAGGACGGCCCGCGCACGAACAGCGCGAACGGCCATGCGCCGCCCTGGTCATCCCTCACGTAGCCGACGAACCAGCCCTCGAAGGGCCCGTCCATCCCGCCGCGCCGCTGCGGGCCGGCGCCTGTTTTGCCATGGAGCCGCGCCTCGCCCGCCTCTCGCTCCAGCGCAACGGCCTCGAGCGCCTCGACCGCGCGGCGCGACGCGCCGCAGCCGGAACGCGCGACACAGTCCAGGAAGCGGAGCTGCTCGAGCGGCGAGATCGCGAGCGTCCCGTCCAGCCAAAACTCGTCGTTTCCTGCGTCCGCACGCGCGTTGCCGTAGCTGAACCGCCCGAGCCAATGCGCGTACGCCGACGCGCCGATGCGCGGGACCAGCTCCTGGAAGTACCAGGCCGCGGAGCGCCGGAAGGCCGATTCCAGCGTCTGCGCCTGCGCCCAGTCCGCCGGCCAGTAGTCCTGCGCCGGATGCGCCGCGGGCGACCACTCGATGCGCTCGTCGAGACCCGTCGCCGCGCCGGTCTCGAACGCGATCAGCAGGTGCGGGATCTTGAAGGTGGACCACGGCGTGTGTCGCTGCCCGACGGCCGCGAGGTCCGTGACCCAGCAGTGGCCCGCGGGACTCGCCGCGACAAAGACGACCTCCCGCTCGCCAATGTCGGTCGAGAACGCGCCAAGGTCGAGGACCTCGGGCGAGTCACAGGTCCCGGCCCGCGCCGCGGGGGACTGCCACGCGAGGCCCGCAAGCAGCGCCGCCGACCACAAGGCGGCGCGGCCCCGCGCGCTCACAGCCCGAGCGACGGCCACAGCTCGTCCACGCGCCGCTTCACGCCGGCATCCATCACGATCGGCCGGCCCCACTCGCGCGCGGTTTCGCCGGGCCACTTGTTGGTCGCGTCGAAGCCGATCTTGCCGCCGAGGCCCGAGACCGGCGAGGCGAAGTCGAGGTAGTCGATCGGGGTGTTCTCGATGATCACCGTGTCGCGCGCGGGATCCATGCGCGTGGTCATCGCCCAGATCACGTCCTTCCAGTCGCGCGCGTTCACGTCGTCGTCCGTGATCACCACGAACTTGGTGTACATGAACTGCCGGAGGAACGACCAGACGCCCATCATCACGCGCTTGGCGTGGCCCGGGTACTGCTTGCGCATCGTGACCACGGCCATGCGGTAGGAGCAGCCCTCGGGCGGCAGGTAGAAATCCGTGATCTCGGGGAACTGCTTCTGCAGCAGCGGCACGAACACCTCGTTCAACGCCACGCCCAGGATCGCCGGCTCGTCCGGTGGCCGGCCGGTGTAGGTGCTGTGGTAGATCGGCTTCTCGCGCTGCGTGATGCGCTCCACGGTGAACACGGGGAAGCGGTCTACCTCGTTGTAGTAGCCCGTGTGGTCGCCGAAGGGCCCCTCGGGCGCGGTGTCGCCCGGATGGATGTGGCCCTCGAGGAGGATCTCGGCGCTCGCCGGCAGCATGAGGTCCCCCACGCGGCTCTTCACGACCTCGGTGCGCCCGCCGCGCAGCAGGCCCGCGAAGGCGAACTCGGAGAGCGTGTCGGGCACCGGCGTCACCGCGGCGAGGATGGTGGCCGGATCGGCGCCGAGCGCGACGGCCACGGGGAACGGCTCGCCCGGCCGCGCCAGCTGCCAGTCGCGGAAGTCGAGCGCGCCGCCGCGATGCGACAGCCAGCGCATGATGGTGCGGTTGGGACCGATCACCTGCTGGCGGTAGATGCCCATGTTCTGGCGCGGCTTGCCGGGCCCGCGCGTGACCACCAGGCCCCAGGTGATGAGCGGGCCTGCGTCGCCCGGCCAGCAGGTCTGCACGGGATAGCGGCCCAGGTCCACGTCCGGGCCCTCGATCTCGACCTCGCGGCAGGGTGCCCGGCGCACCTCCTTCGGGGCCATGTCGAGCACCTTGCGAAACAGCGGCAGCTTCTCGAAGGCGTCCTTGAAGCCGCGCGGCGGCTCCGGCTCCTTCAGTGCCGCGAGCAGCCGCCCGACATCCCGCAGGTCCGCGACGGAGGACTGCCCGAGGGCACGCGCCACGCGCTCGGGCGTCCCGAACAGGTTGCCGAGCACGGGCACGTCGAATCCCGCCGGCCGCTCGAACAGGAGCGCCGGACCGCCCGCGCGCAGCGTGCGGTCGCAGATTTCGGTCATCTCGAGGCGCGGGCTCACCTCGGCGGTGACCCGCCTCAGCTCACCGCGGGACTCGAGCTGCGCAATGAAGTCGCGAAGGTCGTGGTACTGCATGGATAGGAGTTCCGCCGGGCGCGGCAGGGCGCCGCGAGCCGGTGAATGGTCCATCCCGTGAGTCCGTGAATCAACCTGTTCCTGCGCAGTCCCCTCGACCTGTACCGCGGTGACCCCACAGGGCATCATTGGGGACGCCGCCCGGAAATCGAGGAGACAGCCGCATGGCCAACGACCGCAGCTCGCACCGCTGGAAGTTCTTCCGCATCGGCGGCTTCGACCAGGTCGCGATCGAGACGGCCGAGGACCTGCTCCACCTCGACGAGCTCGACCCGAAGCTGTGGACCGTGCTGAGCTGTCCGACGACGGGCCTCGAGTTCGACGGCCGCACGCTCGCCCTGATGGACACCGACGGCGACGGCCAGATCCGGGTGCCGGAGGTCCTGGCGGCGGTCCGCTGGGCCTGCGAGCGCGTGAAGGACCCTAAGGCGCTGTTCAGCGATGGCGCGCTGCCCCTCGACGCCATCGCGGAGGGCGACGCAGACGGGGCGCGGCTCAAGGCCGCCGCCTCCAAAGTGCTGGCCTACCTCGGCAAGCCCGACGCCGCGCTGCTCGAGGTTGGCGATTTCGCCGACATGACGAAGCTCTTCACGCCCGGCAACCTCAACGGCGACGGCGTCGTGCCCGCGGCGCTCGCGGGCGACGAGGCGCTCGCCAAGGCCATCGGCGACATCGTCGCGACGCAGGGCGGCACGCCCGACCGCAGCGGCGAGCCAGGCGTCACGAAGGACTCGCTGGAAGCCTTCTTCAAGCAGGCGGAGGAAGTACTGGCCTGGCGCGGCAAGGCCGCGGCGCCCGGCGCCGGAATCCTGCCCCTCGGAGAGGCCACGGCCGCCGCCGCGTCGGCCTACGAGGCCGTGCAGGCCAAGGTGGACGACTACTTCACGCGCTGCCGGCTGGCGGCCTTCGACCCGCGGGCCGGCTCCGCGCTGAACCCGGCGGCGGAGACCTACGGCGCGCTCGCGGCCCACACGCTGGCGGCAGGCCACGCCGACGTAGCCGCGCTGCCGCTCGCGACCGTCGCGGCTGGCCAGCCCCTGCCCCTGGCCATGGGCGTGAACCCGGCCTGGGCCGGCGCCGTCGCCGCGCTGCGCGAACAGGCGATCGGGCCGCTGCTCGGCACGCGGGACACGCTGTCCGAGGAGGACTGGGGGACGCTCTCGGCCAGGTTCACGGCCTACCGCGCCTGGATGGGCGAGCGCCCGGCGACGGCCGTGCACGACCTCGACACCGCCCGCCTCGGACAGCTTCTGGCCGACGGCACCCGCGAGCGCCTCGCGGCGCTGATCGAGCAGGACCTCGCCGCCGACACTTCGGCGGCGACCATCGACGCACTCGAACGCCTCGTGCGCTACCAGCGCGACCTCGTGAAGCTGCTCCGGAACTTCGTCACGCTGAGCGACTTCTACGGCGGCCGGGAAAAGGCCGTGTTCCAGGCCGGCACGCTCTACCTCGACCAGCGCAGCTGCGATCTCGTCATGCGCGTCGCGGACATGGGCAAGCACGCCACCCTCGCGCCGTTCAGCGGCTGCTATCTCGTGTATTGCAACTGTGTCCGCGCCGGCAGCGACCCGATCAGCATCGTCGCGGCGCTGACCGGCGGCGAGGTGGACGACCTCCTCATCGCCGGGCGCAACGGCCTGTTCTACGACCGCGAGGGCCGCGACTGGCGCGCGACGGTCGTCAAGGTGGTGGAACAGCCGGTCAGCATCCGCCAGGCCTTCTGGTCGCCGTACCGGCGCATCGGCACTTTCGTCGAGGCGCAGATCCGCAAGTTCGCCGCGTCACGCGACAAGGACGTCGAGGCGAAGGCGACGACCGGCCTCACGGAGAAGGCCGCGGCGGTCGAGGGTGGACAGGCCGCCCCGGCCCAGCCCTTCGACATCGCCAAGTTCGCCGGCATCTTCGCGGCCATCGGCCTGGCCGTCGGCGCCATCGGCACGGCGCTCGCCGCCGCGATCAGCGGCCTGTTCTCGCTCGCCTGGTGGCAGCTGCCGATCGCGCTCGCCGGCATCCTGCTGGCAATCTCGGCGCCCTCGATGGTGCTGGCCTACATGACGCTGCGCCGGCGCAGCCTCGGGCCGCTGCTCGACGCCAACGGCTGGGCCGTCAACGCCCGCGCGCGCATCAACCTTCCCTTCGGCGGGTCGCTCACCCACGTGGCCGAGCTTCCGGCCGGCTCCAGTCGCTCCATGAGCGACCCCTTCGCGGACAAGAAGCGGCCCTGGAAGACCTTGCTGTTCCTGCTGGCGGTGGCGATCGCCGTGCTCGTCGCCTGGCGGCGCGGCATGCTGCCCTTCTGAACGGCCCGCGATGGGTTTCACCAACCCGCCGCGCGAGGACATCGACGCCCTTCTGCGGCGGGCGCGCACGCTGGCCGTGGTGGGGCTTTCGGCCGACCCCGCCCGCACCAGCCATGGCGTCTCGGCCGCCATGCAGCGTTTCGGCTACCGGGTGATCCCGGTCAACCCCGGACTCGCATCCGCGCTGGGCGAGCGCGCCGTCCCGGCGCTCGCAGACCTGGGGACGGCCCTGGCCCCAGGGGAGCAGGTGGACATCGTCAACGTTTTCCGCCGGCCCGGGCACGTGGCGGGCATCGTGGACGAGTGCATCGCGCTCGGCCTGCCGGCCCTCTGGCTGCAGGAGGGCGTGGTGGACGAGGCCGCCGCGGAGCGCGCGCGTGACGCAGGCATCGTCGTGGTGATGGACCGCTGCATCTACAAGGACCGCGCGCGGATGGGGTGAAACCCCGGCCGCGCGGCGCGAGGGCCGCCCCAATGGAAAAGGCCCGCTTGCGCGGGCCTTTTCGGGTCATCACCGGGAGTGATTACCAGCGGCCACCGCCGCCGCCACCACCACCACCCGAGCGGAAGCCGCCACCGCCGCCACCGCCGCCGGGGCGATAGCCACCGCCGCCGCCCGGACGGCCACCGCCGCCGCCACCGCCGCCGGTGCGCGGACGATCCTGGGCCTCATTGACGCGCAGCGCGCGGCCACCCATCTGGAAGCCGTTCAGCGCGCCGATCGCCTTCTGGGCGTCAGCCTGCGGCATCTCGACGAAGCCGAAACCGCGCGGGCGGCCGGTCTCGCGATCGGTCGGCAGCGCGACCGTCTCGACGGTGCCGTGCTGCGCGAACAGGTCACGAACTTCCGACTCCGTAGCGGAGAACGGCAGGTTTCCAACGTAGATCTTCATAGTCCTAGGGTCTCACTCACAAAGTGGGCCGAGAGGCGCGCAGGGCGCATCAGCCCGCCTACACAACGGCAGGAACCTGGTCGGGGGTCGTCGAACGAGCTATCAGCACATCGAACCGGTAGCGACGGATCCTGTCACCTGATCGGTCTATTCGACGATGCAATGGGGCGGCAAGCGCCTGATACTGCAGGGCGGATGGGCACGATCGCCCCTGAGGCTATCACAAGCGGCCCGTGAAAAGCGAGTCCCGGTGGACGGTCCCCTAGTCCAGGCGCTTGTGGAACCGCAGCACCGCCGCGACCAGCATGACCACGAAGAAGACCAGCAGCTTGGCCACTTCGGCCCGCATGTCGCCGAGTTCCGCCCCGCGCAGGACGATGCCCCGGACGATCTCCACGAAGTGGGTCAGCGGCAGGACCTGCGCGATCCACTGGGCCGGCACCGGCATGCCCTCGAAGGGGAAGACGAAGCCGGACATCAGGATCGACGGCAGCATGGTCATGAAGGCGAGCTGGAAGGCCTGGAACTGGGTGCGGGCAACGGTCGAGATGAAAAGCCCCAGGGCCAGCGTCGCCGCGATGAAGAGCAGCGCCCCGAGGTAGAGCTGCACCAGGCTGCCGGCGATGGGCACGGCGAACAGCGAGTGCCCGATCACCAGGATCAGGGTGGTCTGGATGAGGCCGATCACGACGTAGGGCAGCAGCTTGCCGGCCATCAGCTCGCCGCGGGACACCGGCGTGGTGATCAGCAGTTCGAGGTTGCCCCGCTCGCGCTCGCGGACGATGGCGCCGGCGGTGAAGATCACCATGGTGATGTTGAGGATCGTGCCGACCAGGGCCGGCACCACCTGCACGGCGGTGCGCTTGCCGGGGTTGTACTCGGTGCGCAGCTCGACCACGCCCTGCCCCGGCCGCGCGGCGCCGTGGCGGGTGAGCACGGGCAGCGCGGCGAGGCCCTGCGCCACGTTCTGCAGCGAGGGCTGGCCGCCGTCGGTGATGATCTGCACGGCGGCGCGGCTGCCGTCGGCCAGCCGCCGCTCCACGTCCTGCGCGATCACCACGCCGATGCGCGCGTCGCCGCGGCGCATGCGCCAGGCCAGCTCCGCCTCGCTGTCGGCCTGCCAAGCGATGTTCATCACCTGCGTCGCGGAGAGGTCCGCGACGATCTGCCGCGACAGCGAGCTGCGCGACTGGTCGAGCACCACCGCGTCGATGTCGCGCACGTCGAAGTTGATGGCGTAGCCGAACAGCACGATCTGCATCGCCGGGATTCCGACGATCAGCCCGAAGGTCACGCGGTCGCGCAGCAGCTGGCGCGTCTCCTTGGAGGCGACCGACAGGAGGCGGACGAGCCAGCTCACGCGGCGGCCTCCTGCGCCGGCACCGTCGACGCCGCGCGCCGCCCGGTCGCCGCGACGAACACGTCTTCCAGGTTCGCGGCGACCCGCTCGACCTGCACGTCCGGGCAGTCGCCGAGCACGAGCGCCCGCAGGCGCTCCATCGGCTCGGGCTCGTCCCGGGCCACCAGCACGTGCAGCCGATTGCCGAGCTGCGCGACGCTCCGGACCCAGCGCTCGCCTGCCAGCCGCCGCCGCGCGGCCGGCAGGTTGCCGCACTCGACCTCGAGGACCGTCGCGTCGATGTCGCGCGCGAGCTGCCGCGGCGGGCCCTCCGCGGCGATGCGACCGCGATCGAGGATCGCCACGCGGTGGCAGCGCTCGGCCTCGTCCATGTAGTGCGTCGAGACCAGGATGGTGGTGCCGCCGGCGACCAGCTCGAAGAGCTTCTCCCAGAAGTCGCGCCGGCTCTGCGGGTCCACCGCGCTGGTCGGCTCGTCGAGCAGCAGCAGGTCCGGCCCGTGCAGCGTTGCGGCGGCAAGCGCAAGGCGCTGCTTCTGGCCGCCGGAGAGGGTGCCGGCGAAGCGCCGCTCCAGGTCCTCGAGCTGGTACTCCCGGATCCGCTCGGCGATCCGTGAGTGCGTGTCCCGGCGCGACATCCCGAACACGCGGCACATGAAGCCGAGGTTCTCGCGGACCGTGAGGTCCTCCCAGAGCGAGAAGCGCTGGGTCATGTAGCCGATCCGGCGGCGGACCTTCTCCGGCTCCTTGCGGGCGTCGTGGCCGAGCACGGTGACGCTGCCCTCGGTCGGCAGCAGCAGCCCGCAGATCATGCGAAACGCCGTGGACTTGCCCGAGCCGTTCGGCCCGAGGAAACCGTAGATCTGGCGCTCGGGCACGTCGAGGTCGATGCCGTCCACGGCGACCACCTCGCCGAAGCGCCGCACGAGGCCACGCGCGACGATCGCGGTCACGGCGCGGCGCCGGCCCCGAGGACCACCTCGACCGGCACGCCGACCGGCAGGCCCGCCGCATCGGCGTCGGTGAGCTCGACCTCCGCGAGGTAGGACAGCCGGCTGCGGTCGCGCTCGTTCAGGGCGTAGTAGGGCGTAAAGGCTGCCTCGCCTGCGACGAAGCGCACGCGGCCGGCCCACTCGCGATCGCTGCCGTAGACGCGCACGGTCGCGGCGGTGCCGGTCGCAACGTTCAAGCGCTGCGGCGCAGGGACGAAGACGCGCGCATAGGGCTGCCCGGCGGCGAGCATCACCACGAGCGGGGCCCCGGCCGGCGCGCGCTCGCCGAGGCGATACGGCAGCGCTTCCACGAGCCCGGCCCGCGGCGCGACGAGGTCCAGCCGCTCGCGCGAGACCGACAGCTGGGCGCGGTTCGCCTCGGCCCGGGCGAGCGCCGCCTGCGCCTGCTCGATCACCTCGCTGCGCGTGCCGCGCTCGAGCTGCAGGAGCTGCTCTCGCGCCACGCCCACGTCGGCCGTGGCCGTGTCGAGCGCCGCACGTTGGCGATCCAGCTCGCTCTGCGCGAGCAGCCGGCGCTCGACGAGCGTCGCCACGCGCGCCGTCTCCGCGCGCGCGGTCGCGAGTCGGCCTTCGGCGCCGGCGAGGCGGGCCCGCGCGGCGAGGATTTCCTCGCGCCGCGGGCCGGTCACCGCCTCGGCGAGGCGCGCCTTCGCGTCGCTCACCGCGCCCGTCGACTCCGCCAGCGCGGCGTCGAGCGCCGCCGGGTCGAGGCGCAGCAGGGGCTGGCCCGCCGCGACCTGCTCGCCCTCGCGGACGGCGATCTCGACTATGGGGTCGCGCGTCTCGGCGACCAGCTCGAGCCGGTCGCGTTCGAGCGTGCCGAGCAGGACGTCGCCGTCGTTGCCGCCGCAGGCGGCGAGGCCGATGGCCGCGATCAGCGGCAGCAGGCGTTTCATGTACTCGCTCCTGCGGCCACGTGAGCCGCGGGCATGTCGTCAGGCCTCGGTGCCGGCAATCCGGGCAAGACCGGCGCGGTCCAGCACCTCGATCTGTTCGCGGCCGGTCTTCACCAGGCCCTGCTCGGCGAACCCGCGCATGATGCGGCTGACGATCTCGCGCACGCTGCCGAGCTCGTCGGCGAGCTGCTGGTGCGTCGCCTGTATGCGCGGGCCCCGGCGGAGCAGCAGCCGGGCGAGGCGCTCGTCGAGGCGCTTGAACGCGACCTCGTCCACGGTCTGCATGAGGTCGGCCATGCGGCCGGCGAACAGGCTGAAGACGTAGCCGCGGAAGTCGGAACTCGCTCCCAGGAGCCGCTGGAAGGTCGGCACCGGCAGCACGAACAGCGTCGTATCCGCGAGCGCCACGCCGTGGGCGTTGTAGGCCACGGAACCGAGCAGGCAGCTGCTCGAGAGAATGCAGCTGTCGCCGGCCTCGACCCGGTAGAGCTGGATCTCCCGGCCGCCGTCGCCGTACTTGCTCACCCCGACCGCGCCCTCCAGGACAAACGGGAACCCGGTGCAGGGCTGCGCCTCGTCGAAGAGCACGGTTCCGGCCGCCGCCTTCCTCAGGGCGCCCTCCGCGAGCAACCGCTCGAACTCGGGCGCCGGCAGGGACCGCAGCACCGGGTAGCGGGCGAGCAGCTCGCTGCGCAGCGGGAATTCGACTCTTTTCAGCATCCCCAGCTCACGCCAGCACCACCAGCAGGTCCTTCGCGTCGACCGGCTGGCCAGGGCGTACCGCGACCTCGATCACTTCGCCCGCGCGGTCGGCGCGCACCGCGGCCTCCATCTTCATGGCCTCCAGCGTCACCAGCACGTCGCCCCGCTCGACCTTCTGGCCCACCGCCACCGCGATGGTCGCGACGGTGCCGGGCATCGGCGCGCCGACGTGGTTGGGGTTCGCCGGGTCGGCCTTGCGCGCCGCCTCCTGCACGGCGCCCTGGGACTTGTCGCGCACGCGCACGGAGCGCGGCTGCCCGTTCAGCTCGAAGAACACCGTTCGCGTGCCGTCGTCGTGCACGTCGCTCACGGTGACGAAGCGCACGATCAGCGTCTTGCCGCGCTCGAGGTCGATCGAGATCTCTTCGCCCGGCTCCATGCCGTAGAAGAACGCGTGCGTGGGCAGCACCGTCACGTTGCCGAAGGCGTTGCGGTCCGCGATATAGTCCGCAAACACCTTCGGGTACATCAGCGCCGAGGCGAACTCGGGCTCGGTGATTGCGCGGCCGCACTGCTCCTCGGCCTTCCTGCGCAGCGCCGCGAGGTCGGCGGGGGGCAGCACCTCGCCCGGGCGACGGTCGAGCGGCGCCTTGCCCTTGAGCACCTTCCGCTGCAGCGCCTCGGGGAAGCCGCCGTGGGGCTGGCCGATGTCGCCATGGAAGAACTGGACCACCGACTCCGGGAAAGCGATCTCCACCGCCGGGTCCTCCACCTGGGCCCGCGTGAGCCCGCTGGTGACCATCACGAGCGCCATGTCGCCCACGACCTTCGAGGACGGCGTCACCTTGACGATGTCGCCGAACATCTCGTTGACCTCGCGGTAGGCCTGCGCCACCTCGGGCCAGCGGTGGTCGTCGATGCCGAGCGAGCGGGCCTGCTCGCGCAGGTTCGTGTATTGCCCGCCGGGCATGCCGTGGACGTAGACCTCCGACGCGCCCGCGCGCATATCGCTCTCGAAGGCGCCGTAGAGGCGCCGCACCTGCTCCCAGTAGCCGGACAGCACGCGCACCTTCGCCGGGTCGAGCGCGGTGGCGCGCGGCCCGTGGCGCAGCGCCTCGACGATGGATCCCATGTTCGGCTGGGACGTGCCGCCACTCATCGAGTCGATCGCCGCGTCCACGGCGTCGCAGCCCGCCTCCACCGCCATCAGGATGCTCGCCGCGGCGATGCCGCTCGTGTCGTGGGTGTGGAAGTGGATGGGCAGGCCGATCTCCTGCTTCAGGGCACGCACGAGGTCGTAGGCCGCGCGCGGCTGGCAGAGGCCGGCCATGTCCTTGATGGCCAGCACGTGCGCGCCGGCGCGCTCCAGCTCGCGCGCCATGCCCACGTAGTACTTCAGGTCGTACTTGGTGCAGCGCGGATCGGCGAGGTTGCCCGTGTAGCAGATCGCCGCCTCGCAGACCTTGCCGGACTCGATCACCGCGTCCATCGCGACGCGCATGTTGTCGACCCAGTTCAGCGAGTCGAATACGCGGAAGACATCCACCCCGGCGCGCGCCGCCTGCGCCACGAAATGACGCACCACGTTGTCGGGGTAGTTCGTGTAGCCGACCGCATTCGCCGAGCGCAGCAGCATCTGCAGCAGCAGGTTCGGCATCGCCTCGCGGAAGGCGGCGAGGCGCTCCCAGGGGCACTCCTTCAGGAACCGCATCGCCACGTCGAAAGTCGCGCCGCCCCAGCACTCGACGGAGAACAGCCCGGGCGCGAGGCTCGCGTACCAGGGCGCGATGCGCGCCATGTCGTGCGTGCGAAAGCGCGTGGCGAGCAGCGACTGGTGGGCGTCGCGCATGGTGGTGTCGGTGACGAGCACCTGCTCCTGCGCCAGCATCCACTCGGCGAGGCCCTTCGGCCCGCGCTCCTCCAGGATCTGCCGGCTCCCGGGCGGCGGCGCCGCGGCGGGCACCGCGGGCAGCCGCGGCTCGGGCGATCTGGCCGGCCGGGGCCGACCGCGGACCTCCGGGTTGCCGTTGACGATGACCTCCCCGATGAATCCGAGCAGGCGCGTCGCCCGGTCGCGCCGGCGCGGCCACTGGAACAGCTCCGGCGTCTGGTCTATGAACTTGGTCGTGTAGCTGCCGTCGGCGAAGCTCGGGTGCGTCACCACCTGGTCGAGGAAGCGCAGGTTGGTGGTCAGGCCGCGGACGCGGAACTCCCACAGCGCGCGGTGCATGCGCCGGCTGCACTCCTCCGGCGTCGGCGCCCAGGTGGTCACCTTGACCAGCAGCGAGTCGTACCAGCGCGTGATGAAGGCGCCGGTGTAGGCCGTGCCCGCGTCGAGGCGCACGCCGAAACCAGCGGGACTACGGTAGGCGGTGATGCGGCCGTAGTCCGGGATGAAGCCGTTCTCGGGGTCTTCGCTGGTGACCCGGCACTGCATCGCGTGGCCAGCGACGCCGATCCTCTCCTGCACCGGCACGCCGCTGTCCGGCTCGCCGATGCGCGCACCCTGGGCAATGCGTATCTGCGCCTTCACCAGGTCCACGCCGGTGACCATCTCGGTCACCGTGTGCTCGACCTGGATGCGCGGGTTGACCTCGATGAAGTAGAACCTGCCGGTGTCGGCGTCCTGCAGGAACTCCACCGTGCCCGCGTTCACGTAATCGGCGGCCCGGCCGATCGCGAGGGCGTAACCCGTGAGTTCGGCGCGCTGCGCGTCGCCCAGGAACACGGCCGGCGCCCGTTCGACCACCTTCTGGTTGCGGCGCTGGACGGTGCAGTCGCGCTCCCACAGGTGCACCAGCCCGCCGTGCACGTCGCCGAGGATCTGCACCTCGACGTGGCGGGCGTGGCGGATCAGCTTCTCGAGGTAGACCTCGTCGTTGCCGAAGGCGGCCTTCGCTTCGCGCCGCGCCGTGGCGACCAGCTCCGCCAGCGACGCCTCGTCCTCGACGACGCGCATGCCGCGCCCGCCGCCGCCCCAGCTGGCCTTCAGCATCACGGGGTAGCCCACGCCGCGCGCGAGCCGCGCGGCCTCGGCGCCATCCTTCGGGAGCGGTCCCGTCGCCGGCATGACCGGCACGCCGGCGGCGACCGCCAGCTCGCGTGCCTGAACCTTGTTGCCCAGGCGGCGCATCGTGTCCGGCCGAGGGCCGACGAAGACGATGCCAGCCTGGGCGCAGGCCTCGGCGAACTCCGGGTTCTCGGAGAGGAAGCCGTAGCCCGGGTGGATGCCGTCCACCTGCGCCTCGCGGGCCACGCGGATGATGTCCGGGATGTCCAGGTAGGCCTCGACCGGGCCCTTGCCCTCGCCCACCTGGTAGGCCTCGTCGGCCTTGGTCCGGTGGAGCGAGAACCGGTCCTCCTGGGAGTAGATCGCGACCGTCTTCATGCCGAGTTCGGCCGCCGCCCGCATCACGCGGATGGCGATCTCGCCGCGATTGGCGACCATGAGCCTGCGAATCGGCCGGATCATGCACACTCCCGGGGAATTGGGCTGGCCCGCGACGCGAGTTGACCCGCTGTCGCCGTCATTCTGGATAATACCGGCCACCGGCCGGCCCCGCACACCTCGCGGCGCGGACGGCCCTGCGGAGAACCTGCATGATGCTGCGCACCTTGCCCGCCCGACTGCTGGTCCTGCTGCTCGCCGCCACGCCGGCCCCCACCCTTGCCGAGGAATCCCCCATGTTCGCGATCGCCATCCACGGAGGCGCCGGCGTGATCAGCCGCTCATCCATGACGCCCGAGGCCGAGAAGAGCTACCAGGAGGACCTCGGGAAGGCCCTCGACGCCGGCTACTCGATCCTCGAATCCGGCGGCACCAGCATGGATGCCGCGATCGCCGCGGTGAAGATCCTGGAGGATTCGCCGCTCTTCAACGCCGGCCGCGGCGCGGTTTTCAGCGCCGAAGGCATCAACGAGCTCGATGCCGCCGTGATGGACGGCCAGACGCTGCGCGCCGGCGCCGTCGCCGGCCTGCGCCACGTCCGCAATCCCATCGAGCTCGCCCGGCTGGTCATGGACCGCTCGCCGCACGTGTTCCTGACCGGCAAGGGCGCCGAGGACTTCGCGCTCGAGAACGGCATGCCGCTCGTGCCCCGCAGCTGGTTCTACACCGAGCGCCGCTGGCAGCAGCTCGAGCAGGCCCGCCGCGGCGAGCGCCTGAGCGCCGCCGACATCGGCTACTACGGCACGGTGGGCGCGGTGGCGCTCGACGCCGCAGGCAACCTCGCCGCCGCCACGTCGACCGGCGGCATGACCAACAAGAAGTGGGGCCGCGTCGGCGATGCGCCGCTCATCGGCGCCGGCACCTATGCCGACAACGGCTCCTGCGCCGTCTCGGCGACCGGCACCGGCGAGTTCTTCATCCGGGGGGTGATCTCGCACGAGGTCAGCGCGCTGATGAAGTACCGCGGAGTCGACGTCGCCGAAGCGGCGCGCACCGCGATCCAGGGCCGGCTCGCGGCCATGGGCGGCGACGGCGGAGTGATCGTCGTCGACCGCGAGGGCAACATCGCGATGGAGTTCAACACCGAGGGCATGTTCCGCGGCGCGCGCGACGCCAGGGGCAAGCGGGAGATCGCCATCTACTAGGCGCCGGCCAGCGCATCGACAGAGCCGCACACGAATTCACTGCCACAACCTCTCCGGGGGAGATCCATGACCACCAAGTACGTTCCGGTCGAACCGCATAGCCACGAACACGCGCATGCGCACGAGCATGTCCACGAGCACACCCATCGCCACGGCGATCTCGCCCACAGTCACCCGCATGCGCATTCCCACGCCCACACCCACGCCCATGAGCACGAGCATGGCGAGCCGCATGCGCCCGCCGATCCGGCGCATCCTCATGGACCGGCCGGCGCCGGGCACGAGCACACCCATCCCGATCTCGGCAGCGCATCGCACGGCGAGGCCCCGCACGATCACGAGCACAAGTGACGTCGTGCCCCGCATCGCTACCGATGCATGACCGATCGTTCGTTGCATCCCTAGAGCCCGTTTGACATTGCGCATCAAGAGGAGACTCGGGGCATTGAAACGACTCGAAGGAAAGATCGCACTGGTGACCGGAGCGGCCCGGGGCATCGGCGAAGCCGTGGCAAGGGCGTTCGTCGGCGAGGGCGCGCTCGTGTACCTGGCCGACATCAACGACGAGCTTGGTCGCCAGACGGCCACGAACCTGGGTCAGTCGGCCAGGTACATCCACCTGGATGTCCGGGAAGAAGAGGATTGGCTACGAACGACCGATACGCTGCTCGCGACGCACGGATACCTCGACGTGGTCGTGAACAATGCCGGGATCACGGGCTTCGAGGACGGGGATCCATTGCATGATCCCGAACACGCCAGCCTGGATGCGTGGAGGTCGGTTCACAGGACGAACCTCGATGGCGTCTTCCTTGGGTGCAAGTACGCCATAAGGATGATGCGTCCACGGAAGCGCGGCGCCATCATCAACATGTCTTCCCGTTCGGGCATGGTCGGGATACCCGGCGCAGCGGCCTACGCATCATCCAAGGCAGCCGTCAGGAACCACACCAAGTCGGTTGCGCTGTACTGTGCAGAGCAGGATCTCATGATTCGCTGCAACTCGATCCACCCGGCTGCCATCCTGACCCCGATGTGGGAGCCGATGCTCGGGAGTGGGAAGGACCGGGAGGCACGCATGGCCCAGTTCGTGAGGGACACGCCGTTGCGCCGCTTCGGGCTGCCTGAAGAGGTCGCGGCATTGGCCGTGCTGCTGGCCTCGGACGAAGCACCCTACATCACCGGCGCGGAGCTGAACATAGACGGTGGAATCCTTGCCGGTTCCGCCGCGAGTCCCCATGCCGAAGGCGCCTAGCCGTTCGCTGCAGGCGCCACCGGACCTGCGGGCCGGCGCTCGATTCCTCGCCGGGTGGAGCGAGTCGCCAATCTGCGGAGGTGGACCCTTGAACGAGATGACTTTCCCGACCAAGGTGGACGCCTGGCTGGTCCTTGCGGCCGCGGGTGGCATCGCCGCCGCGCTTGCTGGCGCAGTCGCGGCACTCGAGACCAACCCTATCGAGAGCCTGATCGGCTTTGGGGTGACGGCCTTCATGGTGCTGCTGGTCTTTCTCGTCGGTGTTCCCTGCGAGTACACCCTGGCCGACGACCATCTCCTGATCCGGTCCGGCGTGGTCCGATGGCGAATTCCCTACGCCGACATCACGGACGTCGCACCGAGCCGCAGCTTGTGGGCCGCCCCGGCGATGTCGCTTACGCGAGCGAAGGTCAGCTACCGCGGGCGCTTCCAGCTGGTGTCACCGGCGGAGCGCGAGCGTTTCATCGACGAGTTGCGCGCCCGTGTGGCGCGAGCGAAGACCACCGCCTGAGCGCGGCGCCGCCCTCGAGTCCGACCGGAACCCCCCATGGCTACGCAGTACTACACCGCCACCAGCCTCGACGGCTTCATCGCCACAGAGGACCACTCGCTCGACTGGCTGTTTCCGCTCGGTGACCCGGCCGAGAGCAGCTACCCGGACTTCATCCGCGAGGTCGGCGCGGCCGCGATGGGCTCCTCGACCTACGAGTGGATGCTGCGCAACCACGTGAAGCCCGGTACCGCGGAGCAGGCGCCCTGGCCCTATGAGATGCCCGTGTGGGTTTTCTCGCGCCGGACGCTGCCGCGCCTGGAAGGCGCCGATGTGAGCTTCGTGAGCGGCGACGTGAGGCCGGTACACGCGGCCATGCTCGCGGCTGCCGGCGGCAGGAACCTGTGGATCGTCGGCGGCGGCGACCTCGCCGGCCAGTTCCACGATGCGGGGCTGCTCGACGAGATCATCGTCCAGATTGGATCGGTGACCCTCGGCCGCGGGCAGCCGCTGCTGCCGCGCCGCATCGCCTTCCCGCCGCTGCGGCTCATCTCTGTGAAGGCCTTCGGCACAGGCCTCGCCGAGCTGCGCTACGCGGTGCCGCGGCCGGATGGCGCTGGCGCGGAGTCATCGACGGATTGCGACCCGATCGCCTGACTCGCGCCGACGTGCCCGCCTGCGGGCGCCTTCGCTGCCGTACCGATGCCCGTTTCGGGCACACCGGGTGGCGGACCACACCAAATCGGTCACTGCAGGTGATAGAAACCGGCCACGGCGCAGGAGAGCCATGATGTCGAACAAGAAGCCCGGGGCGCTCGATATCCAGCGGATCCGTAGGCAGTTCGAGGATATCCTCGGCGAGCTCGCACGGCTCGCGCTGCTGTGCCGGGTGGATCTCAGCCAGGAGTCCAACGTGCGGGCGGTGCTGGCCAACGATCCGTCGACCTGTGGCGTCGCGAACCCTGGCGCGTTCCGCCGCATGCGGGGCCTTCTGATGCTGCACTACGTGACCCGCGAGCGGGCGTTCGAAGCGCTCGACGCCGCGGAGGCGCAGGCCATCGTCGCCGACGTTGTCCAGCATATCCGCGAGCGCATGAAGCGTCTCGGCCACGGCGGGTGAGGCCGCGCCGGGGGCCCGGCGGCGAACGACGCCGGGCTATGGAGACCCGGTCGACCCTGGTTCCAGGCGCTCCCGGGCCCAGGGGAATCCGCTCTCCGCCATGGAGCGACCGAGCGCGAAGAGTTTGCGCATGTAGTCGACGTCGAACACCTCCTGCGGCTCCTCCGTGAACGTGTCTGGCACGTGGGCAAGATTGAAGTCGAGTCCGTCGCGCCTCGACACGAGATAGATCTTGGCGAGGTCGCCGAGGCTCTGGCTGTGGATCAGCGTCGAGATCGTGCGGTTCAGGATCGGGACGAGCCGCGGCTCGGTCGTCTCCCAGGCGCGTTCGAGCCACCCGTTGCGGATCACGAAGAGTCGCGGCGTGCCCTGCACCCCGAGGCGCTCGGCGATCGCCCGCCAGTCGAGCGCCGACGGCCCGAGGAACACCTGCGAGGCGACGCCGCCATCGACATGCATCTCGGTGTAGCGCCGCCCGCCCGCCTCCACCTCGATCAGCACGGGCGGGAATGCGCCGGGGATCGACGTCGAGGCCAGCACGACGTCGCGGATCAGCTCGGCCGCCCGCGGCGAACCGCTCGCCGCGATCGCCGTGATGTCCCAGATTACCGGCCGGCCGGCGTCGAGGTTGGTAGTGCCCACGAGAAGCGACCGGCCCTTGCGCCCTTCGGCGGCGATGGCGCCGATGGCGGCATCGTCGAGGTAGCGTGCGATCACCGCGCGCAGGCGACGCGTGTCGGCCGCGGCGTCGCCCCGCACGATCTGGAGCAGACCGCGACGCTCGACGAGGTCCTCGGTGGACAGGCTCGTGTAGGCCTCTTCGAGCACCTGGTCGTAGTCGGGACCAAGGAAAGCGAAAGGCGCAATCAGCGCGCCGGTGCTGACGCCCGTGACCACCTCGAAGTCGGGCCGGCTGCCACTTGCAGTCCAGCCGACCAGCAAGCCGGCACCGAAAGCGCCTTGGGCGCCACCGCCCGACAGCAGCAAGTACTCGTGGCTGCGGTTCATGACGCCGGCGTAGCGCTCGGCGAGGGCCGCGTCCGGCAACGCGAGCCAGCGATCGAAGCCGGGCGGTGAGACGTCGCCCCAGTAACGCACACCGGGAATGCCGGGCACGGCGGCATCGGCAGCGAGCGATCCAGGCAGGGGATCGGGCCGCACGGCGGCTGCGCCGCAGCCCTGAAGTGCCACCGCCACTACGGCGCCGGCTACGATCGTCCGCCACAGTTCCATGGGTTCTCCGGGACCGTAGTCTAAGGAGCACCCGAGCGCCACGCCTTCCACGGACGGCGCTCGCAGGCGCGCAACATGCTCAATTTGGGCAGACCTGCCCCGAACGCGCGTTGACGATCCCGTCCACCACTGAGATCTTGCCGCGCTTTCGGAGCACACCCATGAATCGAATCACGACACTCACCGCCGCGTCCCTCGGACTCCTGGCCCTCGCCGGCTGCGGCAACCCGAAGCTCGTCGCCCCCGATGACTACCCGCAGCTATACGTATCGCCGGACGACTCGAACGTGCTGCTGTTCACGAAGCCCGGCCTCGACCTCTCCGGCTACCGTAAGGTCCTGCTCGAGCCCACGGAAATCCGTATCCAGGACGAGACCGGCGTCCACGCCGCCCAGGACGCAGGCGCCAGCGAGGTGGCCGCCTACGCGGACACGCGGCTTCGCGCGGAGCTCTCGCGCTCGTTCGAGCTCGTGGATACGCCGGCGGCGGACGTACTGCGCATCCGCTTCCGCGTCCTCGACGCGAAACCCACCAGCAAGGGACAGGTGGCGATGATGTTGCCGCCGTTCTCCATGGTCAACATGGTGAGCCCGAAGGGCATCTTCACCGGTTCCGTCACCATCGCCGGCGAGTTCCGCGAGGGACTGGCCGACGACATGAGTGTGGCCTTCGTCGCGTATGGCACCCGGCCGGGCATCGACGCCACGGTGGCTTTCCGCCCCTGGGACGCGGCCAAGAAGGTGGTCGACCGCATCGCCGTGCGCCTCGCACGCGACCTGGAGGGCCTGCGCCAGGATTGACACCCTGCTGCGCAGAGGCTCATCCGGCCGCGCCGCCGGTTGTCGTACACTGCCCCCGCGGCGCCGCGCCCTCCCGCCGGAGGTCCCGCGGCGCCGCAGAGGGGGAGACGGGTCATGCTGGACCGACAGCGGCTGCGCGAGCACCACATCGAGGTGTCCTATCTGCTCGGCCGGTTCATGATCGAGCACCTGATCCGGGTGAACCAGGCCTTCGGCGGCGACCTGACCGCTGCCGTGGTGCTCGGAGTCATCGCCCAGTACAACGTGCGCCGGTTCTACGACGAGATCGCCGCCCGCTCGAGCGAAGGACTGCACGCCCTGGTAACGAAGGACGCCCACAGGGATTTCCTCCGCCCCTGCAACGCGATGTCGGTCAGCGCCTCGACGGGCATTCCCCGGGAGACGGTCCGGCGCAAGATCGCGTGGCTGGTCGAGAAAGGCTGGATCCAGAAAGTCGGACGGGACAAGCTGCTGGTGACCTCGAAGACGCGCCAGGACTTCGCCGATTTCGACCTCGAGGCGCTGGAGCGCTTCTACGACGCGGCGAGCCGCATCCTGCCGCTGCTCGCCCCGCGCGCGCCCGGCGCCGACGCGCACCGCCGCTGAGGCCCGCGCAGCTTCGCGCCGGGATGCCCGATTCGGGCACGCCAGCGCCCCCGGCCCCTTGCCGCGGCACGAAGGGGCTGCGAGCTTCCCACGCATGGCCTTCGTCGCTCCCCGCGGGGGAAGCGGCGCAGTCGTCTGGTACAGACCCCGGAGAGCCGCCGTGCCTTCCATGCGCTTCCTGACCGCCCTTGCAGCGACACTCGTCGCCTGTTCGCCGCTTGCGATGGCAGCCGATCCTCCCGCTGCGCCAGCCGATGCGGCCGACCCGGAAGCGGAGCTCGACGAGAGCCTTAAACGCTTTGGCTACCTCGCGGGCCTTGCCCGAGGCTGCGTCGTCGCGGAGCAGCGCGTGGACTTCGAGCGCGAGGCGCTCGACCTGCACGGCGCGATCGGCCGGCTGTTCGGCACGGACCGCTCGTTCCTCTTCGCCTCGGCCTTCGGCTACGGCACCACCGTCTCGGTGGAAACGAAGGATTGCGAGAAGGTCGTTCGCAGCTACGAGGAGCGCGTCGCGAAGTTCCGCGTCGGCCGCGGGGGAGCAGGTTGATGCCCGCCCCCGGTCACATCGCTGCCGCCGTCACCGTGCTGCTGGCGGCGATGGCGTCTGCGCCCGCCGCGCACGCGGACCGCTGGGAGGTCCGGCGTGAGGTCCGCGAGGGAATCCGTGAGGTCGAGCGCGAGAAGCGCGAGGCGCGGCGCGAGCTGCGCCGCTGCGAGACCCGAGAGTGCGCCCGGCGCGAGATCCGCGAGGGCTATCGCGAAGTCGAGCGAGAGCGACGGGAAGCCCGGCGGGAAGTCCGACGCGAAATCCGCGAGGACCGCTGGGACGACCGCTACGACCGCGACCGGGACGACGACGTGCTCAAGGGCGTCGTCATCGGAGCTGCCGTAGTCGGCGTGGCTGCGGCGATCTCGTCGTCGAAAAACGACGACTGACCCCGTGGCCCGGCTGCCGGCGCTTCAACCCGCCGGCGACTCCCGCAGCCGGAATACCGCCGCGTAGAGCAACGGCACCACCACCAGCGTCAGCAGGGTCGCGAAGGCGAGCCCGAACATGATCGTCACGGCCATGCTCTTGAAGAAGGGGTCTGCGAGCAGCGGCGCCACGCCGAGAATCGTGGTGAGGGCGCCGAGGAATACCGGCCTCGCGCGGCTCAGCGCGGCGTCGATCACGGCCTGAAGCCCCGGCTTCCCACCGCGGATCTCGGAATCCGCCTCGTCGACCAGCACGATCGAGTTCTTGACCAGCATGCCGATCAGGCTCAGGAAGCCGAGGATCGCCATGAACTCGAACGGCGCCTGGAAGAGCAGCAGGCCCGCGGTCACGCCAACGATGGCGAGCGGCGCGGTGAGCCAGATCACGAGCGGCTGGCGCAGCGCGCTGAACATGAAAACCACCGCCAGGATCATCGCGGCGAAGCCGTAAGGCGCTGCCTGGGCCAGGCCCGCGTTCGCCTCCTTGGAGGCCTTGTACTCGCCGTGCCACTCCAGCGCATAGCCCGGCGGCAGCTCGATCGCCTCGATCTGCGGCCGCAGCCGGTCGAGCAGTGGCGCGGGCAGCTCGCCGGGCAGCGGATCCGCCTGGGCCTTGATGGTCGGAAACCGGTCCACGCGGCGGATCATCGCGTCGACCCACTCGACCTCAACGCCCGTGACGAGCTGCCCCAGCGGCAGGTATCGCTGCGCCGCGGGGCTGTACACCTGCACGCTGTCGAGCTGCGTCGACACGGCCCGCTCATCGGCCGGGGCGCGCGAAACGATGGGAATCAGGTCGTCCCCCTCGCGGTAGACGCCGACCTGGCTGCCGGTCAGGGCGCGGTTCAGGGCATCGCTGACCTGCGGCAGCGTCACGCCGGCGCGCTGCGCGGCCACGTCGTCGAGCGCAGGGCGAAGTACCGGCACCTTCTGCCGCCAGTCGTCCCTCACCGCCACCGCGCCGGGATCGGCCGCCATGATGGCGGTCGCCTGGTCGGCGAGACGGCGCAGGACCTGCGGCTCGGGGCCGCGGAAGGCCGCCTCGATCTTCTTCCCGCCGCCGCGGCCGAGCATGAACTTCCAGGCCTTGACCTCGGCGCCCGGATGCCGCTGCTCGAGCGAGGCCTGCAGTTCCGTGACGAGCCCCGGGATCAGCTTCGCGTCCTCGACGTCCACGAGGAGCTGGCCGTAGGCGCTGTTCGGATCCTCGGGCGAGTACGTCAGCATGAACCTCAATCCGCCCTGCCCGACGAAGGTGGTGATGTGCGTGACGCCAGGACGCGAGCGGACGTGCTCCTCCGCCTTCTCGAGCTCCGCGGCCGTCGCCCCGATGTCCGTGCCCTGCGGCAGGGACATGTCCACCACGAACTGGGGCCGCGCCGATTCCGGCATGAAGCCCGGGGGCACGAAACCGAAGCCGCCCACGGCCGCTGCGAGCAGGGCGAGCAGCACGAGGCCGGTAAACGCGCGCCGGCGCAGCACGGCACGGAGCAGACCGCGGTAGCGCGTCACCAGCGCGCCGGCCTGCAGCTCGCCGCCGGCCCGCGGCGCGACCTTCAGGAACCGCACGCAGAACAGCGGCGTCAACGTCACTGCGAACAGCCAGCTGAGCAGCATCGAATAGAGGATCACCCAGAACAGAGAGCCGGCGTACTCGCCCATGTCCGTGGGCGACAGGCCGATCGCGCTGAAGGCTAGGATGCCGACGGCCGTGCCGCCGAGCAGCGGCCACTTCGTGGCCTCCACCACCTCGACCGCCGCGCGCGCGGCATCCTCGCCGCGCTGCATGCGCACGAGGATGCCGTCGGTGACCACGATCGCGTTGTCCACCAGCATGCCCAGCGCGATGATCAGCGCGCCGAGCGAGATGCGCTGCATCGCGATGTCGTCGAGCAGCATTGCCACCAGCGTGCCGGCCACCGTGAGCAGCAGCACCGCGCCAACGATCAGGCCACTGCGCAGCCCCATGAACACCACGAGCACCAGGACCACGATGACCACCGCGGCCACGAGGTTGACGACGAATCCGTCCACCGCCGCGCGGACCGAGTCGGACTGGTAGGAGACGACGTTGAGCTCCATGCCGACCGGCCGCTGGGCCTCGAGCTCCGCGAGCCGGGCGCGGACCGCGTCTCCCATTGCGACGACGTTGCCGCCGGAGATGTTCGAGATGCCGAGCCCGATGGCCGGCCGTCCGTCATGGCGCATCAGCGCCTGCGGCGGCTCGACGTAGCCCCGGCTCACGTCCGCCACGTCCCGGAGGAAGATGACGCGATCGCCGCCTGCCGACGCGAGGGCGAGACCGGCGACCGCCTCGACGGAGGCAGGCTGCCCGGTGGGGCTCACCTCGATGCGCAGCGACCCGGCGAGCGTGTTGCCGGCCGGCGTGATCACGTTCTGCTCTCGCAGGGCAGCGTGGACGCGCTCGAGCGGGATGCCGAGCTGCGCGGCGCGGGCGGACGAGATCTCGACGAAGATCGCCTCGCGCGGCGCGCCCAGCGTCGCGACCTTCGCGACGCCGGGAACCAGCAGCAGCTCGCGCTGCAGGCCGTCCACGTAGTCGTGGATCTGCCGCAGGCTGTAGCCTTCGCCTGTGACGGCGAAGAACAGCGCATAGACGTCGCCGAAGTCGTCGTTGACGATCGATGGCCCCGCGCCCGGTGGCAACCGGCGCTGCGCATCCGCAACCTTGCGCCTGAGCTTGTCCCAGACCTGCTCCAGCTCGTCGCGCGTGCGCGCGAAGCGCATGTCCACCTCGACCTTGACGGTCGAGCTGCCCACGCGGGAGACGGAGGTGACCTCCTTCAGCTCCTGGAGCTGCTGGACCGCGCCCTCGATCACGTCCGTGACCTCCTCGGCGACCTGCGTCGGCAGGGCACCCGGGTAGGGCGTCGTGATTACAGCCTGCCGGATCACGAACTCCGGATCCTCGAAGCGACCGAGTCCCTGGTAGGCGATATAGCCGCCCACCAGCAGCAGGAGGCAGCTCACCCACGCGATCGTGGGCTTGCGCAGCGTCAGCTCGGCAAGATTCACGGGCCGCCTCGCAGGTCAGAGCGGACGAACGCGCATGCCGGCGCGCAAGTGATGGACGCCGGCGGTCACGATGCGCTCGCCCGCGGCCAGTCCGCGGATCACCACCACCTCGCCGCCCTCCAGCGAACCGGTCTCGACCGCGCGAGCCGCGACGCGGGAGGTCTCGGCATCCACCACCCAGACCTGCGGCACGCCCTCGGCATCGGCGAACACCGCCTCGACCGGCACTCGCACGACGGCATCCACACCCGGCCCGGTCGCCTCCTGCGGAAAGACGGTCGCCGACATCCCCGGCAGCACCGTCACGCCGGCGGGCACAGTGAGGCCGAGGACGACTTCATAGGTCTGCGTCTGCGGGTCGGCCTCGGTGGCGATCGACTTCAGCTTCACCGGGAAGCGGCGGTCCTGCACGCCTTCGAAGGTCGCGTATCCCTCGGCCCGCCTCGGCTCGCCGCGCACCACGCGCTCGGGGACGTGGATCACCACCTCGAGCTGCGCCGCGTCCTGCAGGCTGACGATGGGTTCCTTCGCCTGCACGTTCTGGAAGTTCTCGACGTGGCGGCGCGCCACGACGCCCGCGAAGGGCGCCGTCAGCCGCGTGTCCGCCACGTCCTTGCGCGCCGCGGCGAGGGTCGAGCGCGCGACCTCCATCGCCGTGCGCTTCTGGTCCACGTCCACCTGCGCGACGGCCTTCGAGCGCTCCCAGATGGTCCGCACACGCTCGTAATCGCTCTTCGCCTTGTCGAACTCGGCCTGCGCCGAGGCCAGCCGCGACTGGTAGCTGCCGGGGTCGAGGCGCGCAATGAGCGCACCGGTCGCCACCTGCTGGCCTTCCCGGACCGGCAGCTCGACGAGCTTGCCGGGCACGCTGAAGGTGAGCTCCGCCCGCTGCGCCGCCCGGACGCGGCCCGGAAAGCGCAGGCCGGACTCGGGTCCGGATGCGCCGACCTCCAAGATCTCGGCGGGCCTCTCGACATCCTGTGCAACGACCGGCGGGGCTTCGCTCGAGCACCCGCCGGCCAGCAAGGCGGTGCAGGCGGCTGCCGCAAGCCAGTGGCGGCGCAGCATCGTGGGAATTGGCGGCATCGAGACGTCTCCCCGTCGGTCGGCGCGGAACCCGTCAATTTACCTGCCCGCAGCTACCCCGCTCTGCCTCGGCCGCCCAAAATGGGCAGTCCGGGCCGCGCGTCAGCGACCCCAGCGCATTCGCTCGAGCAGCAGGTCGTGCAGACGCCCGTTGGTCGCAAGCAGGCTCGTCGTCGCCAGCGTCACGGGCCCGCCGGCCAGGTCGGTCACCCGTCCGCCCGCTTCCTCGACGATCACCGCGAGCGCGGCGATGTCGAGGATGTTGAGGTCCGACTCGATCACGGCGTCGATCTTGCCGGCCGCGAGCAGGTGGTAGTGCAGGAAGTCGCCGTAGCCGCGGATGCGGCTCACCTCGGCGACGATCCCGCCGTAGCGATCCCAGGCGTCCGAACGCGCGAGCGACTTGAGGTTGCCGGCGGAGAGCGCCGCTGACGAGAGCTCCGCGATGTCGCTCACCTGCAGCGGCTGCCCGTCGAGGAACGCGCCCTGTCCCCGCTCCGCCCACGCCAGTTCGCCGTACACGGGCGCGCTCGACACGCCGAGCACCAGCGCACCGCGGTGCATCAGCGCGATCTGCGTGGAGAACATCGGGTACTCGCGCACGAAGGCCTTGGTGCCGTCGATGGGATCCACGAGCCAGACGTACTCGGACTCCATCGCGCGGCTGCCCGTCTCCTCGCCGAAAAAGCCATAGCCGGGGAAGCGCGCCTCGAGCACGGCGCGGATCGCGCGCTCCGCGCCGACGTCGGCCTCGGTCACGGGCGTCTTGTCGGCCTTCACCTCGACCCTGACGTTCTGGCGATACAGGCCGCGGATCACCTCCGCGGCGGCGGCGGCGGCATCGAGGGCCGCCCGAAGATGGGGCGAATGGGACATGGTCTGCTTCAACCTCGGAGCCCGTGACAACCTGCCGGGTCAGGCCCGGCAGCGGCCGCAGCCTGCGGCGCGCCGACTCCTGCGTCAACCCGGGCTTGACCGCAGGGGGTACCGTACCTAGAGTGCACGCCGACAGGTGACCCGGGTCCGCCCGGGTTAAACGGGAAGCCGGTGAGCGAGCGATCGCGATTCCGGCGCTGCCCCCGCAACGGTAATCGGCTGAATTCGCGTCACGCAGCAGCTGCAGCCACTGCCGGCACACGCCGGCGGGAAGGCGACGCGAAGGCCCGCAAGGCCCGCCGAGAGCCCGGAGACCGGCCTGTCGAAGGCGCCGTGTCGCGGTGGGCGACGGCCGGTCCGGGCCCTCGCCGTACTGTCCCTCCCCTCCACCGCCCCGCGGTCATTTCACATCCCCTGCGGGCGTGCATGGGAGGGAGCATGACAACGACAAGATCCTGGGTGGCCGCCGCCGTCGGCGCGACCGTTTCGCTGACCGCGCTCGCGGACTCACCGGCCCTCGAGCCGCTGATCGTCACCGCCACGCGCACGCCCGCGGCGCACGCCGAGGTGCTCGCCTCGGTCGAGGTGATCACGGCCGAGGAACTCGCGCGCCTGCCCGGCGCGGACGTTGGCGACGCGCTGCGCTTCCGGGCCGGCGTGGAAGTGGCGCGCGCCGGCGGGCCCGGCCAGCAAACCTCGCTGTTCCTGCGCGGCACCGAGTCGAACCACGTGCTGGTGCTGGTGGACGGCGTGCGCATCAACCCGGGCACCATCGGCGTGGCCTCCCTGCAGAACGTCCCGCCGTCCATGGTCGAGCGCATCGAGGTCGTGAAGGGCCCGCGCTCCACGCTCTACGGCTCGGACGCGATCGGCGGCGTGATCAACGTCATCACTCGCCAATACGCCGGCACCTCGCTCGAGGTCGGCGGCGGCAGCTACGACACGCGCACGGCGGCGCTCGCGGCCGGCTTCGCCGGCGACGATGGCGGCGCCTCGCTCGGCGTCAGCTGGCTCGACAGCGAGGGCTTCCCCACCCGCACGGGCGACGACGTGGACCGCGGCTACCGCAACCTGAGCGCGAACGCCTCGGCGCGGCGCGAGCTGGGCGGGATCGAGCTCGCGGCGCGCGCCTGGTACGCGGCCGGCACCTCGGAATACTCCGACTTCTTCGTCACGCCGGTGGACCAGGACTTCGAGAACGCGGCCTTCGCGCTCGAGGCTGCAGCCAGCCCGCGCGCCGGCTGGGACACGCGCGTGACGCTCGGCCACGCGCTCGACCGCATCGAGCAGAACCAGTCGCCGGATTACCTGAAGACGCGCCGCTGGCAGCTCGACTGGCAGAACGACGTTGCGGTCGGGGACAAGCACTCGGTCACCGCCGGCGTTCTGCTGCAGCAGGAGGACGCCTCCTCTGACTCCTACGGCCTTGGCTTCGACCAGGGCACCGGCATGCAGCTGGCCTACGTGCAGGACCAGTTCACGGCGGGGCGGCACCGGCTGCTGGCGGCGGTGGGATACACGCACCACGAGGACTTCGGCAGCGAGGCGACCTGGAACCTCGAGTACGGCGTCGCGCTCGGCGCCGCAACGTCGGTGTCCCTCGCGGCCGGCACCGCCTTCCGCGCGCCGGACGCCACGGACCGCTACGGCTTCGGCGGCAACCCGGATCTCCAGCCGGAGTCGTCGGAGAGCTTCGAGGTCGCGCTGCGCCACCGCATTGGCGAACGCCACCAGCTGACCCTGGCCGCCTTCCGCAACGACATCGACGACCTGATCCAGTACGTCGTCACCGACTTCACCACCTTCGACGGCGAGAACCGAAACGTCGCGCGCGCGCGCATCGAGGGTGTCGAGGCCGCCTGGCGCTACGAGGGCGAGGCCTGGTTCGCTCGCGCCGCGGCCACCTGGCAGGACCCGCGCGACCGCGACAGCGACGAGCGCCTGCTGCGCCGCGCGCGCGAGAACTACACCCTCGCCGTCGGCCGGCGCATCGGCGTGCACGTGCTGGCGCTCGACGTCCTCGCCGCCGGCGAGCGACTCGATTTCGGCTTCCCCGAGCCGGTGAAGCTGCCGTCCTACGCCGTGGCGAGCCTGTCGGCCCGCCTCGCGCTGCCCGGCGGCTGGCGCCTGACCGCGCGCGTCGAGAACCTGTTCGACGAGCAGTACGAACTCGCCAGCGGCTATAACACCCCTGACCGCAGTGGGTTCCTCACACTCGGCCGCGACCTGCGCTGACCTGCGCGAGGAGATTTCGATGGGCAACCGGCTGACCAAGATCTACACCCGCACCGGCGACGACGGCAGCACCGGCCTCGGCGACGGCACCCGCGTGCCCAAGGACGACGCGCGCGTCGAGGCCTACGGCACCGTGGACGAGTGCAACAGCTGCATCGGCGTGGTGCTCGCCGTGCCCTACCTGCCCGCCGCGGTGCGCGAGGTGCTGACGGGCGTGCAGCACGACCTGTTCGACCTCGGCGGCGAGCTGTGCATCCCCGGGTTCCGCGCGATCACCGAGGCGCACGTGACGCGGCTCGAGGAGCAGCTCGACGCCTTCAACGCGAACCTGCCGCCGCTCAAGGACTTCATCCTGCCCGGCGGCGGTCCCTCGGCCGCGGCCTGCCACGTCGCACGCACCGTGTGCCGGCGCGCCGAGCGGCGCGTGTGGACGCTCGCGCGGCAGGAGGACGTCGGCCCGCTGCCGCTGACCTACCTGAACCGGCTCTCCGACCTGCTGTTCGTGCTCGCGCGCGTGCTCGCGCGACACGAGAACGGCAGCGAGGTGCTCTGGAAGAAGAACCGCGGCGCGAGCTGACTTCGCGGCAGGGCGGATCCCGGCATGTTGAGCCGCGCCGACTTTGGCGCGAACTCGAAGCGCACCGGCTGCAGGCCACTCAGGTCATAGCGGGTCAGGTCCGCCCGGCCGACGAACGCCTCGGCGGCCCGGTCAGTCCTGGCGACGGGCAACTTCCGCCTTGTAGTACCGGACTTCTTTCGCATGCATGAACCTCGCACTGATCGGCCGCAACCAGCGTTCACCGTCCCGCAGCCGGAAGGTGAACGCCACGAACACGTGCCGGCCCGCGGCCGTCCGGCCAATGCCCAGGCAGCGGGTTTCCCGGTCCGAATGGGAGATGTCCGGAAAGACCCAAACCTCGCCCCGAAACAGCGCCTCGATCTCGGCGATCGACACGCCGTGCCGGGTGCACTTGGCGCGCTTGCCGTCTTCCCATTCGAAGCCGGCGACACGCTCGCCCACGTTGCCAGTATAGCCATTTGTATGTACAACCGTCGAGGCCCCCGTGGCGGTTGACGCCCTGGCCGCCCGGCTGCGCACCGAGTCGGCGCTCGCGGCCGTGCCGCTGCTGCGGCGGGTGTAGATGGCCACCGGCCCGGTCGGACCGTGGATCTGATGCCGGAACTCCGTCACCCCGGCACGGGTGACCCGCTCG
>JALORP010000076.1 GCA_025458865.1 Steroidobacteraceae bacterium | reverse complement strand
GAGATCGTAGAGCTTCTGGCCGTCAACCAGGGCGACGCGCAGCTCTTCCTGCTGCGTCGCGTTGATGAGCATTCTCTTCATGAGCCCCTTCCGGAGTCGTGGGGGCCGTGCAGCTTGGGACGCGGTGGGGAACCGGCGTCAGGAGGAGGGGGGTCTTCACCCGTCGCGGCCACGCTACGGCAGGAGAGGCGCCGCGGTGGGGTAACCGCTGCGCTGACCTCGATCCTTGCCACGCCGTGGTGAACACGCCAGGGGATTCTCGTTCTTCCGTGGACCGCGACCCTTCGACTGGGCGCGCGTCCAAGCTTTCGGCCGTGCGATGGCCTGGGGGACCCAGACCAACTAACATGCAGCCCCGCCTGCTGCCGGCATCCGCGTGGGCGGTGCGCGCGCACGGTGGGGCTGCGTAATCCTCGGCGGCTTGGGGCCCCAGCGGGCAGTCGGCCGCGTCGCGACGGACTGCAATCTAGCAGCAGAGCATTCAGAAAATCAATACCTTAGGCTCAAATTGATGACCCATGCTGAAAACACGGCCATGGCTGTCCGGCACGTGGAGGCCGGCCCGGGTGACGCCGGCCAACGCGTGGACAACTTCCTGCTGCGCGTCCTGAAGGGAGTGCCCAGGAGCCACATCTACCGGCTGTTGCGGCGCGGCGAGGTGCGCGTCAACGGCGGGCGCGCGAAGCCCGAGCAGCGCCTCGCCGAGGGGGACAGCGTCCGGCTGCCGCCCGTACGGATGGCGGCGGAGGAAGCGCCGGGCACGGTCCCGGCGGGGCTGCGGGCCGCGGTGCGCCAGAGCATCGTCCACGAGGATGAGCGGGTCGTGGTCATCGACAAGCCGGCGGGCCTCGCCGTGCACGGCGGGTCAGGCCTCTCCTTCGGCGTCATCGAGGCCCTGCGGGCCGACCGGCCGGGGCAGGAGCTCGAACTGGCGCATCGGCTCGACCGCGACACCAGCGGCCTGCTGGCCATCGCGAAGGACCGCGGCTCGCTCAGGATCCTGCACGCGCTGTTGCGCGAGGGCGGGGTGCAGAAGACCTATCTCGCGCTGCTTGCCGGCCGCTGGACGCTCGGGAAGAAGACGATCGACGCGCCGCTCGCCACGCACACGCGCCAGGGCGGCGAGCGCACGGTCACCGTGCACGTGGAAGGCAAGCCGTCGGCGAGCACTTTCCGCCCGATCGAGCGCTTCGCCGCGGAAGCGACGCTCGTCGAGGTGGACATCCACACGGGACGCACCCACCAGATCCGCGTGCACGCCGCGTTCGCGGGCCACCCGGTGGCGGGTGATCCGAAGTACGGCGACCGTGAGTTCAACGCCCGCATGAAGGCGCGCGGCCTCGAGCGCATGTTCCTGCACGCGCACGCGCTCAGCTTCACCTGGCCGGACACTGGGCGGAAGTGCCGGTTCGTGGCGGCGCTGCCGGCGGAGCTGAAGGCGGTGCTGGCGCAGCTGGGTCAAGGCGCAACACGGCGCAAGTAGTGCGGCTCGTCGTGCAGCCTCGGCTTTGCGGCAGGTTCGATGGCAGCGCGAGACGCGGCCACGGCCGCGCGGGCCTGCGGGCGAGGTGGCCAGTGGCCCCCCGGAGCGAGCGAGTTTTCTTCCCGAGCGAGCGAAGTGGGGGCCCGGCCGGATCCCGCCCGCAGGCCAGGCACGCCTGGGCCAGATGCAAGCGTTTCAGCGGATGGCGGTTTCGCCGAGCGGATCGAGTCCCGCCTCGCGCAGCGCCCGCGCCACCCAGATCAGCGGCAGGCCGATCAGCGCCGTCGGGTCGCCGCTGTCGATGCGGTCGAACAGCGCGATGCCGAGGCCCTCGCACTTGAAGCCGCCGGCGCAGTCGAGCGGCTGTTCGATGGCGACGTAGCGGCGAACCTCGGGTTCGGCGAGTTCGCGGAACCGTACGCGCGTCTCGTCCACGTGCTCGCGCAGGAATGGGTCGTCCACGTTCGCGAGGCAGGCGGCGGTGAGGAAGACCACCTCGCGGCCGCTGGCAGCCATGAGTTGCGCGACGCAGCGGTCGTCCGTAGCGGGCTTGCCGAGCACGGCATCGCCGAGCACGGCGACCTGGTCGGATCCGAGGCACCAGGCGCCGGGGTAGCGCCGGGCGACGGCCTCCGCCTTGGCGCGTGCGAGGCGGACGGCAAGTTCGCGCGGCGTCTCCCCGGGGCGGTGAGACTCGTCCACACCGGGCCCTTCCCGGTCGAAAGGCAGGCCGAGACGGGCGAGGAGTTCGGCGCGATAGCGGGAGGTCGAGGCCATGACGAGCCGGGACATTGTCGGTTAGCGCTTGAAAAACAAGGATTTAAGGCGCAGCAGCCTTTGACAGCGGGCGGCCGGGTCACTATGATACCGCGCCCATGTCGAAGCCCCTGGCGAATCGCCTGGATGCCGTTCGCCTCGCGGCCGATAGCGCAAGCCTCGAGCGACGTTTTCCGCTCGCCGGGTTCCCGAGGTTGGCAGACTCGCTGGTGACGTCGGAGGGCGACGCCACCGCGAGGCTGTCTTTCCTCGGGATAGCGGAGGGCGTGCCCGGCTGCGAACTCGAGGTCGCGGCGACGCTGGCGCTCAGGTGCCAGCGGTGCCTCAGAGCCGTCGACGTGCCGGTGCGATCGGCCGGCCGGCTCGCTTTCGTCGCCGGCGACGCCGATGCGGCGCGTGCGCCGGACGACGTCGAGGCGGTGACTTGCGATCCACGGGCGGTGGACCTGCACGCGCTGGTGGAGGACGAATTGCTGCTGTCGCTGCCGCTGGTGCCGCGGCACGAGAACGATGACTGCGGTCCGCGTGAAGTGGCGCGCGTACCGGATGAGAGCGAAGATTCCCGCGCGGCGACGAGGCCGTTCGCGGGCCTGAAGGACCTGCTGAAACACTAGGATCGGAGTACCGACCATGCCCGTCCAGAAGAGCCGAAAGACCCCGTCCACGCGCGGCATGCGTCGCGCCCATGACAAGCTGGCTGCGCCGGCGCTGTCGAAGGACCCGACCACCGGCGAGACCCATGCCCGTCACCGCATCAGCAAGGACGGGTACTACCGGGGCAAGAAGGTCATCGAGACCGCCGCCGAAGACGAGCAGGAATAACCGGCGCGATCCCGCGGCGCGGCCTCGGCGCCGGAGGAGGGGGCATGCGGTATTCGCGCATCGCCGGCACCGGCAGCTATCTTCCCGAGAAGGTGCTGACCAACGCCGATCTCGAGAAGCTCGTCGAGACCAGTGACGAGTGGATCCGCGCGCGCACGGGGATCGAGCGGCGCCACATCGCGGCGCCGGACGAGACCAGTTCGGCCCTGGCGGAGCACGCCGCGCGCCGCGCGCTGCGCGCCGCAGGCATGACGCCGGCGGACGTGGACTTCATCGTCGTCGGCACGACCACGCCCGACCGGATATTTCCCAACACCGGCTCGCTGCTGCAGCAGCGGCTCGGCATCCACGGCTGTCCCGCCTTCGCGCTTGAGACCGCCTGCAGCGGCTTCGTCTACGCGCTCTCGATGGCCGACAAGTTCGTGCGCCTGGGTGAGTCGCGCTGCGCGCTGGTGGTCGGCGTCGAGTGCCTGAGCCGCATCGTGGACTGGACCGAGCGCGGCACCTGCGTGCTCTTCGGCGACGGCGCGGGCGCGGTGGTGCTCACGCCCGCCGACGAGCCTGGGATCATCGCCACCCACCTGCACTCCGATGGCCAGTACAGCGACCTGCTGTATTTCCCCTACGGTCCGTCGCAGGGCTTCGACAGGCTGCGCGCCGGCGAGACGGGCGGCATCGCGATGCGAGGCAACGACGTCTTCAAGGTCGCGGTGCGGACGCTGTCGCGCCTGGTGGACGAGACGCTCGCGAAGAACGGCATCGACAAGCACGAGATCGACTGGCTGGTGCCGCACCAGGCCAACCTGCGCATCATCCAGGCCGCGGCCGAGAAGCTCGATCTGCCGATGGAGAAGGTCGTCGTGACCGTGCAGCAGCACGGCAACACTTCCGCGGCCTCGATTCCGCTCGCGTTCGACACGGCCGTGCGCGACGGCCGCATCCGCCGCGGGCATCTCGTGCTGATGGAGACCTTCGGCGGCGGCTTCACCTGGGGCTCGGCCCTGGTCCGCTACTGACCGGGAACCCCGGGCAGCCGGGCCGGTCTAGCTCCTGGGTGACGATTGCGGGAGTGACACGTTGAGTCAGGGATCCGTCTGGCTGCTCTGCCTGTTGCTCGCGGCCGCCGTTCCTGCCGGGGCCGAGAGCTTCGCGATGCCGCCCGAGGGTGCCGACCTCATCGGCGCGCCCCGCTCGGTGGAGGCGCGCCAGGAAGACACGCTGCTCGACCTCGCCCGCGCGCACAGCCTCGGCTACGAGGAGATCACCAAGTCGAATCCCGGCGTGGACCCGTGGATGCCCGGCGCCGGCGTCAGCATCTTCCTGCCCAAGCAGCGCATCCTGCCGCGCGCGCCGCGCGAGGGGATCATCGTCAACCTCGCCGAGCACCGGCTCTACTACTTCGCGCCGGCCTCGGGCGGGCAGCCGCCGGTGATCCACAGCTACCCCGTGGCGATCGGCAAGATGGACTGGAACACGCCGCTCGGCGTCACGCGCATCACGCAGAAGGTCAAGAACCCGACCTGGACCCCGCCGCAGTCGGTGCGGGAGGCGCGTGCGCGCCAGGGCGAGATCCTGCCGCCGGTCGTGCCGCCCGGCCCCGACAACCCGCTCGGTCATCGCGCCATGCGCCTCGCGATCCCGGGAGGGGCGTACCTCATCCACGGCACCAACCGCCCGGCCGGCATCGGCATGCAGGCGACCGCCGGCTGCATGCGCCTCTATCCCGAGGACATCGAGAAGCTCTTCGACCTCGTTCCGCTCAACACCAAGGTGAACATCGTCAACCAGCCCTTAAAGCTCGGCTGGCTGGACGGCGTGCTCTACGTCGAGGTGCACCCGGCGCTGCAGGAGGACGTGGTCGAGCCGCCGCAGCTCACGGACCTGACGCGACTGATCGTCGAGGTCACGCGCGAACGGATGATCCCCGTGGACTGGACGCGCGTGCAGCAGGCGTTTCGCGAGGCGCGCGGCGTGCCGGTGGCGGTGTCCGCGGACCCGGCGCTCTTCGCCGGCGCGGGAAACTGACGCCGACGTCGACCGGACTGCGCTCTAGGTGGCCAGCGGCCCCCTGGAGCGAGCGCGTTTGTCCGCGCTAGCGACAGGGGGCCCGGCCGGATCCCGCGCGCAGTCCGCCGTTCATTTCGCAACGATCGCGGTCACCCCGATCGATCAGGCAAGAAAAAAGCCCCGCGACGTTGCCGTCGCGGGGCTTTTTGTACGAACGTCGAGCGTCGATTACTTCGACATCGAGCGCTTGAACATGCGGTCGATCTTCTCGTTCGTCGCGTCGCAGCACTGCTGGCTGGCCTGGGCGGCCGACAGGGCCTGGTTGGCCGTGTTCTGGGCAGCGGTGGCCGTCGAGGCGGCGCTCTGGGCCGTGCTGCTGGCCGAGTTCGCGGCCGACTTGGCGGCGTCGACGTCGCCCTGCATCTTGGCAATCTGGGTCTTCATCGAGTCGACCTCGGCCTGCAGCGGCTTGAGGTCCGTGCAACCGGCGGCAAACGCGAGAACAGCGGCGGCGACGCCCACCTTCAGGATATTCGACATGTTGGTAGCTCCTAGGAGGTTGTTGGAACGTTATATCCGCTTCCGCGGATGCACCGGCGCCGGTGTTCCCTCCCCGGTCGCGCGGCAAACAAAACGAAGTTTAACTTAACGGCTCTTGCGGCGAAAGCCTTGGTTTTGCTGTCGTCGCGCAGCGACGGGGCCTGTCACGGCCCTGTCACGTGGCCTTTCGACCGAGGTCGCGCAGAATGGTTCGCGCCGCGTTGCGCCCGGGCAAGCCCGAGACGCCGCCGCCGGGATGCGTGCCCGAGCCGCACATGTACAGGCCCCGCAGCGGGCCTCGGTAGGCCGCGTGCCCGAGGGAGGGGCGCGCCGAGAACAGCTGGTCGAGCGTGAGGGCACCGTGGAAGATGTCGCCGCCGGTGAGGCCGAGCTTTCGCTCGAGCTCGAGGGGCGTGAGCACCATGCGGCCGAGGATGCTCGCGCGGAAGTTGGGCGCGTAGCGGGTGACCGAGTCGATCACGAGGTCGGCGGCGGCGTCCGCGGAATCGTCCCAGGAGCGGCCGTCGGGCAGCGCCGGCGCGAAGTGCTGGCAGAACAGGCTCGCGACGTGCGCGCCAGGAGGCGCGAGGCTGTCGTCGAGCACGCTCGGGATCACCATCTCCACGATCGGCTCGCGCGAGAGGCCCTCGCGGCGGGCGTCGAGGTAGGCGCGCTCGAGATAGCCGAGCGAGGGCGCCATGATGATCCCGGCACCGAGGTGCGGGCCGGGCTCGGGCAGGGCGGTGAAACGCGGAAGCTCCGCGAGCGCCACGTTCATTCGCAGGGTCGCCGATCCGCAGCGCCAGCGCTCGATGCGCGAGCGGAACTCCGGATCGAGGTCGGCGGCATCCACCAGCGACAGGTACAGGCGGCGCGGGTCCACGCCCGCGACGACGGCGCGCGCGCCGAGGCGGCGGCCGTCGGCGAGCTCGACGCCGGCGGTGGCGCCGCGTTCGACCACGATGCGCCGCACCTCGGCTTCCCGCAGCACGGTGACGCCGAGGCGCTCGGCTTCGCGCTGCATCGCCTGCGTGATCGAGCCCATGCCGCCAATCGCGTGGCCCCACACGCCCTTGCGGCCGTTCACCTCGCCGAAGCAGTGGTGCAGCAGCACGTAGGCGCTGCCGGGCGTGTAGGGGCTCGCGTAGTTGCCGACGACCGAGTCGAAGCCATACACGCCCTTGAGCGCGTCCGACTCGAACCACCAGTCGAGCATCTCGCCCGCACTGCGGGTGAAGAGTTCCCAGGCGTCGCGCTGCGCCGGCGGGGAGAGCGCGCGCCAGGTGCGCGACAGCCGAAGCAGCTTGGGCAGTTCCTCGAGCACGCCGCCGCCCGCGTTCGGCGGCGCGACGAGCACCAGCTCGCGCAGCACGGAGGCGACGCGCTCGAGCATCTCGCCGTACTGCGGCAGGCGCTCGACGTCGCGCGCGGAGTGGCGGGCGAGCGAACGCAGCGTCTCCTCGCGCGTGTTGCCGATGCACAGGTGGCCGCCGTCCGGCTGCGGCGCGAAGTTGAGCATCGGCCGCTCGACGATCCGGAGGCCGTGCTCGGCGAGCCTGAGGTCGCGGATCACGTCGGGGTGCAGCAGGCTCACCGTGTAGCTGGCGAGCGAGTTGCGAAAGCCGGGGTGGAACTCCTCGGTGACGGCGGCGCCGCCGACGACGTCGCGCCGCTCGAGGAGGGTGACCGTGAGGCCGGCGCGGGCGAGGTAGCAGGCGCAGGTCAGGCCGTTGTGGCCGGCGCCGATGACGAGGACGTCGGGGGACTTGGGCGGCATCCGGGGATTATGGGAGCGGCTGGCGGATGGCGGATAGTTAAGAGTTACCGCGGCACGGTCGTGCCTGCGCCACGGCCGGGATCCGGCGGGGGGCACTCCTCGCCTCGCTAACGCTCGGCTGTGGGGCCCCCTCGCCACCTCGGCCGCGGCGCGAGCGCTCGGCGCCTATTCTGCTATCCGCCATCCCCCTTGCCTTCCCTCCGGGCGCGGCTGTATAAGTACACAGTAGCTGTACGTAACCACAGGTGCCCGTCATGTCCGATCTCACCCCGCGCCAGCAGCAGATCCTGGAGTTCATCCAGCAGTGCATCACCGAGAGCGGCATGCCGCCCACCCGCGCGGAGATCGCCGAGGCGCTCGGCTTCCGTTCCGCCAACGCGGCCGAGGAGCACCTGCGCGCCCTGCAGCGCAAGGGCGTGATCGACCTCAAGGCCGGCGCTTCGCGCGGCATCGTCCTGAAGGACATCCTGCGCGAGCAGCTGGGCTTGCCGCTGGTGGGGCGGGTCGCCGCCGGCCGGCCGATCCTCGCCGAGGAACACGTCGAGGCCCGCTACCAGGTGGATCCGCAGCTGTTCAACCCGCGGCCGCACTACCTGCTGCGTGTCACCGGCATGAGCATGAAGGACGTCGGCATCCTCGACGGCGACCTCGTGGCGGTGCACCGCTCGACCGATGTTCGTAACCGCCAGATCGTGGTCGCCCGGCTCGACGACGAGGTCACCGTCAAGCGCTACCGGCAGGAAGGCACGGTGGTCTGGCTGCTGCCCGAGAACCGCGACTTCGAGCCGATCCGCGTCGACTTGCGCGAGCGCACCCTCGTGATCGAAGGGGTCGTCGTCGGGGTGCTGCGCCACAGCCGCGTGGATGCCCCGTCGCCGCACGTGACCCAGTGAACCCGGCGCTGCACGAGCTGCTGCGCCACCCGGGCGTGTGGCGCGCGGCGGAGTCCGCATCCGCCGGCCCCACGCTGCCCACGGGATTCGGCCGGCTGGATGGGCGCATCGGCGGCGGCTGGCCGCGCGACACGCTCGTGGAGCTGCTGCTGCCGTCCCCGGGCATCGGCGAGTTCCGCCTGTTGCTGCCGGCCCTGCGCGGGCTGTGCGCGGGCGAGCCGGGTGCGCCGCGCCGCTGGGTCGCCTGGATCGATCCGCCGCACCTGCCGTATGCGCCCGCGCTCGCGGGCGCTGGCCTCGATCCCGCGCAGATGCTGATCGTGCGGAGCAGGGGACATTCCCTTCGTTCTTTTCCCGGAGAGCAGGGGCAGTCCGCTTTTCCTGCCCAGGCAAAGAACGAAGGGAATGTCCCCTGCTCAGCCTGGGCCACGGAGCAGGCGCTGCGCTCGCGCGCCTGCGCGGCGGCGCTGGCCTGGGCGGACGCCACCGATGATCGCGCATTGCGCCGTCTCAAGCTCGCAGCCGAGGAGGGTGGCAGCCTCGGCGTGCTGTTCCGACCTCTGCGTTGCGCACGCGACCCTTCACCGGCGGCGCTGCGGCTCGCGCTCGAGCCGCGCGGCGATGGCGGGCTCGACGTCGTCGTGCTGAAGGGGCGGGGCAGCACGCCCGGCCGGATCGAGGGCCTGCTTTGAGCAGCCACCCCTTCTTCCTGCAGAGCCCGCGATTCCATGTCCTCGTCCCCCGTCACGGGCGACCTCTTCGACCCAGCGCTGCCGGCATCGGCGCCATCGCGCGTACGGCCGAGGGTGCCGCCGCCACCCGTGGAATCCCCGCCGCGTCGGCGGGAACTGTGGCTGTGCCTGCACCTGCCCGGGCTGCCGCTCGCCGCAATCGTCCGGCCCACGGCCGGGGCTGATACCCGCGAGTCGAGGCGACGGGCGCGCCAGCCTTGCGCCGTGCTCGACGGCGAGGGCGCAAAGCAGGCGGTGGTCGCCTGCAACGCCGCCGCCGCCGCGCTCGGCATCGCGCCCGGCCTCGGCGCGAACGCGGCGCAGGCCCTCGTGCCCGGCCTCGAGCTGCTGCACCGCCAGCCGCAGGCCGAGGCCGCGCTGCTCGAACGCCTCGCGCGCTGGGCTACCCAATTCACGCCGGTCGTCAGCCTCGAGCCGCCCGCGGCGCTCCTGGCCGAGGTTCGCGGCAGCCTCGGCCTGTTCGGCGGCGCCGATGCACTGCGCGAGCGCGTGCTCGGGGATCTCGCGGCGCGCGGCCTGGAGGCTCGCGCCGCACTCGCGCCCACGCCGCGCGCGGCGCTGTGGCTGGCGCGCGCAGGACTCGCCGTCGCCGGCGATGCCGCCGGCGTGAACCTGCCGGCGATCGCCGCGCGCCTGCCGCTCTCGTGCCTCGGCTGGCCGCCGGCCGTGATCGAGCGCCTCGTGGCCACCGGGGTCCGCAACGTCGCCGACCTCGTCCGCCTGCCGCGCGACGGCTTTGCGCGGCGCTTCGGTCCGGAGTTGCTCGACGAACTCGACGAGGCCTTCGGGCGCCGCGCCCAGCCGCGGCGGCGCACGGTGGCGCCCGAGCGCTTCGACGAGCGCCTCGAGCTGCCGGCGGAGTGCGCCTCGAGCGCGGCGCTGTGGCCTGCCTGCGAGCACCTGCTCGGCCGCCTGCAGGCGTTCCTGCGCGCGCGCGCGGCCGGCCTGCGCGGCCTCTCGGTCGAACTTGGCCACCGCGGCCTGCCGTCCACGCGCCTCGCGCTGGGCCTGGCGCGGCCGGGCGCCGACGTGGAGCACCTGCGCCTGCTGCTCGGCGAGCGCCTGGAGCGCACGCCACTGCCGGCGCCCGTGGTCACGCTGCGCCTGCGTTCCTCGGTCGTGGCGCCGGTCGAGCTGCGCGAGGCGGGCCTGTTCGCGCGCCTCGAGCGCGACGGCGACCCGGCGGCGGCCGCGCGCCTGCTCGAGCGGCTGCGCGCGCGCCTTGGCCACGACGCCGTCTTCGGCGTGGATCTCGTGGCCGAGCACCGCCCCGAGGCGGCGTGGCGCATCGCCGAGCCGGTGCTGCCGGATGCGCATCCGCCGCGCGCGCGGGCGGGATCCGGAAGTAGTGCCTGTGCGGCGGCCGGGA
>JALORP010000036.1 GCA_025458865.1 Steroidobacteraceae bacterium | reverse complement strand
CGAGCGGCTCGTGCCGGGCAAGGCGATCGACCGCATCGGCGTGCACGCGATCCTGAATGCCGTGCGGGACGAGCAGCAGTACGAGTCCTGGCTGCTGGCCCGCGCGCGGACCGAGCCCGATGCGGACGCGGTTGCCGAGGCGATCGAGGCGGCCATACGCGAGCGGACCAGCGACCAGACGCTGCGCGACCTCGTCGGAAGGGCGGATAGCCAGTAGCGGATAGCGGGACTCCACGCCGCGGCATGCCGGCCGGGGGGATCCGGCCGGGCCACCACTTCGCTCGCGCGGGCAAACGCGCTCGCTCCGGCTGGCCACTGGCCACCTCGCCCGCCGGCAGGCCGGCGTTCGCGCGCGCTCAATCCCCCGCTATCGTCATCTCGCCGACGAGGATCGAGCCGGTGCGGATGCCGCCGCGCAGGTCCATGTCGGCACCCGCGGCGACGATGCCGCGGTACATCTCGCGCAGGTTCCCGGCGATCGTGACTTCGTGGACGGCGTAGGCCGGCTCGCCGCCCTCCACCCAGATCCCGGCCGCCCCGCGCGAGTAGTCGCCCGTCACCGCGTTGACGCCCTGGCCCATCAGTTCCGTGACGACGAGGCCGGTGCCGAGCTTTGCGAGCATGGCGGCGAAATCGCCATGCCCACCTTCCACTTCGAGGTTGTGCACGCCACCGGCGTTGCCCGTCGTGACGAGGCCGAGCTTGCGCGCGGAATACGCGTCGAGCACGTAGCCCTGGAGAACGCCGGCATCGACCAGCAGCCGCTCGCGGGTGGCCACGCCGTCGTTGTCGAAAGGCGCCGATCCGAGCGCGCGCGTCAGGTGCGGGCGCTCGCGCATGGAAAGCCATCCGGGGAACAGCTGCTCTCCCGCGGCGCCGAGCAGGAAGCTGCTTCGGCGATACTGCGGACCGCCGCGGATCGCGCCCACGAAGTGCCCCAGGAACCCGCGCGCGAGTTCGGGCACGAACAGCACGGGCGCCCGTCGCGTCGAGAGCTTCCTCGCCCCGAGCCGCTCGAGCGCGCGCCGCGCGGCGCGCCGGCCGATATCGCCGACCGCCTCGAGCGCGCCCGCCTCACGCGCCGTGTCGTACCAGTAATCGCGCTGCATGTCCTCGCCTTCCTGGGCGAGCACCACGCAGCTGACGCTGTGGCTGGTGGAGGGGTAGCCGCCGACGAAGCCGTGGGTGTTGCCGTAGACGCGCAGGCCCTGGTGCGAGCCGACCGTGCTCCCCTCCGAGTTGGCGACGCGCGGGTCAACCGCGAGCGCAGCCGCCTCGCACTCGCGCGCGAGTCCGATCGCGGCCTCGGCATCGAGGCCCCAGGGGTGGCAAAGGTCGAGGTCCGGCACATCGCACGCCATGAGGGCCGCGTCGGCGAGCCCCGCGAACTCGTCGTGGGCGGTGAACCGCGCGATGGACAAGGCCTTGTGGACCGTGTCCGACACGGGGCCCCAGGCCAGGTCGGCGGTGCTCGCCGTGCCCTTGCGGCCGGCGACGTAGACGGTGATGCCCATGCTGCGGTCGCGCTGGTACTCGATCGTCTCGACCTCCCCGAGGCGCACCGTGACCGACAGGCCACCGTCGACGGCAACCCCGGCCTCCGCCTGGTCGGCCCCGCCGCGGCGCGCCTCTTCGAGCGCGCGCGTGACGACGGACTCCAGCTCGGCCTGGCTCATCGGGTTAGCGGCGGTGCTGTGGGGCATGCGGGACCTCCGTCGGGACGAGCCCGGATTGTAGCGGGATCCCGCGAGCCGCTCCCGCGGGCCGTGACCAGGGCCGTGCTAGCATCGCGCGCATGCGCCGACGCGAGATCCCCGGTGAACCCCCGCCGCCCACCAAGGGGGAGCTGAAGCGGCGCGCGCAGTCGCTGCAGGAGCTGGGCGAGGCCCTGATCGAGGCACCGGACGAGCTGCTGGAGGGCTTCGACCTGCCCGAGAAGCTGCGCGACGCCATCCAACTCGCGCGGCGGATCAGCAGCCGATCGGCGCTGGTGCGCCAGCGGCAGTACATCGGCAAGCTGATGCGCCAGGTCGACGACGCGCCGATCCGGGCGGCGCTCGAGGCGGCGGAAGAGCGCCAGCACCTCGACGCCCGCCGCTTCAAGCTCATCGAGCGCTGGCGCGACCGGCTGGTCGCCGAGGGCGAGCCAGCCATCGAGGCCCTCGTCGCGGAGCGTCCGGAGGTCGACGCCGCCAAGCTGCGCCGACTGGCTGCCGCGGCTCGCGCGGCGCGAGGGCCCGACGGAGACCAGGGCACCGGCCGGACGCTGTTCCGCTTCCTGAACAGGGCGCTGCAGGCGGGCCGGGACTGACGCCCGCCGCGCCCCCTGCTACCATTTCCCGATGAAGCCCCTCGTCGGAATCGTCATGGGCTCGTCTTCCGACTGGGAGACGATGCAGCACGCGGCAACGGTCCTCGGGGACCTGGGCGTCCCGCACGAGGTGCGCGTGGTCTCGGCACACCGCACGCCCGACCTCCTGTTCGAATACGCGGCCACCGCGCGCGGGCGTGGCCTCGAGGCCGTGGTCGCGGGAGCCGGCGGCGCTGCGCACCTGCCCGGGATGCTGGCGGCCAAGACGTCGCTGCCGGTGATTGGCGTTCCGGTCCAGTCGAAGACCCTCAACGGCCTCGACTCGCTGCTCTCCATCGTCCAGATGCCCGCCGGCATCCCGGTGGCGACGGTCGCGATCGGCGTCGCGGGCGCGAAGAACGCCGCGCTGCTCGCCGCCTCGATGCTCGCGCTGCGGCACCCGAAGATCGAGGCTGCGCTCCTGGCCTTCCGCGAGCAGCAGACCGCCGACGTTCTCGCCCGCCCGGACCCGCGCGCGGGCTGACCATGCGCATCGGCATCATCGGCGCCGGCCAGCTCGGCCGGATGCTCGCCCTCTCCGGCATTCCCCTCGGCCTCGAGTTCCTGATGTACGACCGCTCGGCCGACGTGCCGGGCGCAGCGGTCGCGCCCGTCGTCACCGGCGAGTTCGACGATCTCGCCGCGCTCAGGAAGTTCGCCCGGCGCGTGGACGTGATCACCTTCGACTGGGAGAACGTGCCCGTCGCTTCGGTGCGCGCGCTGGCCGGCATCGCGCCCGCCTGGCCGCCGCCGCGCGCGCTGGAGGTGGCGCAGGACCGCCTCGCCGAGAAGCGGCTGTTTGCGCGGCTCGGCATCCCGGTGGCGCCCCACGCGGCGGTGGACTCGCTGGCATCGCTGCGCCGCGCCGTGCGCCGCATCGGCCTGCCCGGGATCCTCAAGACCCGGCGCCTCGGCTACGACGGCAAGGGCCAGGTCCGGGTCACGAGCGAGGACGAGCTGGCCGCCGCGCTTGCGGCGCTCGGCGGCCGGGGCCTGATCTACGAAGGTTTCGTGCGCTTCACGCGCGAGGTCTCGCTCGTGGCGGCGCGGGGCCAGGACGGCGCCATCGCCTTCTACCCGCTGGCGGAGAACGTTCACGACGCGGGCATCCTCGCCGTCACCCGCGCTCCGCGCCCGGCGCCCCGCCTGCAGCGCCTCGCCGAGTGGCACCTGCGCCGCATCCTCGAGCGCCTTGGCTACGTCGGTGTCCTGTGCGTCGAGTTCTTCGTGTCGGGCAACCAGCTCATCGCCAACGAGATGGCGCCGCGGGTCCACAACTCGGGCCACTGGACCATCGAGGGCGCCGAGACCAGCCAGTTCGAGAACCACGTGCGGGCCCTGGCCGGTCTGCCGCTCGGCAGCACGCGTGCGCGCGGCGCGGCGGGCATGGTCAACTTCATCGGCCGCATGCCCGAAGCCGCGGCGGTGCTCTCCCTGGAGGGCGTCCATTTCCATGATTACGGAAAATCGCCGCGGCCAGGGCGCAAGCTGGGCCACGCGACCGTCCTGGCCCCCACGGCGGCGGCCCGGGACCGCCGGCTGAAGCGCCTCCTGGCACTGGCGGTACGGGCTTCGCAGGTCGCTCGAGGCCCGTTCAGGTAACATCGCAGGAACCGGGCGGAGCGAGGACGGAACTTACCCGCGGGATGGCGGGTCACCGGCTGACACCATGTACCTCGAGCACTTCCAGCTGACGGAGCTGCCTTTCCGGCTGAGCCCGGACCCGTCGTTCCTGTACCTGTCGAAGCACCATGCCCGGGCGAAGGCCTACATGGAGTCCACGATCTGGTTCACGGACGGCTTCGTGGTCATCACGGGCGAGGTCGGATCGGGCAAGACCACGCTGATCGAGACTTTCCTCAAGGAACTCGAGAAGGACGTCGTGGTCGCGCAGGTCAACCAGACGCAGGTCACCGCCCTCGAGTTCCTGCAGTCGGTGCTGGTGCAGTTCGGATTCTCGCCCTTCAAGATGAAGAAGGCCGAGCTGCTCGCCACGCTCAACCAGTTCCTGATCGAGCAGTACGCGGCGGGCCGCAAGGTCCTGCTCATCGTCGACGAGGCGCAGAACCTCTCCAACCGTGTGCTCGAGGAAATCCGGCTGCTCTCCGGGGTCGAGACGACCAAGGAGAAGGTGCTGCGCATCATCCTCTGCGGCCAGCCCGAGCTCAACGCGAAGCTGGACTCGCCGGAACTGGTGCAGCTGGTCCAGCGGGTCCGCCTGCGCTTCCACCTGACGGCGCTGTCGCCCGACGACGCACGCGCCTACGTGCTGCACCGCCTGGATGTCGCCGGATCGCATGGGCACCAGATCTTCACCGAGGAGACCTTTCCGGTCATCTACCGCTACACCGGCGGCGTGCCGCGCCTGGTCAACACGCTGTGCGACACGGCGCTGTTGGGCGCCTTCGCGCTCGAGCGCCGGGAGGTCGGCCTCGAGGAGCTGAACGCCGCGATCGAGGAACTCGGCTGGGAGGAATTCGCCGCACGGACGGGGCGGATGCAGCGGCTGGCGATTCCCGCGACGGCGTCCCCGCACGCCGTCGCGCGCATCATCGTCGTGCACGAGGGACGAACGATCGACGAGCGCGAACTCTGGCCGGGCCGCCTCATCATCGGGCGCACGGGCGACAACGACCTGCAGGTGGACAGCAAGTACGTCAGCCGGCACCACTGCCAGATCGTGACCAACGGCGACTTCAGCGTCCTCGAGGACCTGAACAGCACGAACGGCGTGTATGTGAAGTCGAAGCGCGTGCGCCGACACCACCTCAACGACGGCGACGTGATCGTGCTCGGCAAGCACGAGATCATGTACGTGGACGAGCGGGCCGCACGGCAGCGCTCCGCGACGGATCACGCGGCCACGATCGCCTATGACGGGCCGCTGGACGAGGACCCGGAGAGATCGCCGGCGGACGAAGACGCGGCCTGATCAGGCCGCACCGCAAGGGCTGACGCTCGCGCGCGGACCGGGGACTGTCCCCTTGATACCTCGCGCGCGGGCGGGACACGTGACTTGTGCCTACGCCGCGACCGGGATCCGGCGGGGGGCACTCCTCGCCTCGCTGCGGTGCTCGCCGAGCCTCGCACCGCCTTACGCTCGGCTGTGGGGCCCCCTCGCCACCTCGGTCGCGGCGCGAAGCGCCGGGCCTGAATCGGGCAGTGCCGAATCAGGCGCTTCCTCACGCGCGCGCCGGCGAGGTGGCCAGTGGCCCCCTGGAGCGAGCGAGTTTTCTTCCCGGGCGAGCGAAATGGGGGCCCGGCCGGATCCCGCCGGCGCGCGAGGCACTGTTCTGAATCCTGTCCGGGTTCCGGTTCCCGGTCGCGGCACAGGCACCACCGGGAACAGTCCCCCGCACGCGCGGAGGATCAGTCCTCGTCGTCGAGGTCGTGCCCGTAGCGCCGCTTCTGGATCCGGTAGTCGCGCCGCTTGAGCACGAGCACGAGGCCGCCGACCAGGAGCAGCAGCCCCGCCGCGACGAGGGCTCCCGACCACGGCGGCTGGCGCCAGTGGAAGGAGAACACCAGCGCGCCGACGCCGAGGCCCATGTAGGCGTAGGGCAGCGATTCGTAGACCGGACGCGAGAGCCTCACCGCCCCGTCCCTACGCGGTGCCGCCGACGGTGAGCCCGTCCACCCGAAGCGTTGGCTGGCCGACGCCGACCGGCACGGACTGCCCTTCCTTGCCGCAGACGCCGACGCCCTCGTCGAGCTTCAGGTCGTTGCCGACCATGCTGACGCGCGTGAGCACGTCCGGGCCGTTGCCGATCAGCGTCGCGCCCTTGACGGGCGCGGTGATGCGACCGTCCTCGATCAGGTAGGCCTCGCTCGCCGAGAACACGAACTTGCCCGAGGTGATGTCCACCTGGCCGCCGCCGAAATTCGCGGCGAACAGCCCGCGTTTCACCGAGCGGATGATTTCCCCGGGGTCGTGCGGACCCGCCAGCATGTAGGTGTTCGTCATTCGCGGCAGCGTCTGGTGGGCGAAGGACTGGCGGCGGCCGTTGCCGGTGGGCGCCACGCCCATCAGGCGCGCATTCAGCTTGTCCTGAAGGTAGCCGCGCAGCACGCCGCCCTCGATGAGCGTCGTGCACTGCGTCGGCACGCCTTCGTCGTCCACGTTGAGGGAGCCGCGGCGGCGGCTCAGGGTCCCGTCGTCCACCACCGTGCACAGCGGCGAGGCGACCTGCTGGCCGACCCGGCCGCTGAAGGCCGAAGTGCCCTTGCGGTTGAAGTCGCCCTCGAGGCCGTGGCCGATGGCCTCGTGCAGCAGGACGCCGGGCCAGCCCGGGCCAAGCACCACGGTCATGCTGCCGGCTGGCGCGGCGATCGCATCGAGGTTGATGAGCGCCTGACGGACGGCCTCACGCGCCAACGCCATCGGCCGGCCGTCGGCGACGAGTTCCGCCAGCGAGTAGCGACCGCCGGCGCCGGCGTAGCCCTGCTCGCGGCGCCCGTCCCGCTCGACGATCACCGCCACGTTCAGGCGCACCAGCGGCCTGACGTCGGCCGCCAGCGTGCCGTCGGTGGCCGCGACGAGCACGACCTCGTGGACGGCCGCGATGCTCGCCATGACCTGGCACACGCGCGGATCCAACGCCCGCGTCTCGCGGTCGATGCGCTCGAGCAGCGCGACCTTCTCGGTGTCCCCCAGCGAGACGATCGGGTCGCTGGGCAGGTACAGGCGGTGCGGCACCACCGGCTGCCAGGCACGCGTGCGCCCCTCTCCGCCGCTGCGGGCGATGGCGCGCGCGGCGCGCGCGGCCTCGAGCAGCGCCTCCGGCACGATCTCGTCGGAGTACGCGAATCCCGTGCGCTCGCCGGCAATCGCCCGCACGCCGACGCCGCTCTCGATGCTGTACGAGCCCTCCTTGACGATACCGTCCTCGAGCGACCAGTGCTCCTCGCGGGAGGCCTGGAAGTACAGGTCGCCGCCGTCGATGGAAGCGCCCAGCAGCGCGCCGAGGGCGTGCTCGAGCCGCGATTCGTCGAGCCCGGCCGGGACGAGGATCGCCTCGCGGGCACTGGCCATCGGGTCGGCAGTCATCACATCCTTGGCTGCGCTCATGCTCACTCCAGCACCCGGTGCGACAGCGCCGGGAAAGAACGGCGGATCCGCTGCTGGGCCGCCCGGTCCACGTCGGCCATGACGACGCCGGAGCCACGCGGCCTGCGGCGCAGCACGCGGCCCCAGAAATCGGCCACGAGCGTGTCGCCGTAGGTCTCGCGCCCGTTCGGGTGCAGCCCAGACTGCGCCGCCGCGACGACGTAGCAGAGGTTCTCCACCGCACGGGCCCGCAGCAGGACTTCCCAGTGCGCCCGGCCGGTCGGCGCGGTGAAGGCCGCGGGCACCGAGAGGATCTCGGCGCCGTCCGCGACCAGGCGGCGATACAGCTCGGGGAAGCGAAGATCGTAGCACACGCTCAGCCCGATCCGGCCCGCGGGCGTCTCGACCACCACGGGCGCCCGGCCGGGCGCGGCGTTGGCCGATTCGCGGTAGCCCTCGTCACGCCCGGGCAGGTCCACGTCGAAGAGGTGGATCTTGTCGTAGCGGGCGACCTGCCGGCCGCGGTCGTCGAACACCAGGCAGGCGTTGGCGGGGCGCGGGTCGTCGGGCAGCGCGATGGGCGTCGTGCCCGCGATGATCCAAAGCCCCAGCTCGCGCGCGGCCCCGGCCATCGCGTCCTGCACCGGCCCGCTGCCCGCCGCCTCGACGACCTTGCGGCGCTCGGCCTCGCTGCGGCCCATGAAGGCGAAGTTCTCCGGCAGCACCGCGACGCAGGCGCCGGCCTCGCGCGCCTCGCCCAGCAGCCGGCGAGCGGTCGCGAGGTTGGCGCCCACGTCGAGGCCGCTCGTCATCTGCAGCGCCGCGATGCGCGGCAAGCCGCTCACGGCGCGCCCCCCGGCGCAGTCGGCGCCACGGACAGGCCGGCGGCCTCCTTGAGTTCGTTGGCGTCGATCTTGCGCACGTTCGGCGAGTCCCAGGGTCCGGTGATGCGATAGTACGCCCGCACCGCGCCCGACAGCGGCTCCTTGAAGATCTGCGAGATGAGGAAGATCGCGGCGCCGATGGCCGGCCCGGCGGCGAGCGCGCCGGCCACGCCGAGGGATGCGCCGAGCTGGCCGGTGACGATGGCGGTCTGGTCGTAGCTGCGGTCGCCGAGGCCGGTGCGCCCGGCGATGCCGATCTCGGTGGCCGGCCCGCGCAGCAGCAGGTTGTCGGTGTAGGCGCCGCCGTCCACGAGCCGGAAATCGCCCGTGATGGTGTCGAAGGCCAGCCCCTCGTCGGTCACGTCGTGGAAGTCGAGCGCCAGCCGCCGCGGCAGGTGCGCGAGGCTCATGAGCCCGAGCACGCGGCCCGCACCGGGGTCCACGGTCGCGAGGCGGCCCTCCGTGAATCGCAGGCTCCCCTCGCCCGAGACGCGACCGAGCAGCTCGCCGTCCGGCGCCCCGGGCCAGGTCAGTCGCGCCTCGAGACGGGCGGCGCGGGCGTCGACGAGCGGGGCAAATCCGAAGGCCGACAGGAGCCCCCGGGCGTCGCCGCTGTCGAGCTCGAAGTCGAGTGCGCTGCGCTGCCCGGCAGGCCCCGCGGTCCAGCGGCCGCTGCCCGACGCGGTATACGCCGCGTGCTCGATCCGGAAGCGCTCGAGCGAGACGCCATCGGGCCGGCGCAGCAGTTCGGCCTCGAGGTGCCCGAGATCGTAGCGCTCGAAAGTCGCGGCCCGCACGTCGAGCCGCACATTCGGAAGGTCTCTCGGATCGGCCTCGCCCTTGCCTCGCCGCACGCGCGTCCCAAGGAAGAGCCGCTCCATATCCAGGGCGAGCGGCGCGTCGCCGTCGAAATCGTAAGGAACGAGCGCGCGCCCGGCGACCGAAGGCGAGGCGATCTCGATGTCCCAGCCCTGTGGTGCGGGGCGCATACGGCCCGAGACGCGCTCGAACTCGTAGCCCAGCACTTCGAGCCGCCCGACGTCGAGGTCCGCGCCCGCGAGCCAGTCCTGCAGCCGCCTCGGGCCCGGCTGCGGCGAGCGCAGCTCGAGCAGGTCGCTCACGCTCAGGGCAGCCAACCGCCCCTCGACGCGAATTCCCGGCGCCACCGGCAGCGGCCCGGGCTCGCCGCCGCCCAGACGCACTACGCCCCGGTCGAGCGTGCGGCCCTGCGGACCCTGTTCCATCCGCAGCCGCGCGCGCAGTTCACGGTCGAGGGACGCTTCGACGGCCAGCCCACCGTCGGGCAAGGGCTCGAGATCGATGCGCAGCGGCCGGCGCGCCGACGGCGCCTTCGACAGCGGCGCCGGCAGCCCGGAAGCCAGGCCTGCGAGGTCGCTCTCGATCCGGATCAGCGACCGGCCCGGCGGGCCGCCGCCGGGCGAGGCGCGCCCTGCGCTCCAGGTGCCCCGCCACGTCGTGTTTCCGGTCAGCTCCGCGGTCGAGGGCAGGCGCAGCAGCGCCGGCAGCCGTGCGCCGTCGAGCGTGCCCTTCGCCTCGACGATGGTCGTCAGTGCACCGCTCGCCGCCCGCAGCGTATCCAAGGACGCCTCGAAGCGCCCGCCGAGCGCCTCGCCGGAAAGGCGCGGCGCATAGAGTTCGGTGTTGCGGACGGTCAGTTCGCCTTCCAGTCCGGTGACCGGTTCCGCCAGGCCCTGAAGAGAAAGTCGAAGACCCCTGCCTCCGGCGCGCACGGTGATCACGCGATCCGCGAAGCTCTTGAGCGGCAGCAGCATGACGGCTTCGCCGGCCAGCCGGCCTGAAGCCTGGAGGCGCGCGAAGGTCGGGCCGAGACCCGGTCCGATGGGACTGCGGGCAAGGAACCGATGCGCGGCGCCGGCATCACCCGCGACGTCGGCCCGCAGGATGAGCAGAGACTCGCGCCAGTCCGCGAGCTGGGCCGTCGCGCCGGACACCTCGATGCCCGCCACGCGCCCGCTCAGCTCCGTCGCGCTGGCCCCCGGCCCGTCGAAGGTGACGTCCAGATCCAGTCCCTCGGCCAAGGGCCATCCGGGCGCGTAAGCCAGGACCAGGTCCTCGACCCGTCCGCGGGCCGCGAAGCGGCCCTGCCCCTCGCGGTAGGGAAAGCCGCGGGCCGGGCCCGTGACGAAGACTTCGCCGCGCACGAGGCGGCCGCCGCGGAAGGCTTCGTCGAGCCACGCGAGCGGCTTCGGACCGAGGCGCGACGTAGGCAGGTATCTCGGCGCCTCGACAGCCTCGAAGTCGCGCAGGCTGGCGGCGATGTCCATGACAGGCGTCTCGCCCGGACGCAGCAGCAGGCGCACGCGCCCGCTCACGTGGCCGTGGCCTGCATCCACCGCGACCTCGTCGGCCCACACCCTGAGTCCCTCGGGCACGCGTTCCCAGCCCGCCTTCGCCGCGACGGCGGGGAATGCCTGGACGGCGCGCCACTCAGCGGGCCAGTCCACCGCGAGATCGCGAGCCTCCAGCGCCATGACGCCCTGCGCGCCCCTCGCCTCGATGCGGCCGCTGAGCCCGTCGAAACCCGGCGCGCGTCCGCGCGGCGAAATGCCGAGCCCGGCGAACCTCGACTCGCCCTCGAGGTCGGGCACGCGACCCGGCACGAAACCGCTCGCGACCAGGTCGACCTCGCGCAGGATCCCGCGCGGCGCCAGCGCCCGCGCGATCTCCAAACCTGCAAATGCCGGCGCGAGGTCGAGGAGCGGCAGGAGGTTCTCGAGCCGCAGGAATCGGGCCTTCAGCGCCACGCGGTGGAGGCGCCCCTCGCTGGTTTCGACGACCGCCTCGACCGGGCCGCGCTCCCAGGGGCGATCCACCGTAGACAGTTCCAGGCCGCGCAGGTCGAACTCCCAGCGCTCCCCGTCCCGCTCGGCGCTGAACCCGACGGCCGCCCGGCGATAGGCCGCGGGCGCCGCGCCCGTCACGAACGGCAGCACCAGACCCTCGAAGTCCATCTCGCCGGAGGCGCCGTCAAGCGTGCGTCCCTCGCCCTGCGCCTCGATGCGCAGCGAGCCCCGGCCCGCCGAAGGCAGCAGCGATGCCCGGGGAAAGCTCTCGACCAGGCCGGCGAAGTCGATCTCCCTCGCGTCCACCGCGAGCCGCCACTCGAGCGAACCGAGGTCGGCGAGTTCGCCGGCCGCATCCCCCGCGAAATCCAGCCGCTCACCGAAGCGGCGCGGCAGGTCCACGCTGCCTTCCACGGCGACGGCGCGCGCGCCACGCGACAGCTCGAGGTCCACGTGCCGGAGCTCGAAGTCAGCCCCTTCGACACCGAGGTCGCGGAAGCCGAGCGTCGCGTCGCGGATCTCGACCACGCCACGCGGCAGCCGCTCGAGGCTGAACTCGCGGCGCGGGCGGTCCGGGTCGAGCTCGATGCCGGCCTGCCCCGCGAGTTCGACGTGCCTGTCAGGGAAAATCAGGAAGTCGAGGCGCGGCGCCTCCAGGATCACCCTTCCGATCTCGAGGCGTCGATGGTAGAGCGAGCGCAGCACGGCGAGGCTCACCCGCCCCGCTCGCGCAGTGACCAGCACCTCGCCGCGCTCGGCGCCGACCACGCGCGCGCCCTCGAAGTAGACCTCGGGGCCGTAGCGACCGAAACGCGCGTCGAGCGAATCGAAGGAGAGCCGCAGCCCGGTCTGGGCGCGAACCTGCTCGGTGACCTGCGCCTGAAGGCCGGGCAACTGGGCGATCGCGACGCGCAGGGCGCCCACCACCAGCGCTGCGCCGATCACGAGCGCCGCGATGCTGCCGGCGATCCAGCGCCAGGCCTTGGTGCCGGCGGCGATCACGCGCTCGCTCCCTCCAGCGTCAGATGAGCACCACGTCGAACTGGTCCTGCGCGTACTGGGCCTCCGCCTGCAGGCGGATCGGCTTGCCGGTGGCCAGCTCGAGCTCGGCCAGCGCCGCCGACTCCTCGTCGAGCAGCAGCTCGATCACGTCCTGGTGGGCGAGCACCATGCACTCCTGGAACTCGAACTGGCGCGACTGGCGCAGCACCTCGCGGAACACCTCGTAGGCGACGGTCTCCGGCGTCTTCACGAAGCCGCGGCCCTCGCAGGTGGGACAGGGCCGGCATAGCAGGTGTTCGAGGCTTTCGCGCGTGCGCTTGCGGGTCATCTCGACCAGGCCCAGCGAGGACACCGCCGATACGTGTGTCTTGGCGTGGTCGGACGCGAGCGCCTTCTCGAGCGCCTGCAGCACCTGGCTCCGGTGCTCCTCGTCCACCATGTCGATGAAGTCTACGATGATGATGCCGCCGAGGTTGCGCAGCCTCAGCTGGCGCGCGATGGCCACCGCAGCCTCGAGGTTGGTGCGGAAAATCGTGTCCTCGAGGTTGCGGTGGCCCACGAAGGCGCCCGTGTTCACGTCGATCGTGGTGAGCGCCTCGGTCTGGTCGATCATCAGGTAGCCGCCCGACTTGAGCGGCACCTTGCGGTCCAGCGCACGGCCGATCTCGTCCTCGATCCCGTAGAGGTCGAAGATCGGGCGGCTGCCCGTGTAGCTCTCGATCCGGCCCGCGCTCTGGGGCATGAACGTCCGGGCGAATTCGATCATCCGCGCCTGGGCGGCCGGCGCATCCACCAGCACGCGCTCGACGTGCTCGCCGAGCTGGTCGCGCAGCACCCGAAGCTCGAGCGGCAGGTCCTCGTGCACCAGGCGCCCCGCGGGCGTCGCCGTGCCGCGCCTTCGGATCACGTCCCACAGCCGCTGCAGGAACAGCATGTCGGCGCGCAGCGCCTCGATGCCGCAGTCCTCCGCCGCGGTCCGCACGATGAAGCCGCCCGTCGCCTCGGGACCGGCGAAGGCGGCCACGGCCTCGCGCAACCGGGTGCGCTCGGCCTCGTCCTCGATGCGCGACGAGATGCCGACGCCGCGGCCCTGCGGCATGTACACGAGGTAGCGCGAGGGCAGCGTCACGTAGGTTGTCAGCCGTGCGCCCTTCGTGCCGAGCGGGTCCTTGAGCACCTGCACGAGGATCTCGTCGCCTTCCCGCAGCAGCTCGCGCACGCTCGACGGCGGCGGCGCCTCGACCGGGCTGTCGAGGCCCGGCGGGGACACGATGTCCGAGGCGTGCAGGAAGCCCGTCCGGTCGAGCCCCACGTCGATGAAGGCCGCCTGCATGCCGGGCAGCACGCGCGACACGCGGCCCTTGTAGATGTTGCTGATCAGCCCGCGGCGGTTGGCGCGCTCGACGAAGAGTTCCTGCAGGACGCCGTTCTCGACCAGCGCGGCCCGGCTCTCCCGCGGCGTGACGTTGACGACGAGTTCGGTGCTCACGCGGCGCCCCGCCAGGTGACCACGCCCGCGGCCGCGAGCAGCCGGCCGGCCTCGAAGAGCGGCAGGCCCATGACGCCGGAGAAGCTGCCCTCGAGACGCTCGACGAACACGGCCGCAAGCCCCTGCACCGCGTAGCCGCCGGCCTTGTCGCGCGGCTCGCCGCTAGCCCAGTAGCGGCGGCATTCGGCCTCGCCGATCCGGCGGAAGCTGACGCGGCTGACGCTCACGTCCGCGAGCAGCGTGCCGCCCGCGAGCACCGCGATGCCGGTCATCACCTCGTGCGTGCGCCCGCCGAGCGCGGTGAGCATTCGCACGCACTCGCCCTCGTCGGCCGGCTTGCCGAAGATCTCGTCACCCAGGACGACCGAGGTGTCCGCCGCCAGCACCGGGCGCGGCGGCCGTCCGGCCAGCGCGGTCGACGCCGCGCGCGCCTTGTCCCGCGCGAGGCGCTCCACGTAGACGCGGGGCGGCTCGCCCGGCAGGCGCGCCTCGTCGAGGTCCACCGGAAAGACCTCGTGCGGGACGCCGATCTGGTTCAGCAGCTGGCTGCGGCGGGGCGAGGCGGAGGCAAGATAGATCGACTCGTAATGCATTGATCCGAAAGGCGATACTTGGGGCACCCCGACAGGCGGGGCGAAGCCTCAAGCATATCCTCACGGCGGGCGGAAGTCCCCACCCGTCCGGGGTCAGTCGAGGATCTTGTCGATGGCCTGCCGCAGCGTCGCGGATTCCGGCGCCACGCTGCTCTTGAAGTGCTCGACGACCGTTCCGTCGGCAGCCACGAGGTACTTGTTGAAGTTCCAGGACGGCTCGCCGGCCTGGCGGACGAGTTCGCGGAACACCGGATTGGCGGCCTCGCCCTTGACCGGGGACGGCGCCAGCATGGTGAAGGTCACGCCGTAGTTGATGTAACAGACCTCGGCGGTCTCGGCCTCCTCGCCCGCCTCCTGCCGGAAATCATTCGACGGGAAGCCGACCACCACCAGGCCGCGGTCGCGGTACTGGCGGTGCAGCGCCTCGAGGCCCTCGAACTGCTTCGTGTAGCCGCAGTGGCTCGCGGTGTTCACGATCAGCATCGGCTTGCCCGCGGCTACCTCGCACAGGTTCACCGTCTTCGAGGAGTGCAGGCGCTTGAACTCGTGGTCGAGGTAGGCGGGACACTCCGCGGCATGCGCCTGGCCGGGCGCCAGCAGCGACGCGGCGGCGGCCAGCAGGATCGGCAGTACGAATCGGGTCATGAGGCGGCGCTCCGGCAAGAAGTCTTCCGAGGAGTCCGGGCGCGCCAGGATGACACGCCCGCGGTCCCTGGTCTTATCGCAGGACGGCGCCGGCCGGATGCAGCACCGCGTCGATCAGGCGCGATGGTAGGGGTGCCCCTTCAGCAGGCTCGCGGCCCGGTACAACGCCTCCGCGACGACGACGCGCACGAGACCGTGCGGCAGCGTCAGCGGCGACAGCGACCAGCGGTCGTCGGCGCGCGCCAGGCAAGCCGGATCGAGGCCATCCGGCCCGCCGACGAACAGCGCCAGGTCGCGGCCGTCGGCGAGGCGCGCCGCGAGCCATCGGGAAAGGGACTCCGTGTCGTGGGCGCGGCCCTTGACGTCCAGCGCGCAGACGAAGGTCCTCGGCTCCACCTTCGCCAGCATGCGCCGGCCCTCGTCGGCGCGCGCGGCGGCCGCCTCGCCGCCCGAGCCGCTGCGCTTGCCAAGGGCGATCTCGACCAGTTCGAGCCGGATCTCCGGGCCGAGCCGGCGGGCGTATTCCTCGTAGCCGGCGTCCACCCAGCCGGGCAGCCGGGTGCCCGCGGCAATGAGCCGGGCGCGCAGCGTCGCCTGCCCGGCCTCAGGCCGGCGCAGCCGCCGCGGCCGGCGCGCCCCAGAGTTTCTCGAGCCCGTAGAACTCGCGGATCCGCGGCAGCATGACGTGCACGAGCACGTCCTGCAGGTCCACCAGCACCCACTCGCCCTCGCGCTCGCCCTCGACGCCCATGGGCCGGAAGCCGGCCTCGGCGCACTTCTGAAGCACGCGGCCGGCGATGGACTTCACGTGCCGGTCCGAGGTGCCCGAAGCGATGATCATCGTGTCCGTCACGTCCGTCAGCTTGCGGACGTCGATGACCCGCACGTTGACGGCCTTCATGTCGTTGAGCGCGGCGACGGCGATGTCGGCGAGGCCCGGCGGATCGGCCGGCCTGGGTGGCTTGCGCGGCGTCGATTTCTTCGCCGCCCGCGGCGGGGCTGCTTTCCTCGCGGCTTTCGGCGCCGCAGGCTTCCCGGCCTTCGGGCTCGCCGGGCTCGTCTTCTTCTTGGCGGGGCTCTTGCGTTTCGTCGGACGTGTGCGGGTTTCGCTCATCCCTCGTTTTCACCTGGCCGGGCGTAAGCGCCCGTGTCGAGGATCATCCTACGCACCGGCTCAGGCATCAAGTAGCGCGGATCCCGGCCCGTTTCGAGTACGCTGCGAAGCTCGGTGGCCGACAGCTCGACCTGGGTCCCGGCGAAGAAGAAGACGCAGCCGGCCGGCGCGGCGGCAAGCTCGCCCGGCGTCGCCGCGAGGCGCCTCGCCACGAGCTCGCCGAGCGGGCCGTCCGCCGGCGGCGCGAAGCCCGGGCGATGCGCCACGGCCAGATGCGCAAGGCGCGTCAGCTCCGTCCAGCGGTGCCAGGCCGGCAGGCCGAGGAAGGCGTCCATGCCGAGGCACAGCACCAGCGGCCGCGGCCCGACCTCCGCCCGCAGTTCCTCCAGCGTCAGCACCGTGTACGAGCGCCCGCCGCGTCGCAGCTCGCGATCGTCGAGCGCGAACCGCGGCTCGTCGGCGATGGCGGCGCGCACGAACTCGAGCCGTTGCGCCGCGCGCACGCGCGGGACCGGTCGGTGCGGGGGATCGGCTGCGGGAACGAACAGGACCCGCTCGAGGTCGAGGCACTCCGCCAGCTCGAAGGCCGTGCGCAGGTGGCCGTTGTGGATGGGGTCGAAGGTGCCGCCGAAGATGCCGAGCGGCCGCATGGCGTCAGCCGGCACGCGCGAGCTCGACGCCCGCGAGCGAAGCCACCAGCGCCTCCAGCTCCTCCCAGGGACGACCCTCGCCGCGGCCCTTGATGGCCCGGTCGGCACGGGCCGCGAGATGCGCGAGCCCGCGAAGCTTCGGGCCTCCGAGCCGCCGTGCCGCGGAACTGACCGCCGCGGCCCGTCGCTGCGCCTGCTGGCCGCGGCCCTGGTAGCCGCCGCCGGGACTGCGCCGCTCGGACACCACGGCGCGCAACTCGCGGCACAGAACCCACAGCACCAGGGTGGGCTCCGTGCCCTCGGCCCGCAAGCCATCCAGGATGCGCAGGCTGCGCGCAGCGTCGCCCGCAAGCGCCGCCTCGCCCAGCTTGAAGATGTCGAAACGCGCGCTGTCCGCGACAGCCTCCGCGACGGCGTCCTCGTCCAGCTTCCCCGCGCCGTGGGTCAGCGCCAGCTTCTCGATCTCCTGGTGCGCCGCCAGGAGGTTGCCCTCCACGCGCGCGGCGAGCAGCGTCGCGGCGTCGCGATCGAGCTCGAGGCCATGACGGCGCGCGCGCGCGGCGATCCACTGCGGCAGCCGGTCGATCTCGACGGGCCACGCCTGCACCACGTGACCGTGCTTCTCGAAGGCGCCCGCCCAGGCGCTCGACCACAGCGCGCCGTCGGGCCGCTGCGGCAGGAGCATCAGCAGGACCGTGTCCGGCGGGGGATCCGACACCAGCTCCTTCAGCAGGGTGCCGCCCTCGGCGCCCGGACCGGAGGTGGCCATGCGCAGCTCGAGGATCCGCCGCGAGGCGAACAGGGACAGCGACCGCCCCGCGGCCGCCAGCTCGTTCCAGTCGAAGCGACGGTCGACATCGAACACCTCCCGGTCGGCATGGCCCTGCTCGCGCGCCTTCGCGCGAATGCGGTCGGCCGCCTCGTTGAACAGCAGCGGCTCGTCGCCGACCACCAGCCAGGCGGGGGCCAGGGCGCCTTCCAGGAGGCGGTCGAGCTGGTCGGCGTAGGTGCGCATCCGGGGCTCCCAGGGTCGAGGGGCATTATCGGCAACGGGACCGGGCCCCGCCAACTTCGGCGACCGCCGCTATACTACGCGGCCCCTCCGGGACTAACGGATGACCGGCATGACCACCTGGCGAATCCTGCTCGCGCGCAGCGCAAGGCCCTGGGCCTTGCTGCTGTCGTGCCTGCTGCTCGCCGGCCAGTGGGCGCTGGCCGCCCACGATCACGCCCACCATGCCGCGCACGACCATGACCACGCGCCGGCGGGCCAGGTCGCGCACGCCTGCGACCTCTGCGTTGCTTTCGCCGCCGCCGCGCCGGCGCCGTCATCCCCTGCCCCTCTGGCCCTTCCGCTCGCGGCTGCGGCGCTGCCCGAATCCTTCGCCGTTCCCGCGGCCACCCGCCCGCAGGGCCGGGCCCACCAGTCCCGCGCGCCTCCCCGGTTCCACTCCGCCTGACCTGAAACGCGAGTGCGGCCACACGGCCGCGACCCTGCCGGCGCCCGTGCGCCGGCGTCACACCGGATTGGAACCATGAAACAGAACACCCTCCTGGGCGGCGCCGTGCTGGCCGCCCTGGCCGCGGCAGGCGCCGCGGCCGACCCCCAGGCTCACCACGAACTCGAGGAGATCGTGGTGACGGCCACCCCGATCTTGATGGACCGGCTCAGCACCGCAAAGCCCACCACCGTGCTGACTGGCGACAACCTGCTCCTCTCGCTGGCGCCGACCATCGGCGAGACCGTCTCGGGAGAGCCGGGCATCCGCTCGACCTTCTACGGACCGGCCGCTTCGCGGCCGATCATCCGCGGCCTCGGCGGCGACCGCGTGCAGGTGCTGACCGACGGCCTGGCGTCGCTCGATGCTTCCGGCCTGTCCGAGGACCACGCCGTCGCGGTGGACCCGGCGCTGGCCGACCAGGTCGAGATCATCCGCGGGCCGGCCACGCTCGTGTATGGCAGCGGCGCGGCCGGCGGACTGGTGAACGTCGTCACGAATCGCCTGCACGAAGACGTGCCGACAGCGCCCGAGGGCCTGATCGAGGTTCGCGGCGACACCGCGCTCGAGGAACGTGCCGTCGCCGGCCGACTCGACGCCGGCATCGGGCGTCTCGCGCTGCACCTCGACGGCGCGTGGCGCGAGACCGATGACTACGAGATTCCGGGCTACGCGGAATCCGCAAGGCTGCGGGCCGAGGAGATCGCCGAGGGCGAGGAGCCCGGCGAGATGCGCGGGAAGGTGGACAACAGCGACAGCCGTACCACCTCAGGCGGCGTGGGCGCGTCCTACGTCGGCGACGGCTGGATGGTCGGACTCGCCTACAGCCGCTACGACAGCCGCTACGGCATCCCGGGCGGCCATGGGCACGGGCACGAAGGCGAGGAACACGAGGGCGAGGAAGAGCAAGCCCAGGAGGAAGAAGGCGACATCAAGATCGACATGGAGCAGGATCGCCTCGACCTGGCCGCGCGCTTCGACCTCGGGGCCTTCGGCGGTTCGGTGCTGCGCCTGCGGGGCGCCGCGAACGACTACGAGCACGCGGAGCTCGAGCCCAATGGCGAGGTCGGCACGCTGTACCAGGTGGACGGCCGCGAGCTGCGCGCCGCCCTCGACCACGGCCGGCGCGACGGCCTGTACGGCACGTTCGGCCTGCAGTGGCAGGAGAACGACCTCGTCGCCCGGGGCGAGGAGGCGTTCATCCCGGACTCGCGGACCCGCACCCTCGGCGCCTTCCTGTTCGAGAAGCGCGACTACGAGTCGACCTCGTTCGAGTTCGGCCTGCGCTGGGACCGCCAGGAGATCGACGGAGCCGGGCTTCCCGGCTACGACGACAGCTCGCTCAATGCGTCGCTCGGCGGACTGTGGCAGTTCTCGGAGCCGCTGGCCCTCGTCGGCCAGCTCGTGCGCAGCGAGCGCCACCCGAGCGCCACCGAGCTCTACGCCGACGGTCCGCACGCCGCGACCCGCCAGTTCGAGGTGGGCGACGCGGACCTGCGAACCGAGCGCGGCGTCACGGCCGACCTGGGGCTGCGTCTCGGCACCGGCGCGGTGACGGGCGAGATCCGCGCCTTCGCGAGCCGCTACGACGGCTACATCTACCTCTCCCCGACCGGGGCGGAGGAGGACGGCCTGCCGGTGTTCCAGTTCCTGCAGCGCGACGCGGACTTCTGGGGCCTCGAGCTCGAGGCCGAGCTGCCGCTCGGCGAGGGCAGCGGCTTCACGCTGGGCCTCTCCGGCGATTACGTCCGCGGCGAGCTGCGCGACGGGGGCAACCTGCCGCGCATCCCGCCCCTGCGCCTCGGCGCGAAGATCGCCTGGGACCGAGGGGATCTCGGCGCAAGCCTCGGGCTCGAGCACTACTTCGAGCAGGACGAGGTCACCGCGAACGAGCTGCCGACGGACTCGTTCACCCTGCTCGAGGCCGACCTGCGCTATCGTCCGCGGTGGGGCGGCACCGACACGGTGCTGTTCCTGCGCGGCAGCAACCTGCTGGACGAGGATGCACGGGTGCACTCCTCGCCTCTCAAGGACGAGCTGCCGCTGCCTGGCCGCTCGCTCACGGCGGGCGTCCGGATCGGCTTCGGCCGGTGAACCCCGGCCCTTGCCTGCGGTCTGACGGGCGTCGAGCCCGCTGGCCGCAGGCAGGGGCCTGCCGAAGGAGACGACATTGGCTTCCGAGATCCGCCCCCGGGCGCTCGCCTGCGCCCTGCTGGCCCTTTCGCTGGCCTCGCCCATGGCCGCCGCCCACAAGGCCCACACGCATGGCGTCGGCGACCTCGACGTCGCCGTGGACGGCGGGCGGATCAGCCTCGCGTTGACGGTCCCCGCGGCCGACGTGGTGGGCTTCGAGCACGCCCCGCGCACTGATGCCCAGCGCGAGGCAGTGGCCTCCGCCGAGAAGCTGCTGCGCGCCCAGGCCGAGCTCTTCGCCCTGCCGGTTGCGGCACGCTGCCGCTTCCTCTCCGCCGACGTTACCGCGCCCTGGTCCGGCGACGCGGGCGCTGCCGACGCTGAGCACAGCGACTTCGCCGCCCGCTGGGAATTCGACTGCGCCGAGCCCGCCCAGCTCGCCTTCATCGAAGTCCGGATCGCGGCGAAGCTCTCCGGCGACCTGAAGCTGCGCGCCACCGTGCTCGACGAGCGAGGCCAGCGCCGGGCGGAGCTGACCCGCAGCCGCACGCGGCTGGCGCTGCGTTGACCCGCCGGCAGCCCAGGCGCTCGCCGGTCCCCCAGGGCCACCCACGCGAGTGGATGCCATGACCGAGCCTGCCGTCGACATCACCGACCTGCGCTTCGCCTGGATGGCCGGCCGGCCGGTGCTCGACGTGGCGCGCCTCCTCATCCCGCGCGGCGAGCGCGTGTTCCTGCGCGGCCCGAGCGGCAGCGGCAAGAGCACGCTGCTCGGCGTGGTGGGCGGCGTGCTGCCGCCGCAGTCCGGCACGGTGCGCGTGCTGGGCGAGGACCTCGGTCGGCTATCCGCCTCACGCCGCGACGCGCTGCGCGCGGACGGCATCGGCTTCGTGTTCCAGATGTTCAACCTCCTGCCCTACCTGTCGGTGGTGGACAACGTGATCCTGCCGGCCCGCTTCTCGGCCCGCCGCCGCGAACGCGCGGGCGCTGACCTCGAGGGCGCCGCCCGCCGGCTGCTGGCTGCGCTCGGCCTCGGGCAGCCCACCCTCCTCGCGCGGCCGGTCGCCGAGCTGTCCATCGGGCAACAGCAGCGTGTCGCCGCCGCGCGCGCGCTCCTCGGGACGCCCCAGCTGCTCATCGCCGACGAGCCGACCTCGGCGCTGGATGCCGACGCCCGCGAGGCTTTCCTGGCGCTCCTGATGCAGGAATGCGCGGTGGCGGGCACGACGCTGCTGTTCGTCAGCCACGACACTTCGCTCGGCCGGCTTTTCGACCGGCAGCTCTCGCTGCCCGAGATCAACCGCGCGCGTCCGGACGCGGAGGCCGCCTGATGCGCCTGCTGCCGCTCGCCGCGCGAAGCCTGTGGAACCGCCGCGTCGCCGCGGCGCTGACCGTCTTCGCCATCGCCGTCAGCGTGGCGCTGCTCGTCGGAGTGCAGAAGCTGCGCACGGAGGCGCGGGAGAGCTTCGCCAGCACCATTTCCGGCACGGACCTGATCGTGGGTGCGCGCAGTGGGCCGGTGAACCTGCTGCTCTATTCCGTGTTCCGCATCGGCGACCCCACCGCGAACATCTCCTGGCAGAGCTACCAGCTCGTCGCGCGCCACCCCGACGTCGCCTGGACCATCCCGATCTCGCTCGGCGACTCGCATCGCGGCTTCCGGGTCGTGGGCACCAACGGGAGTTACTTCGAGCACTACCGCTTCGGGGACCGCCGGCCGCTCGCCTTCGCCGCGGGCGGGCCTTTCACCGACCTGCACGATGCGGTGGTCGGCGCCGAGGTCGCGCGCGCCCTCGGCTACGCCATCGGCGACCGCATCACCATCGCCCACGGCATCGGCGAGGGCAGCTTCGCCGAGCACGACGACCAGCCGTTCACGATCGTCGGCATCCTGGAGCGCACGGGCACTCCGGTGGACCGCAGCGTGCACGTCAGCCTCGAGGCCATCACCGCCATCCACGAGGGCTGGGAGAGCGGCATGCGCGCGCCGGCGATCGGCGCGAGGCCCGGCGAGACGGCGCCCGCGGATCTCACGCCCACGGCCATCACGGCCTTCCTCGTCGGCCTCGAGTCCCGCGCCGCCGTCTTCCAGATGCAGCGCGCGCTCAACGAATACCGCGGGGAGGCGCTCTCGGCCGTGATGCCCGGCGTCGCGCTGCAGCAGCTCTGGCAGGTCGTGGGCCTCGCCGACACCGCCCTGCTGCTCGTCGCGGCCTGCGTCGTGCTCGCCGGCCTCATCGGCATGGTCACGGCACTGCTCACGAGCCTCAACGAGCGCCGGCGCGAGATGGCCATCCTGCGCTCGGTGGGTGCGCGTCCCCTGCACGTCTTCCTGCTGCTGGAGGTCGAGTCGGCGCTGCTCGCCGCCGCGGGCGTGGTCGCCGGCTTCGTCATCGCCTTCGGCGCGATGGCCCTGGCCGCGCCGCTGCTCGAACAGCGATTCGGCCTGTTCGTGGAGGTTGGCGCGCCGACCGGCTACGATCTCGCCATCGCGGCCGCCGTCGTTGGGGCCGGCCTGCTGGCCGGGCTGTTGCCCGCCTGGCGCGCCTACCGCAATTCCCTCGCCGACGGCCTGTCCATACGCCTCTGAGGTCCTCCATGCGCCTTCCGTCCCTCGCAGCCGTCCTGTTCCTCGCCGCCACCGCCGCGCTCGCGCAGCCGAAGACCATCGACTGGGTCGAGCTGATCCCCGAAGACGCGCGCGACAGCTTCGACATCGCCCCGCCGCCGCCCACGCACGACTACCTCTCGGGCGAGGGCGGCCTCGCGGCGCAGCAGCTCATGGACTTCAGGGTCAACAGCAAGCTGGACGGCCAGCAGGTGCGCCTGCCGGGTTTCATCGTGCCGCTCGAGCTCGACGCGAAGGGCCTCGTGACCGAGTTCTTCCTCGTGCCCTACTTCGGCGCGTGCATCCACGTGCCGCCACCGCCGCCGAACCAGCTGGTCTACGTGAAGATGGACAAGGGCATCAGCCTCGATTCCATGTACTCGGCCTACTGGATCACCGGCAGGATGAGCACGCAGCGCCGTGACACCACCCTTGGCGCCGCGGCCTACACGCTGGCGGGAACGCGGGCGGAGGAGTACAAGTTTTAGGGGACAGTCCCTTCCCAGGGAGGCCACTCATGACCGACAAGCGCAAGCGCCGCCGCGGCCGCGCCGCCACTCCCCGCGTCAAGGCCAAGCCCGCCGCCAAGGTTTCTGCCGGCGTCGCCAAGCGCCAGCCCCGCGCGGCGACCCGCGTGCGCAAGCCCGCCTCCCCGCGCAATCTCCGAAAGCTTTACCCACCCATCGAGCCCTACCGCATGGGCCACCTCGAGGTACCCGGCGGCCACAAGATCTACTGGGAGGAATGCGGCAACCCGCGCGGCAAGCCGGCGGTGTTCCTGCACGGCGGGCCGGGCGGCGGCGGCGACACCCGCGCCCGGCGCTTCTTCGACCCGAAGCGCTACCGCATCGTGCTGTTCGACCAGCGCGGCTGTGGCCGCAGCAGGCCGCACGCCAGCCTCGAGCACAACACCACCTGGCACCTCGTCGAGGACGTCGAGCGGCTGCGCGAGCACCTCGGCATCGAGCGCTGGCTGGTGTTCGGCGGTTCCTGGGGCTCCACCCTCGCCCTGGCCTACGCCGAGAGCCACCCGGACCGAGTCACCGAGCTGGTGCTTCGCGGCATCTTCATGCTGCGCCGGCGCGAGCTCGAGTGGTTCTACCAGCACGGCGCAAGCGAGCTCTTCCCGGACCGCTGGGAGCACTACCTCGCGCCGATCCCGGCCGAGGAGCGCGGCGACCTGATCGGCGCATATCACCGCCGCCTGACGAGCCCGGATCCGGCCGTGGCCGCGGCCGCGGCGCGCGCCTGGTCCGTGTGGGAGGGCTCCACCAGCTTCCTGCTGACCGACGAGGACGCCGTCCGGCGCTTCGGCGAGGACACCTTCGCAGTCGCGTTCGCGCGCATCGAGTGCCACTACTTCGTCAATGGCGGCTTCCTGCGCAACGAGAACCAGCTGCTCGACGAACTGCACCGCATCCGCCACATCCCGGCGGTGATCGTGCAGGGCCGCTACGACGTCGTCTGTCCCATGCGCACCGCATGGGAGCTGCATCGCGCGTGGCCGGAGGCCGAGTTCCACGTCGTGGCGAACGCGGGGCATTCGGCGCTCGAGGCCGGCACCACGCACGAGCTGATCAGGGCGACGGACCGGTTCGGGCAGGCGTAGTCGCCAGGTTCCGCGCATTCACGGTCGCTGCCGGGGCGGGCCCGGGGGCCCTCGGGACCGCCGTGAATCCATCCCTGGAGGCTTCGTGCGCGCCATCCCTGGCGCGCACGATCCCTCGGCTCCCCGGGCCCGCCCCTGCGCGGCCTGCGCCGTGCCCGATTGGGCGGTGAGAGGGGATCCGATGCTCGCCGACGCGACTCGACGGCGCGGTATTCGCAGCGTTCCCGACGGATGACTGTACCCGCGCAACGATGCTAGGCATGCTGCACCGCAACAGCAGGATGGATCATGTTGAGTCCAGGCATGCCAGTACCTTGCGAAGCGACGGGCTGCTAAAGGGGCCGAAATGACGCATTATTTCGCGTAAATGATCACACCCACTTTTTGTTAGACCCCGCAATCGGCGTGGTGCCTCGTATGGGCGCGTGGGACGTTTCAATCACCTCCGACGACACAGTTGCTGACGTTGTCGGCCATGTTGTGAGTCTGATGAAGCGGGGCGATTCGCTTCTCTCCGCCTGCGCCGACGCGGAGCGCGTCTATCAGGCCTTGCTCGATGATCCGGACGACGGGCCGCTTGTCTGGCTGGCTCTGGCACATGTCCAGTGGAAGTACGGAACGGTGGCTCCCCGAATCATGGAGCGAGTGCGGGCGGATGTACGTTGCGGCAACGGACTGGAACGCTGGGCCGAAGATCCCCAGGTCCTCGCTCGGAGACGGACCGCTCTCGATCGATTTGTCGCGAGGCTTGAACTACCCAATCCCAAGCCGTCGGCGGCTCCGAAAGCCGTATCGCGCCCTGCGCCCTTTGGTGAAGGGGATTGCCTAGCGGTTCTCACGACCGAAGGGACCTACACGGCTGCCATTGTTCTAAAGGCAGATAACAGCAATCTTGAGTACGGCACCAACCTCGTCGGCTCACTCGACTATCTGTCGCCGGTTGCGCCTGATTCCGCGGTTTTCGAGCAGCGCCAGTGGCTATACCTGCGCCATGGAAACTGGAACGGCGCACCTGATCTGGTGTGGTACGGTGTCCACGGATTCAGGGCAGAACGTAAGCGATTCTCGGTCGTGGGGCAGACCAAGCTTCGAGCTGGAGACCCTGCATCGTCCAACAGCTTCACCAGTTGGAAACAACTTGGCGTGCAAATCCTGCTTTGCCGCCGCGCTCGCGGGGTCTAACAAATCGCTAGACGGAGCTCGCGGCGGGTTGCGTCTTCGTTTGAGGGGGAGGGAACAAGGATGTTTTCGATAAAGCGTCTTCGGTCAGGTCGACCGGCGCCGCTCGTCCGTCAGCTCAATCGTTAGGCCGCTCTTGCTACATCAAGCTATGGCGGAAGTTCGATGAGCAATGCAGAGCGCATCTTATCGGCCGTGTTCGGCGCGCTCCTGCTTAGCGTCGGTATCTTTGCGCTTTTCCAAGATCATCTTTCTTCCGCTTGGCGTCTTGGTGGTAGCTTCTGCTTGGCACTACTGGGTTCCAACTCGCTCTGGGCTGCATACCGAGGCAAAGCATCATGGCTGTCGCGTTTGGGCCCACTGCCGTGATGATCAAAGGCCCGCAGCCTAAAGGTTCACTCAAGCGGCCCAATCAATCGCGAAGCGATTGATTGGGCCGCTGAATTCACGCGTTGGCTGGCTGGAGCGTCAGTGCCCCGCCTATTGAAGGCGGTGCACATTTGTGCACACTCTCATCGTGTAGCATGAACAGGATCGTGCCAAGGCAGCAGCGAGCCTCACGAAGCACGGCGTTCGCTTTGCGGATGCCGTGCTCGCTCTGGAGGACCCGGCCGCACTGACCATGCCCGATCCCGACAGCACGAATGAGCCACGGTTCGTATGTTTGGGAATGGATTCAGCGGGTCGGATCTTGGTCACCGTCTTCACCTATCGCGGCAGAAGAACTCGAATCGCCACCCCCCGAGAAGCCATTCGCTTTGAGCGGCGCAACTACGATAAATCGTGATGAGGAAGCAGCACGACTTTTCTAAGGCCAAGCGAGAAGCCGTGGTCTCGGCGCCTACGGGAAAGACCCGGATCACACACCGCCTGGATGACGAGGTCGTCGACTGGTTTAAGTATCGAGTAGGAGGCAGGTGGAGGGAACTACCAGTCGCTCATCAATGCTGCCTTGCGCGAGCACATTCGGCACGAACAGGAGCCACTGGAGCAGACGCTCCGGCGGGTGCTTCGTGAAGAGCTTCGAAAGGCCAGCTAACAACGCAATGCAGCGGTCGACGCTGATCGCGGAAACCAGTCCTCAACGCACGTGCTCAGCACTCCCTTGACTCTCGTCATTGCCGCATGTCGTGCCTCCGCCGTGCTTCTCTTGCTGGGCGTCGCATGTTCCACTGCCATGTCAGCCGAGTCCCCGCGCGCAGCTCTTGATTTCTTCCGCGGCGAGTGGACCATCAGGGGACTCGAATCCACCTACACCGAGTCCTGCGACTGGCTCCCCGGGCACGGCTTCGTCGTCTGTCATGCGGAAGATCGCTCCGAGACGCAACCGTCGTTTTCCATGAGCGTCTTTGGTTACTCGGAGACGGGTGAACAGTACACCTACCACGGCTTCGCCGGTCCGGGCACCCAGCGCACGCTGCGCGGCAACGTTCACGACGGCATCTGGAGGTTCCACGGCCAATCGGAACGCGGGCCATACTGGCGGAGGTGGCAGGTGACGATCACGCCAACGGCAGAGGGCTTCCACTTTCGCGAGGAGGTATCGGATAGATCTGGCCCCTGGAAGTCGGCCGTCGAATTTGCCTACGTTCGCAAGGCGAATTCTGGAAGTTAAGGTCTAACCTCGCGCTCAAGCCGACCCGCTACGCCAACTCCTTCGTGGCCACTTCACGCGAGTGCATCGAGGACGTAGCATTATCTCCATGGGACGCGGCGGCGGACCACGCTGGGGTGACCAAGCTGCAGGTAAGGCGCGCTCGAGATCCAGCGGAAGAAGCGCGACGGTATTTGGCTACGAAGGAGGGCGGCCGTGAACGAGGAGAAGAAGAAGTTCGGCTTTGCGATGGCGATCGGACTCGCCGTCGGCATGATTGCCTATCGTCTGATTTTCGGCGAATAGTTGCGGTCGACGCAGCCTTGTCGCGCAGCGCGGGCATTACACGGTAGCGCCCGCTGCAGAGGCCGGCGTCACGCCGAAGGGATTCATCGGCCTTGCAATCCGATCCCAAGATCTACAAGCCTGGTCAGTGGGTGTTTCGGGGCACGATCCTGGGAGCTTTCATCGGCCTGTTGGCTGGAAAGTTCGCGATCGGGTTGATTTTCGGTTTCTTCGCTGGACTCCTGATCGACTCAGCCAAGCGCAAGGCATTGAAGGAAGGCGAAGGTCGCGGAGATCGCAACGACGGGGAGGCTTGAGGACGATCGTTATCCAGGTTCGAGTCGCGGGAAATGTCCGCTGAGTGTCATGTCGTTTGTCCTCAACCTTGGCCGCGATGCCAAGGAGCCGAGAACCGCCCGTGAGTCCCGATAACCCGAAGCCGGCAGGCAGCACCCCCGCGAAAGCGGCGTTCTGGATCATCCTGGGAGCGCAGTGGATGTGCGTCCCGTTCCTTGCGCTCATGCTCTTCTTCGGCCTGCTTGGCTGGCCCCACTACTCCCCGGAGGACAAGCGGGCATTGCTGCTCGCCGTCGCCTACATTCCGGCGCTCGTCGCCGCGGGTTTCGTGGGTGTCCGGCTGCTTCGTCGCCGGCAGCATGCGGCCGCCATGGCGCTCGCACTCGCTCCGCCGCTCCTGTGGCTTCCGACGGTCGCCCCGATCGTTACCGGGATACGGCTCGGGGGCTGACGGACGCAGAGCTGTAGACCGCGCCGGGGACCGGCCCGGAGGCCCTCGGGACCGCCGTGAATCCATCCCTGGAGGCTTCGTGCGCGCCGTCCCTGGCGCGCACCATCCGTCGGACCTCCGGGCCGGTCCCCAAGCGGCCGAGCACTGGCCGGTTACGCCCTCAGCACTCCGGCACGTTGACCGCGAGCCCGCCCTGGGAAGTTTCCTTGTAGATGGTCGCCATGTCGTGGCCCGTCTGGCGCATGGTCGCGATGACCTGGTCGAGCGACACCTTGTGCGAGCCGTCGCCCCTCAGCGCGAGCTTGGCGGCATTGATCGCCTTGACCGCGCCCATCGCGTTTCGCTCGATGCAGGGAATCTGCACCAGCCCGGCGATGGGATCGCAGGTGAGGCCCAGGTTGTGCTCCATGCCGATCTCGGCCGCGTTCTCGACCTGCTCGTTGGTGCCGTTGAGCGCCGCCGCGAGGCCCGCCGCGGCCATCGAGCAGGCCACGCCCACCTCGCCCTGGCAGCCCATCTCCGCGCCCGAGATCGACGCGTTGCGCTTGTAGAGCAGGCCGATCATGCCGGATGTCAGCAGGAAGCGCCGCACGCCGGCGGCATCGGCTCCGTCGCAGAAGCGCGCGTAGTAGTGCAGCACCGCCGGCACGATGCCCGCCGCGCCGTTGGTCGGCGCAGTCACCACGCGCCCGCCGGCCGCGTTCTCCTCGTTAACGGCAAGCGCCCAGGCGTTGACCCATTCCATCGGATCCTTGCGGCCGGCGGCCGCCTCTGACTCCAGCACGCGGTGCAGCTTCGGCGCGCGGCGCTTGACCTTGAGCACGCCCGGCAGCAGGCCGCTCGCCGCAAAGCCGCGCTCGACGCAGGCCTGCATGATCCGCCAGCGCTCGTCGAGCAGCCGCTCGACCTCCGCCTGCGGCCGCTGGGCGCACTCGTTGGCCAGGGCCAGTTCGTGAAGCTCGAGCCCATGCTCGCGGCAGCTGCGCAGCAGGGCGGCTGCGTCCTCGAGCGGATACGGCAGAGCCACCGCCGGCGCCACGGCGTGCTCCTCGCCCGCGCGCTGTACGGCGCCGCCGCCAATGGAGTACATCTCCTCCTCGATGAGCACCGCCCCACCCTCGTCCACGGCCGCGAAACGCATGCCGTTGGAATGCCCCGGCAGGCGCTGGTCGCGCAGGAACAGCAGGTTCATCGGCTCGTCGAAGGCAATCTCGTGCCGCCCGAGCAGGCGGATGCGCGAAGTGGCGCGAACGCGCGCGATCGTGGGCTCCATGGCGGCCGGGTCGATCGTCGCCGGATCATGGCCCTCGAGGCCAAGGAGCACCGCGCGGTCCGTGCAGTGGCCGTGGCCGGTCAACGCGAGCGACCCGTACAGCCTCACGAACACCGTTGCCGTCCGTGGGAGCAAGCCCTCTTCGTCGAGGCGCCTGGCGAACAGTCGCGCCGCGACCATCGGCCCCATCGTGTGCGAAGACGAAGGCCCGACGCCGGGCCTGAACACGTCGAGGACGGAGCTGTCCATGGTTCAGAGCACCGCCAGGCGGCGCAGCACGAGGCCGGCGAGGTCGCGGGCCAGCGCCTCGCGGATCAGGCGCTCCTCGTGCTGCTTGGCGAGCACCTCGGTTTCATCGTAGCTGTATTCGCGCGTCAACGTCAGCGACTGCGGCGGCAGCAGCTCCTCGCCGTTCGCGGACACGGAGTACTCGACGGTGTAGTACACCTCGTACTCCGCCGGCGTGTTCTGGGCCGTCACCGACAGCACGTGGCGGCCAACCTCGTCGCGATGGATGCGCACCACCGCCGAGGCCGCCTCGCGCGACCGCGAGGGCGTGGCGCCGGAGGCGCGCAGCGCCGATTCCAGCGCCGCGTTGAAGGGCGTGTACCGGTCCGGCACGTCGACGTAGGGCGTCGCCATGCGCGGGGAGAGCTCGGCCGTGCCGCGCAGCTGGAACCCGCAGCCGGCGAGCGCCAGCGCCAGGGTCGCGACCGCTGCGCGAAGCATGGTCATCACACCACCACGTTCACGAGCTTGCCCGGCACGTAGATGAGCTTGCGGATCGCCGCGTCGCCGACGAACTTCGCCACGCCCGGATCTGCCAGCGCCGCGGCGCGCGCCGTGGCCTCGTCCGCGCCGGCCGGCACCTGGACGCGGCCACGCAGCTTGCCGTTCACCTGCACCACGACCTCGACCGTGTCCTGCATGAGCGCCGCGGCATCGGGCTGCGGCCAGGCCTCGTCCACCAGCGCCCCGGCGTGTCCGAGCTCCCGCCACAGCGCGTGGGTCGCGTGCGGCACCACGGGCGAGAGCATGAGGACGGCGAATTCCAGGGTCTCCTGCAGCACCGCGCGGCCCTGGGGCGAGCCATCCTCGAAGCGGCCCACCGCGTTCAACATCTCCATCACGGCGGCGATGGCGGTGTTGAAGGTGCGACGACGGCCTAAGTCGTCCGTGACCTTGGCAAGCGTCTGGTGCGCGAGGCGGCGCAGGTCGCGCTGCGCGGGCGTGAGCGACGCGACGTCGAGCGCGGGTACGGGACCGGCGGCGACGTGCAGGTGCACGGCGCGCCACAGGCGCTTCATGAACCGGAACGCGCCCTCGACGCCCTCGTCGGACCACTCGAGCGTCTGCTCGGGCGGCGCGGCGAACATCATGAACAGCCGCGCCGTGTCGGCGCCGTAGCGGTCCACCAGCGCCTGCGGATCCACGCCGTTGTTCTTGGACTTCGACATCGTGCCGATGCCGCCGCACTCGACGGGCTGGCCGTCGGCCTTGAGGACGGCGCCCGTGCGCGCGCCCTTCTCATCCACCTGCACCTCGACCTCGGCTGGCGTGCTCGATGCCGCCGATGTACTGGTCCACCGGCATCCAGTAGTCGGCGCGCGCATCCACCATCGCCTGGTCGTTGCGCGGCGAGGCGTAGCGGAAGAAGTACCAGGACGAGTCCACGAAGGTGTCCATCGTGTCCGTCTCTCGCCGCGCCGGCCGGCCACACTTCGGGCAGTCGCAGGCCAGGAACGCGGCGTTCTTCGCGAGCGGGTTGCCCGAGCCGTCCGGCACGAGATCCTCGGGCAGCACCACGGGCAGCTGCTCGTCCGGCACCGGCACGGCGCCGCAGGCCTCGCAGTGGATGATCGGGATCGGGCAGCCCCAGTAGCGCTGGCGCGAGATGCCCCAGTCGCGCAGGCGCCAGTTCACCTGCTTGCGGCCGAGGCCCCTGGCCTCGAGGTCGGCGGCGATGGCATCCACCGCCGCCTGGTAGCCGAGACCGTCGTAAGGCCCTGAGTGCACGCAGCGGCCCTCCTCCGAATACCACGCCTCCCACGCGTCGGTGGAGTACGGCCGGCCCTCGACGTCGATCACCTGCACGATCGGCAGCCCGTACTTCTTCGCGAAGGCGAAGTCGCGCTCGTCGTGGCCCGGCACGCCCATGACGGCGCCCTCGCCGTAGCCCATCAGCACGTAGTTGCCGACCCAGACCTCGACCTGCGTGCCGGTCAGCGGGTGCTTGACGTAGAGCCCGGTCGGCACGCCCTGCTTGTCGAGCGTCGCGAGGTCGGCCTCCATCACCGAGCCGCGGCGGCACTCGTCGACGAAGGCGCGCACGCGCTCGCTGCGCGCGGCGGCGAGCGTCGCGAGCGGGTGCTCGGCCGCCACCGCGACGAAGGTGACGCCCATGATCGTGTCGGCGCGGGTCGTGAACACCCGCAGCTCGCCCGAAGTGCCGTCGATGTCGTAGGGGAAGGCGAGGTTCACGCCTTCGCTGCGGCCGATCCAGTTCGCCTGCATCAGCCGCACGCGCTCCGGCCAGCCCGGCAGGCCGTCCAGCGCCTCGAGCAGCTCCTGCGCGTAGTCGGTGATGCGCAGGTAGTACATCGGGATCTCGCGCCGCTCGACGAGCGCGCCGGTTCGCCAGCCGCGGCCGTCGATCACCTGCTCGTTGGCGAGCACGGTCTGGTCCACCGGGTCCCAGTTGACCGTGCCGGTCTTCTTGTAGGCGATGCCGCGC
>JALORP010000075.1 GCA_025458865.1 Steroidobacteraceae bacterium | reverse complement strand
TGATGCTGGCCGCGCATGGGGATAACATTGCCGCCCTCAAGCGGCGCTGGATCGGCGCCGGCACCCGCTACGGGAACGTATGAACGCCACTTCGCCGAGTACCCCGCCCGCTGCCGCCGCCCCCGAATGGGTCAACTCGGCGGATGCGCTCGGCGCCCCGGCGGCCGTGCTGGGCTGGCTGACCGAGCCGGGGCTCCTGACCGAGCGGGTGCGGGCACGCTGCCCGGACGCCTTCGGCCTGCGCATCGTCGAGGAGCGGCGCGACGTCCTCGAGGCCGCCGACGCGCGGATCCTGGACGCGGCGGATCCGGAGTGCTTCGTGCGCGAGATCGAGCTGACCTGCGGCGGCGGCGCCGTGGTGTTCGCCCAGACACTGGTGCCGGCCGCCACCCTCGCCGCCGAACCGTGGCTCGCCGACCTCGGCACGGAAGCGCTCGGGCCCCGGCTCGCGCGCACCGGCCACGCCCGGCGCGAGCCATTCGAGTTCGCGCGCCTCGATGCGCTGCACGCCCTCTACAGCCGGGCCTGCCGGGACCCTGGGCCGCGCCCCGACGCGCTCTGGGCCCGCCGGGCGCGCTACCGGCTCGGCCCTCGGTCGCTGGTGGTGCAGGAGGTTTTCCTGCCGGTGACGCTCGCATGAGCGCGCCGCTCAGGCCGGCGCCGCTTCGCAAGGCGGGCTCCGATGCGGACTACAAGCCGCGCTATCGCCCGCAGCCGCTGCGCGAAGCGGCCCTCGCCCTCGTGGCCACGCTGCGCGAGTACGCGATGCTCATGCGCCTGCACCGCCCGATCGGCATCTGGCTGCTCATGTGGCCCGCGCTGTGGGGACTGTGGATCGCGGGCCAGGGGCGTCCGGGTGAGCATGCCTTCATCGTGTTCATGGCCGGCGTCCTCGTCATGCGCTCGGCCGGTTGCGTGATCAACGACTACGCCGACCGGGACTTCGATCCCCACGTCCGCCGCACGGCGGAGCGGCCGCTGGCCGCCGGCCGCGTGACCCGCGGCGAAGCGCTCACGCTGTTCGTTGCGCTCGGCCTGGTCGCCAGCTGGCTCGCCCTGCAGCTCGAGCCGCTGGCACGGCTCTACGCCGTCGCGGGCGCGGTGCTGGCGGTGACCTACCCGTTCATGAAGCGTTTCATCCACGTGCCGCAGTTCTACCTGGGCGCGGCCTTCGCGTGGTCCATCCCCATGGCCTTCGCGGAGCTGACCGGCGAGGTGCCGCGCCTCGCCTGGCTGATGGTGGTGGCGGTGGTGCTGTGGGCCGCGATCTACGACACCATGTACGCGATGGTGGACCGCGAGGACGACCTCAGGCTCGGCCTGAAGTCCACGGCCATCCTCTTCGGCGACGCCGACCGCGCCGTCATCGGCGTCATGCAGGCGATGATGCTGCTCGCGATGTGGCTCGTGGGCCGCGAGGCCGGACTGGGCGGCTGGTACCAGGCGGGCGTCGGCGCCGGCGCGGCGGTCTTCGCGTACGAGCAGTGGCTGATCCACGGCCGCTATCCGGCCCGCTGCTTCGCGGCCTTCAACAACAACCACTACTTCGGGCTGGTCGTGTTCGCAGGGCTGGCGCTGGACTACCTGTTCCGGTGAGGCGCTGGCTCGAACGGCTGGCGACGGCGATCGCGCTGGTGGCGCCGGCGCTGCTCATCTACGCGTGGCAGACCCGCGACCTGCTCCCCGCGGGAGACCGGCTGGCGGCACCGACACTGCCGGCCGTGGTCGCGAGCGGCGCGGCCTTCGATCCGTCCTCGATCGCGGGCCGCCCGGCAATCGTGTACTTCTTCGCGCCCTGGTGCGGCGTGTGCTCGGCGAGCGCGCCCCAGCTGCGCTGGTTCGACGCGCTGACGGGCGAGTCGGCCCGGCTGGTGCTCGTCGCCCTGGACTACGAGTCGCCGGCGGAAGCCGCGGCCTGGGCCGCGAGCCGCGGGCTCGAGGCGCCGGTCCTGCTCGGCGACGGCGCGACCGCGCTCGCGTGGCGCATCCGCGGCTATCCAACCTACTACGTGCTGGACCGCGAGGGCCGCGTCGCCGCGCGCGACTTCGGCGTGAGCACCCTGCCCGGCCTGTGGTGGCGGACGTGGCGGCTGTGATGCAGGCTCGGCACGGCCGCATGCGCGCGCTCGCCACCCTGGCGGTTCTGCTACTGCCGCTCGCGGCGGCGGCGGTGCCGCCCGAGACCCATGCGGAGCAGCGGCGCGCCTTCAAGGCGGCCTATGCGGACGTCGAGGCGGGGAGGCGCCTGCCCGAAGGCGACGTCCTCGACCTGCTCGGCGGCTACGTGCTCTATCCCTACCTCGAGGCCGCGCAGGTGCGCGCGCAGCTGCGAAGCCCCGGCGCCGGCGCGGATGCGGCCGCCCGGGAGTTCCTGGCCCGCCACGGCGCCGAGCCCTACGCGCGGCCGGTGCGACGCGCGTTCCTCGAGAGCCTCGCGGCCCGCCAGCGCTGGGCAGAATTCCTCGACGTGTACGCGACGGCGCGGTCGGTGGACCAGTCCCTGCGCTGCCGCGCCATCGAGGCGCGCGTCGCGCTCGGGCGCGCGGAAGGTCTCGTCGAGGCGATCACCGCCGAGTGGCTCACCGGCAAGAGCGCGCCCGCCGCCTGCGACGCCGGCTTCGAGTGGCTGCGCGCCCGCGGGGCACTGACCGCTGCGCTCGTCGACGAGCGCGCGCGGCTCGCACTCGCCGCGGGCGAGCTGCCGCTGGCACGCTGGCTCGCGCGATCGCTGCCCGATCCCGCCCGCAAGCGCATCGAGGACTGGGCGAGCCTGGCCGAGAAGCCGCGGCAGGGCATCGAGACGGCGATCTCCTCGCCGTCGACGTCAATCGAGCCTGCGGCCTTGCTCGACGCCTGGACCCGCTTCGTGCGCAGCGACGTGCAGGGGGCGCTCGACCGCTTCGAGCCCCTGGTGCGCGCCCGGGGCCTCGATGCCGCCGCGGCGAGCCCGCTGGCGCGCGTGCTGGCCGTGCGACTCGCCCTCAACCGGCACGCCAGTTCGCGCGCGATGTTCGACCGCGTGCTGCCCGTGGACTACGACGAGCAGGCGCACGAGTGGCACGCCCGGGCGGCGCTGTGGGCGCGCGACTGGCCGCGCGTCGAACGCGTCATCGGCGCCATGCCGGAGTCGCTCTCGACGCAGCCGCGATGGCGCTACTTTGCGGCGCGGGCCGCCGAGGCACGCGGCGACACCGCGCGCGCGCGCCAGATCTACACGGAAGTCCTCCCCGGCGCGAACTGGTTCGCGGTGCTCGCCTCGGCGCGCCTCGGCCAGCCGTTCGAGCCGCGCTTCGAGCCCATCGCGCGCACGGCGGCCCAGCTCGACGCGCTCGAGGCCCGGCCAGGTTTCGCCCGCGCGCGGGAGCTTCACTATGCCGAGATGGCCTCGCTCGCCAACTCCGAGTGGAACGACGCCCTCGCCGCGCTGCCCGAGGCGGAGCAGCCGGTGGCGCTCGGGCTGCCGGGCCGCTGGGGCTGGCACTTCCAGGCGATCTCAGCCGCCGCGCAGCTCCGGATCTTCCACGACTTCGAGCTCCTCTACCCGCGGCCCTTCGACGCCGAGGTGCGCACGGCCGCGAGGATCTCGGGACTGTCGAAGACGCTCATCTACGCGGTCATGCGCCAGGAGAGCCTGTACCAGCCGCGCGCCATCTCCTCGGCCAACGCGCGCGGCCTGATGCAGCTGCTGCCCGCCACCGCCGTGGCCACCGCGCGTAGCGTAGGGCGCCCGCGGCCGGCACCGGCCGACCTGCTGCAGCCGGCGGTGAACGTGCCCCTCGGGGCCGCCTACCTTCGCCAGCGGGTGGACCTGTTCGACGGCCAGGTCGTGCTCGCGCTGGCCGCCTACAACGCGGGCGCGGGAGCGGCACGGCGCTGGCTGCCCGATGTGCCCCTCGACGTCGACCTGTGGGTCGAGAACATCCCCTTCAACGAGACACGCGGGTACGTGCAGCGGGTGATGTGGCACAGCGTGGTGTTCCAGTGGCTCGAGAGCCGAAAGCCCGAGGATGCCAGCCCCTGGCTGGTTCAGGTCAGGCCCCGCGAGCCGGGCTGACCGCGGCGCGCGCCACCGTCCAGCACTCGATCCAGCTCGCGCCGCCCGTGCGCAGCACCGCAGCGAGCTCCTCCGCGGTGCTGCCGGTGGTCATCACGTCGTCCACGATGGCCACCCGCTCGACCGGCAGCGGCCGGAGCAGCTCGAAGGCCCCGCGCAGGTTCTCGGCGCGCTCCAGGGCGCCGAGTCCGACCTGCTCGGCGGTGGCGCGGCTTCGGCGCACGTAGCCGGCAAGCACCGGCAGGCCCATCTGCCGGCCGGCGAAGCGCGCGATCTCGCCCGCCTGGTTGTAGCCGCGGGCCGCCTCCCGGCGGCGATGCAGCGGCACGGGCAGGAGCGCCTGCACGTGCAGCGCGTGTCCCGTCCCGGCCACCTGCCCGAGCAGCGTGCCGAGCACGCGCGCGACCGCCAGGTCGCCCCCGTACTTGAGGCGGCGGATGAGCGAGTCCACCGGGAACTCGTAGCGATAGGCCGCGAAGGCCGCGTCGAAGGCCCGCGGCCGCTGCAGGCAGTCCGGGCAGAGGAAGGCATCGGCGCGCGGCAGCGGCAGCGCGCAGCCCGTGCAGGCCGGCAGGTCGCGCGGCAGGTCTCCCTGGCAGGCCGGGCAGAGGTCCAGGGCAGGCGGCTGGCCGGGATCGAGGCAAAGCATGCAGGTGGGCGGGAAGAACCGGCCGACTGCCTGGGACAGGTGCTCGTAAACCCGCTCCATCGGCGATGGTTGACAGGTCTTCGCGGGGTTCAAATACTTCGCCCATCCCATGGCGCCCAGACTGCACCGGCCGGCAGCAGGCGTGTCATCGTCAATCCGGCCCGAATGGGGCAATTCATGTCACTCGACCTCTCGCGGCTCGGCCAGGTGCGCTCGGACTGGACCCTCGCGGAAGTGCGCGCCCTGTTCGCGCTGCCCTTCCCCGACCTGATGTTCCACGCCCAGTCGGTGCATCGGCGCCACTTCGACCCCGCGGAGGTGCAGGTCTCGACGCTCCTGTCGATCAAGACCGGCGGCTGCCCGGAGGACTGCGCCTACTGCCCGCAGAGCGTGCGCTACGACACCGGGCTCGAGCGCGAGGCCCTGCTCGCCCTCGAGGAGGTGGTCGAACGCGCCACGGCGGCGCGCGAGGCCGGCGCTACGCGTTTCTGCATGGGCGCGGCTTACCGCAGCCCCAAGGACCGCGACCTCGCCGTCGTCATGGAGATGGTGCGGCAGGTGCGCGCCCTCGGGATGGAGACCTGCGCGACGCTCGGCATGCTGACGCCCGGCCAGGCGCAGGCGCTCAAGGAGGCCGGCCTCGACTACTACAACCACAACCTCGACAGCTCCGAGGCCTTCTACGGCAAGATCATCTCGACCCGCACCTACCAGGACCGGCTCGACACGCTCGAGGCCGTGCGCAATGCCGGCATCAACGTCTGCTGCGGCGGCATCCTCGGCATGGGCGAGGGCGCCGAGGACCGCGCGGCGCTGCTGCACACGCTCGCGACCCTGCCCGAGCACCCGCAGAGCGTGCCCATCAACCAGCTGGTGCAGGTGGCCGGCACGCCGCTCGCCGGCAGCGCGCCGCTCGACCCCTTCGACTTCGTCCGCGCGATCGCCGTGGCCCGCATCCTGATGCCGCGCGCGCACGTGCGCCTGTCGGCCGGCCGCAGCGACATGAGCGACGAGCTGCAGGCACTGTGCTTCCTCGCCGGCGCCAACTCGATCTTCTACGGCGAGAAGCTGCTGACCACGGGCAACCCCGACGTCGCCGCCGACCAGGCGCTGTTCGCGCGCCTGGGTCTCAGGCCCGAGGGCGCGGACAGCTTCGCGCCGCCGCTGGCCAGCGCGGTGGCCTCCGAAGCGGCCCGTTGCGGCCGTGACGGCTGACCGCCTCACGCGCCTGCTCGGCCCGCGTCTCGCCGACATCGAGGCGCGAGGTCTCTACCGCCGCCGCCGCGTCGTCGAGGCCGCGGGCCCAGGCGAGCGCCTCGTCGTCGACGGCAGGAGCTGCGTTGGCTTCTGCTCGAACGACTACCTCGGCCTCGCCCAGGACCCGCGCGTCGGGGAGGCCTTCGCGAAGGCGGCGCGCGCGACCGGCGCCGGCAGCGGCGCCTCGCACCTGGTCACCGGCCATCATCGCGAGCACCACCGCCTGGAGGAGGCGCTCGCGGCGTTCACGGGCCGCGAGCGTGCGCTCGCGTTCTCGACCGGCTACATGGCGAACCTCGGCCTCGCGCGCGCGCTCGTCGGCCCGGGCGATGCGGTCTTCGAGGACCGGCTGAACCACGCCTCGCTGCTCGATGCGGGCCGGCTCGCGGGCGCGGAGTTCGTCCGCTTCGGGCACGCCAGCGCGGCCGCGCTCGAGGCCGCGCTCGCGGATCACCCGCGCGGCCTGCGGCTGGTGCTGACCGACGGCGTGTTCAGCATGGACGGCGATCTCGCGCCGCTGCCGGACATCGTGGGGGCCTGCGAGCGCCACGACGCGCTGCTCGCGGTGGACGATGCGCACGGCCTCGGCGTCATCGGTCCCACGGGACGCGGGATCGTCGAGCACTTCGGCCTCGGCGCAGCGGAAGTGCCCGCGCTGGTCGGGACGCTGGGCAAGGCCTTCGGCAGCTTCGGCGCCTTCGTCGCCGGCGGGGAGGCGCTGGTCGAGTACCTCATCCAGCGCGCGCGGACCTACATCTACACGACGGCGCTGCCGCCGGCGGTCGCGGCCGCCACGCGACGCGCCCTCGAGATCGCCCAGGACGAGCCCTGGCGGCGCGAGCGCGTCCTCGCCCACGCCGCCCGCTTCCGCCGCCTCGCCGCCGCGGCCGGCATCGAGGTGCTGCCGTCCGGCACGCCGATCCAGCCGGTGCTTCTGGGCGAGCCGCGGCGCGCCGTCGCCGCGAGCGCGGCGCTGCTCGATCGCGGCTACCTCGTGACCGCGATCCGCCCGCCGACCGTTCCGCCCGGCACCTCGCGCCTGCGCATCACGTTCTCCGCAGCGCACCAGGACAGCGACGTCGACCGCCTGGTCGCAGCGCTCTCGGACGTGCTGGCCACCCTGCCGGTCGAACCGGCCCAGGTCCCGGCCCACCATGGCTGAGCCGGCTTTTTCGCTCGACCGGCGCGCCGTGCGCCGCTCCTTCGACCGCGCCGCGACCGCCTACGACGGCGCCGCGCGGCTGCAGGCCGAGGTGCGCGGGCAGCTGCTGGAGCGCCTCGACTACGTGTCGATCGAACCACGTGTCGTCGTGGACCTCGGCTGCGGCACCGGGCACTCCACCCGCGCGCTGAAGGATCGTTTCCCGCGGTCGCGGGTCATCGCCATCGACCTGGCCGAGGGCATGCTGCGCGAGGCGCGCCGGCGCAGCTCGTGGCTCAGGCGCTTCGACCGCGTCTGCGCGGACGCGCGACGGCTGCCGCTCGCCGATGGCACCGTGGACCTGCTGTTCTCGAACCTCATGCTGCAATGGTGCCCCGAGCTCGACGAGGTGTTCGCCGAGTTCCGCCGGGTGCTGAGGCCGCGGGGCCTGGTGAACTTCACCACCTTCGGACCCGACACGCTGTTCGAGCTGCGCGAGGCCTGGGCCGCGGCCGACGGCGGCGTGCACGTCAACGCCTTCACCGACATGCACGATCTCGGCGAGGGGCTCCTGCGCGCCGGGCTCGCCGAGCCCGTGCTCGACGTCGAGCGCATGCAGGTCGGATTCCCCGACGCGCTCGCGCTGATGCGCGACCTCAAGGCCATCGGCGCGCACAACGCCAACGCCGCGCGCGCGCGCGGGCTGACCGGCCGCCGCAGGCTCGCATCGATGCAGGCCGCCTACGAGCGCCGTCGCCGCGACGGGGTGCTGCCCGCCACCTACGAAGTGGTGTTCGGCCAGGCCTGGGGACCCGCAGCCGAGGCGCCCGTCCGCGGCCGGCGCGGCGGCGAGTTCACCTTCGACGCCGGCGCCATCGGCCGGCGCACGGTCCGAAGCTGACGTGGCGCGAGGGATCTTCGTCACCGGCACCGACACCGGCGTCGGCAAGACACTGGTCGCCGCCGGCCTCGTTCACGCGCTGCGCGGGCGGGGCCTGCGGGTCGCCGGCATGAAGCCGGTCGCCTCCGGCTCGGTCGTGCTGCCGGAGGGCCTGCGCAACGAGGACGCGCTCGCGCTCCAGGCCGCCGCCTCGCGGCCCTGGTCCTACGAGATCGTCAACCCCTACACCTTCGAGCCCGCCATCGCGCCGCACATCGCCGCCAAAGAAGCAGGCATCTCCGTCGATATTGACCTGATATCACGGTCTTTTGATCAACTCTCGGCAGCGTCGGACGTCGTGGTCGTCGAAGGTGCCGGCGGATTCCTCGTCCCGCTCGGCCCCGGCCTGTCGTTCGCAGACATCCCCCTGCGGCTGGGCCTTGAGGTCGTGCTGGTGGTCGGGCTCAGGCTGGGTTGCCTGAACCACGCCTTCCTCACCGCCGAGGCCATCTCGGCGCGGGGCCTCGCCCTCGCCGGCTGGGTGGGTAACCAGGTTGATCCCGGTTACGAGCGGCTGGCGGAGAACCTGGCAGCCCTGGAAGCAGGCCTCCCGACGCCCTGCCTCGGTGTGATTCCGCCGTTGAACCCGCCGGATCCGACCGCTGCGGCGCCGTGCTTGCGCATTTAAAGACGCTTAATCGCGTCGATCATGCTGCTATAAGGCCGAAAAAGGGTCACATACCGACCGAATACGCGAAAAGGAACTGCGCGGTGTAGTACAGCGGCAGGCCGACGGCGCGGTTGGCGAAGCCCGTCCCGGGAACGAACCGGGCCCGCGCGACCGTGATGTCGGAGACATAGAAAAGCGTGGCGGCAAGCGCGATCTGGGCAGTGGCGGCGGTCCAGCCGGGCGGTCCGAGGGACCCGGCGGCCGCGAGCATCAGGGTGATGACCATCATGTAGGCGACCACCGGACGCCGCAGGGACCCGAGGTAAGGCCTCAGCCAGACGTAAGTCCCGAGGCTCGCCGCGGCGATCGCCGCGAGCGCCAGCGGCCGGAATGTCCAGGGCTCGGGACGGCTCCAGAACGCGAGGACATAGGCCACGTGGCCGAGCAGGAACGCTACGAGGCCCGCGAGGAACCAGCGCCGGGAGGCGGGAATCAGCGCCACGTCGCCGACGGCGGAGAGCAGCAGCGCGGCGACGACCAGCCAGTCGTAGGGCTGCTGCGGGTCCCGCAGGAAGGCCGCCAGCAGGAACAGGGCGGACGTCGCCGGCTTGAAGGCCCATTTCGCGCGCCGGTTGCCGGCGCGCTCGCCCAGCCACAGCAGCAACCCCAGCGTCACGGCCGCCAGGACAGGGACCATCCGCAGGACATCGGCCGGAGGCATCCGCGCTATTTTGCACTGCACCTTCGCTAAGCGCGTATTCCGTCGGCCCCTTTTCCTTATTTCACTGCCGGAACCTTCCCCGCAGGATTGCGCGCAGGTGTGGCCGGAGGGGCCGCACTCGGGAATGGGTCTGCGGGTGCGGTCTCGGCCGGTTCGCAGGCAAGCAACAGAAACCGGACCCAGGTCGGCATCGTCGCCGGGCGGCACTCCCTCCAGCCACCCGGATCGCGGCGCCAGCCCAGGCCCACTTGGGAGGTCCCATGGCAGACACCTTCTATGACGTGATGCGCCGGCAGGGCATCACGCGGCGAAGCTTCCTCAAGTTCTGCAGCCTCACGGCGACGTCGCTGGGCCTCGGCCCCGCGGTCGTCCCGCAGATCGTGCATGCGATGGAGACCAAGCCGCGCACGCCGGTCATCTGGCTGCATGGCCTCGAGTGCACCTGCTGCACCGAGGCGTTCATCCGCTCGGCCCACCCGCTGGTGTCGGACGTGATCCTCTCCATGATCTCGCTCGATTTCGACGACACGATCATGGCATCCGCAGGCAAGCAGGCCCTCGAGATCCTCGACCAGACGATCGAGAAGTACGACGGGAACTTCATCCTCGCGGTCGAGGGCAACCCGCCGCTCAACGAGGAAGGCATGTACTGCATGCCGAACGGCCGCCCGTTCCTGAAGAAGCTGCAGAAGATGGCCGACCATGCCCAGCACATCATCGCCTGGGGCTCCTGCGCCTCCTGGGGGTGCGTGCAGGCGGCTGCGCCGAACCCGACGAAGGCGACGCCGATCCACAAGGTGCTGAACAAGCCGGTCATCAAGGTGCCGGGCTGCCCGCCCATCCCCGAGGTGATGACAGGCGTCGTGACCTACCTGCTGACCTTCGGCATGCCCGAGCTCGATCGCCAGGGCCGGCCGAAGATGTTCTACAGCCAGCGCATCCACGACAAGTGCTACCGCCGGCCGCACTTCGACGCCGGCCAGTTCGTCGAGAAGTTCGACGACGAGGGCGCGCGCAAGGGCTACTGCCTGTACAAGGTGGGCTGCAAGGGCCCGACCACGTACAACGCCTGCTCGACCACGCGCTGGAACGAGCGGATCTCCTTCCCGATCGAGTCCGGCCACGGCTGCATCGGCTGTTCCGAGGAGGACTTCTGGGACAAGGGCTCGTTCTACGACCGAGTCGTGGACATCCAGC
>JALORP010000074.1 GCA_025458865.1 Steroidobacteraceae bacterium | reverse complement strand
CACCGCCGGGTTGCGCGGGTCGTCCTCGGGAATGCCGGCCTCGACCTTGCCGACGAGGTCGGCGCCGACGTCGGCGCCCTTGGTGAAGATGCCGCCGCCGAGGCGCGCGAAGATGGAGATGAGCGAGCCGCCGAAGGCGAGGCCGACCAGCGCGTGCAGCGCCTTGTCGCCGTCGCCGGTGAGCTGCAGCACCACGCCGTAGTAGGCGGCCACGCCCAGCAGGCCGAGGCCGACCACCAGCATTCCGGTGATGGCGCCGCCGCGGAAGGCGACCTGCAGGGCGGGGTTGAGGCCCACGCTCGCGGCCTGCGCGGTGCGGACGTTGGCGCGCACCGAGACGTTCATGCCGATGTAGCCGGCGGCGCCCGAGAGGATCGCGCCGAGCGCGAAGCCGATGGCCGTGTACCAGTCGAGCGCGATGCCGAGCACCACGAACAGGACTACGCCCACGATGCCGATGGTGGTGTACTGGCGGTTCAGGTACGCGCCGGCGCCGGCCTGGATGGCGGCCGCGATTTCCTGCATCCGGGCGTTGCCGGCCGGCTGCGCGACGATCCAGCGCGCCATCAGCACGCCGTAGACGATGGCGATGACGCCGGCCACCACGGCCAGCCACAGCGCCGTTTGCAGATCGATCATTTAGAGGACCTCCCCGGGAACTCTTGTTTGAACAGGCCGCGGCCGAGGCCGCGTAAACCTTGGAATCATATCACAAAAGTGGTTTTCAGCCGCTTCCTGACCCTGGCGTTCCTGAGGCGGACGTAGTCCGGCAGGCCGGCGCGGTACGGCGGGTAGGCTTCGCCCGCAATGAGCGGCTCGAGGTAGCGGCGGCCGGCGGCGGTGATGCCGAAGCCGTCCTCGGTGATGTAGTGCCGCGGCACCATCTTTTCCTTGTTGGCGACCTCGGCGATCGGCACCGAGCCGATGGTCCAGCGGTAGGGCTTGGAGGACTTGCGCACGATCACCGGCATCACCGCGTTCTGGCCGGCGAGCGCGAACTCGACGGCGGCCCGGCCGACCGCGTACGCCTGCTCGACGTCCACCTTCGAGGCGATGTGCCGCGCCGAGCGCTGCAGGTAGTCCGCGAGCGCCCAGTGGTACTTGTAGCCGAGCCCGTCCTTGACCATGGCGGCGAGCGTCGGCGCGACCCCGCCGAGCTGCACGTGGCCAAAGGCGTCGCGGGTGCCCATGTCGGCGAGGAAGCGGCCCTCCGCGTCCTTCGTGCCCTCGGAGGCCACGATCACGCAGTAGCCCTTCGTCTCCACCGTCTCCTTCACGCGGGCGAGGAAACGCTCGCGGTCGAAGGCGATTTCCGGGAACAGGATGATGTGCGGCGGGTCGCCGGCCTTGCGCGCCGCGAGGCCGCCGGCGGCGGCGATCCAGCCGGCGTGGCGGCCCATCACCTCGAGGATGAACACCTTGGTGGAAGTTCGGGCCATGGACGCCACGTCGAAGGAGGCCTCGAGCGTCGACACGGCGATGTACTTCGCGACCGAGCCGAAGCCCGGGCAGCAGTCGGTGACCGGCAGATCGTTGTCGACCGTCTTGGGCACGCCCACGCAGGTCACGTGGTAGCCCATCTGGTCGCCAATGAGGGACACCTTGTGCGCGGTGTCCATCGAGTCGTTGCCGCCGTTGTAAAAGAAGTAGCCGATGTCGTGCGCGCGGAACACCTCGATCAGGCGCTCGTACCTGGCGCGGTCCTTGTCGAGGTCCTTCAGCTTGTAGCGGGCCGAGCCGAAGGCGCCCGAGGGCGTGTGGCGCAGCGCCTTGATCGCCGCGGCGCTCTCCTTGCCGGTGTCGATCAGGTCCTCGGTGAGGGCGCCGACGATGCCGTCGCGGCCCGCGTAGAGCGTGCCGATGCGGTCCTTGTGCTTCCTGCAGGCGTCGATGACGCCGGCGGCGGAGGCGTTGATGACGGCGGTGACGCCGCCGGACTGCGCGTAGAACGCATTGCGCTTCGGGGTCTTGCTGCGGGAGGCGGGCATGGCGGCTCCTCTGGGCTGGCGACGCGGGCACAGCGGTCCCGCGGGGCCGCAAGGATAGCCGATCGGCCCGCCCGCGGTGCACGCGCGGACGCGGTGGAGCAGGTACAAACCGGGTTTGACGCTCCCGCCCACGGGGTGCAGCATTGGCGGCCCGCGCCCGACCGGGCAGCGGCAGGGAGGGACGAGGATGAGGATCGTACTGCTCGGCGCGCCCGGCTCCGGCAAGGGCACGCAGTCGCAGCGCCTGGTCGCGCGTTTCGGGGTGCCCCAGGTCTCCACCGGCGACCTGCTGCGCGACGCGGTCGCGCGCGCCACCCCGCTGGGCCTCGAGGCCAAGGCCGTCATGGACGCGGGCCGCCTGGTCGACGACGCGATCATGCTCGGCATCATCCGCGACCGCCTGTCGCAGCCGGACGCCGCGGGCGGATTCATCCTCGACGGCTTCCCGCGCACCGTGGCCCAGGCCGATGGCCTCGCCGAGCTGCTCGCGGAGATGGACCAGCCGCTCGACGCGGTGGTGCTGCTCGACATCGACAGCCAGAAACTCTTCCAGCGGCTCACGGGCCGGCGCACCTGCCGCAGCTGCGGGCGCGTCTTCAACGTCCACACGAACCCGCACGCGCGCGATGCGTCCTGCCCGCCCGACAAGGCCTGCGACCTCTTCCAGCGGCCGGACGACTCCGAAGCAACGATCGGCCGGCGCCTGGAGGTCTACGAGGCCCAGACGCGGCCGCTCGTGGACTACTATCGCAGGAAGCGCCAGCTCAAGGTCGTCGACGGCGACGGCGAACTCGACGTTGTGTTCGAGCGGCTCGTCGCCGTCATACCGACAACCGGGCCGGCCACGGCGTCGAAGCCCGCGGCACAGCGCCGCCGGGCCAACGCGCCGGCACGTCCCGTCGTCAGTCCCAGCACCCGAAGGAAGGTCAAGCGCATGCAGAACACCGCCGCCCGCAAGGCACGCACCGCCGTCGCCGACGTGAAGAAGGCCGCCGTGAAGGCCGAGAAGAAGGTCGAGAAGGCCGTCCGCACCGAAGTCCGCAAGACCACGCGCGCTGCCAACAAGGCCGCCACGTCGGCCGGCAGGACCGCACGCAGCACGGCGAAGTCCGCTGCGAAGTCCACGAAGCGCACGGCCGGCAAGGCGAAGACCGCGGTCCGCAAGGCCGCCGGCAAGGCGGCCGCCACGGTGAAGAGCATCGTCAAGCCCTCGCCGGCGACCAAGCTCAAGCGCGCCATCCGCCGGCTCGTCAAGAAGGTCCGGCGCTAGCGAGGGTCCGCGCCGCGGGGCGTCAAAGGGCGGCGAGCAGCGCGTCGCCGATCGCCGCCCGGCGCCAGCCCGACAGCGGCGCCGCGTCCCGCGAGCCGCGCACGAGGGCCGTGAGGTCGCGGCGTGTCGCCAGCACCTCCGGGCTGACGCCGAGATCCTTCGCCGCGGCCTGCTGGATTTCCTGCAGGCGGCGGAGCAGGTCCATCTGCTCGGGCGCCAGCCGCTCCTGGGCTTCGGCCGCGGCCCACTCCGGGTCGGGGCGCGCCGTGGCGACAACCTCGAGGATCTCCTCGGCGAGCCGCGAGCCCGCGCCGCCCGGCAGGCTCCCGACCCGCGCCAGCGCGGCGACGTTGCGCGGCCGCAGGCGGGCGATCTCGCGCACGGCGTCGTCCGGCAGGATCCAGCCCCGGGGAAGGTTGCGGCGCACCGCCCGATCTTCCCGCCAGCGCGCCAGGTCGCGTATCACGGCCCGCTCCTCGGGACGCAGTTGCTCGAGGCCCTTGAATCGTCGCCAGGCGTCCTCCGGGTTGCAGCGATAGGTCGCCGGATCGGTCAGCGGCGCGCAGTCCTCGGACGCCCAGCCGAGCCGCCCGGCCGCCTCGAGGCGGGATCCGAGCTCGGTCGCCACGGGCCCGAGGAAGCGCACGTCGTCCGCCGCGTAGGCAAGCTGCGCGGGCTTGAGCGGCCGGGTCGCCCAGTCGGTGCGCGCGTGTCCCTTCTCCAGCTCCACGCCGAGCACCAGGCGGACCAGCTCGCCGTAGCCCACCTGGGCGGGGAAGCCCAGGAGTCCCGCGGCGACCTGCGTGTCGAACACGGGCGCCGCCGGCGCGCCGGTGAGCGGCAACAGCGCCTCGAGGTCCTGGCGCGCGGCATGGATCAGCTTGGCGCGGCCGGGATCGCCGAGCAGCGAGGCGAGCGGCGTGAGGTCGTCGAGCCTGAGCGGATCCACGAGCAGTACGTGGCGGGCGTCGGGATCTGCGAGTTGGACCAGGCACAGGCGAGGGAAGTAGGTGCGTTCGCGCACGAATTCGGTGTCGAGCGCCAGGCTGCCCGCGCCGCCGAGAACCTCCAGCGCGGGCGCGAGCAGCTGCTGCCGGTCGATCAGCTGGTATTCGGACACGGGCACCCCGTCACTTGGCTACAATCCTCGCGAGCGCGCCATTATGCGGCCCCGGCGCGCGCATCCCAAGGCGGCGCATGCAGGCACTGTTCAAGGCATTCTGGGAGATCGCGCTCTGGCGGCGCAGTCCCGCGGACCTGCCGGATTCGCCCGCGCTGCTGCTCGTCGCGGGACTCGCCTACGCGGCGTTCTCCGCGCTGCAGTCCTTCATGATCTTCGGCACGGACTCGGTCCTCGGCAGGACGTTCGCGGACCTTGCGCTGCTCGCGCTGCCGCTGTGGGTGCTGCTGTCCCTCGCGCGCAGGCAGCGCCGCTACCGACAGACGCTCACCGCCCTGCTCGGCACCGGCGCCGTGCTCGCGCCCTTCGTGGTCGCGCTGCTCGCCTTCAAGGCGCCGGCGGAGTCGAGCTACCCGATCGCGCTGCTGGTCTGGGGCGGGTCGGTCGGCGTGGTGCTGTGGTACCTGTTCGTCATCGGCTACATCCTGCGCGCGGCGCTCGACACCGGCATGTTCACCGGCGTGGCGATCGCGCTGGCCTACGTGGCGGGCAGCGCCGCGCTGCTCTCCACCCTGTTCCCGGCGGGTGCCTGAATGCACGTCCACATCCTCGGCATCTGCGGCACGTTCATGGGCGGCATCGCCGCGCTCGCGCAGGCGGCGGGGCATCGGGTGACGGGAAGCGACAAGGGCGTCTACCCGCCGATGAGCACGCAGCTCGAGGCGCTCGGCATCGGCCTCATCGAGGGCTACGACCCGTCCCAGCTCGATCCAGCGCCGGATGTCGTGCTGGTTGGCAACGTGCTGAGCCGCGGCAATCCGGTCGTCGAGCGGCTGCTCGACAGCGGGATTCCCTATACGTCGGGGCCGCAGTGGCTCGCCGAGCACGTGCTGCGCGGACGGCACGTGGTCGCGGTGGCGGGGACGCACGGCAAGACCACGACGACCTGCATGGTGGCCTGGATCCTCGAGCAGGCCGGCCTGTCCCCGGGCTTCCTGGTCGGCGGCGTGCCGGCCGACTTCGACCGCTCGGCGCGGCTCGGCGCGGGCGCGCCCTTCGTGGTCGAGGCCGACGAGTACGACACGGCCTTCTTCGACAAGCGCGCCAAGTTCGTTCACTACCGCCCGCGCACGCTGGTGCTGAACAACCTCGAGTTCGACCACGCCGACATCTACCCCGACCTGGCGTCCATCCAGCGCCAGGTGCATCACCTCGTGCGAACCGTGCCCGGCGCGGGCCGCATCGTCTTCAACGCGGGGGACCCGGCGCTCGAGGCCACGCTCGCGTTGGGCTGCTGGACGCCGCGCGAGGGCTTCTCGCACTGCGTGGCGGCCGAATGGCAGGCGCGGCTCGCGACGGCCGACGGGTCACGCTTCGAGGTCCTGCGCGGCGGCCGGGTGCTGGGCACGGTTGCCTGGCCGCTGATGGGGCTGCACAACGTGGACAATGCGCTCGCAGCGATCGCGGCCGCCTGCCACGCGGGCGCCGCGCCCGAGGCGGCGGTCGACGCCCTGTGCCGCTTCCACGGCGTGCGGCGGCGCATGGAGCTGCGCGGCGTGGCGGGCGGCGTCGCGGTCTATGACGACTTCGCCCACCATCCGACGGCCATCGCGACGACGCTCGCCGGGCTGCGCGGACGCGTCGGCGGCGCGCGGATCGTGGCGGTGCTCGAGCCGCGCTCGAACACGATGAAGCTCGGCGTGCACCGCGAGGAGTTGGCGGGCGCGCTGGCCGGCGCGGACCGCGTCTGGCTCTACCGGCCGCGCGACCTGGGCTGGGATCTCGGCGCGGTGGCCGGGGCGATCGGCCCCAGCGCCGCGGTTGCGGACGACGTTGGTGCGCTGGTCGAGGCGCTCGCGGCCGAGCTGGCGCCCGGCGACCAGGTGCTCGTCATGAGCAACGGCAGCTTCGAGGGCCTGCACGGCCGGCTGGTCGAGGCGCTGCGCGCGAAGGAGGGAGCTTGAACGCGAGGACAGTCGAAGGCCCGGTGGCGCTGGCGATGACCGGCGCCTCCGGGGCGCAGTACGGCCTGACGCTGCTCGAGCGGCTGCTCGCCGCCGGCCGGCAGGTGCACCTGATGGTGTCGAAACCCGCGCTCATCGTGCTCGCCTCCGAGACCGACGAGCAGGTGCCGGGACGCACGAGCGAGATGGAGCGCTATTTCATGGGCCGCTTCGGCGCCGCGCCCGGGCAGCTGCGCGCCTATGGCCAGGAGGAGTGGAGCGCCTGCGTGGCATCCGGGTCCGGCGCGCCGCGGGCGATGGTCGTCTGTCCCTGCTCGATGGCGACGCTGTCCTCCATCGCGGTAGGCGCGAGCAGGAACCTCATCGAGCGCGCTGCCGACGTCATGCTCAAGGAACGGCGGCTCCTGATCCTCGTTCCGCGCGAGACGCCCGCGAGCCTCATCCACCTGCGCAACATGGTGGCCGTCGCCGAGGCCGGTGCCACGGTGCTGCCGGCGAACCCGGGCTTCTACCACCGGCCACAGCGCGTGCAGGACATCGTGGACTACGTGGTCGCCCGCATCCTCGACCACCTCGGCGTCGAACAGTCCCTCGTGCCCCGCTGGGGCGAGGAGCCCGAGGCGAGCGATCCGCCCGGGCCGTGAGGCCACGATGCGCGAGATCCCTCTCTTTCCGCTGAACACCGTGCTCTTCCCGGGCGGGCCGCTGCCCCTGCGCATCTTCGAGACGCGCTACGTCGACATGGTGCGCCGGTGCATGCGGGAGGGCTCGGGCTTCGGCGTCGTGCTGATCCGGCGGGGCGCGGAAGCGGGCGGACCGGCGCAATTCGCCGAGGTGGGCACCGAGGCCCGGATCGTGGACTTCACCCGGCTCGAGGACGGGTTGCTCGGAATCACCTGCCGCGGGGGCGGACGATTCCGCGTGCTGGAGCGCTGGCGCGCAGCGGATGGACTCAACATGGGCCGCGTGGAAGACCTCGCGCCCGGGGCCGCCGTGCGGCTGCCGTCGCAACATGCGCACCTGGCCGAGGCACTCAGGCGCGTGCTGCCCGAGCTGGGCGAGGCCTACGCCCACGTCGAGCCGGCCTTCGACGATGCGGCCTGGGTGGGTGACCGGCTCGCGGAGTTGCTGCCGCTGGACCTGCCGGCCCGGCAGGTGCTGCTCGAGATGGACGACCCGCTCCAGCGGCTCGCGGTCCTGTCGCCGCTGATCCGCGTCGACCCGGCCTGACCGGTCGCGCCGCCTCAGCCGATGCGGGCGAAGACGCGGCCGGCGGCGGCGAGGGTGGCCTCGATCTCCGCGTCGCCGTGCGCCGCGGAGATGAACCCGGCCTCGAACGCGGACGGCGCCAGGTACACGCCCTCGGCGAGCATGCCGTGGAAGAACCGCTTGAAGCGCTCCACGTCGCAGGCCGTGGCCTGCGCGTAGCTCGTCACCGGGCCGCTGCCGGTGAAGAACAGGCCGAACATGCCGCAGACGTGGTTGGTCGTGAACGGAACGCCAGCGCGGCGCGCGGCGGCCTCGAGGCCCTCGCAGAGCTGCTGAGTCCGCCCGGCCAGGCGTGCGTGGAAGCCGGGCGCGGACAGGCCGGCCAGCGTGGCGAGGCCCGCCGCCATGGCCACCGGGTTCCCGGACAGCGTGCCGGCCTGGTAGACCGGGCCGAGCGGCGCCAGGCGCTCCATGATGTCGCGCCGGCCGCCGAAGGCGCCGACGGGCATGCCGCCGCCGATGATCTTGCCGAGCGTCGTGAGGTCGGGCCGGATGCCGTAGAGTTCCTGCACGCCTCCGCGCGAGACGCGAAAGCCGGTCATGACCTCGTCGAAGATCAGCACCACCCCGTGCTGCGTGCACAGCTCCCGCAGCGTCTCGAGGAAGCCCGGGACCGGCGGGATGCAGTTCATGTTGCCCGCGACGGGCTCGACGATGACGCAGGCGGTCGAGTCGCCGGCCACCTTGAAGAACTCTTCGAGGGCGGCGACGTCGTTGTAGGGCAGGGTGTTGGTGTGGCGCGCGAGCTCCGCCGGCACGCCCGGCGAGGTCGGCACGCCGAGCGTCAGCGCGCCCGAGCCCGCCTTCACCAGCAGCGAGTCCGAGTGGCCGTGGTAGCAGCCCTCGAACTTCACGATGCGGTCACGCCCGGTGTAGCCGCGCGCGAGGCGGATCGCGCTCATGGTCGCCTCGGTGCCGGAGCTGCACATGCGCACCAGCTCGATCGAGGGCACGAGCTCGATCACCTTGCGCGCGAGCTCGGTCTCGATCACGGTGGGCGCGCCGAAGGACAGGCCGTCGAGCGCCTTCTCGCGCACGGCGGATATCACGTCGGGATGGGCATGGCCGAGGATCATCGGACCCCAGGAGCCGACGTAGTCGATGAAGCGGCGCCCGTCCACCGACTCGACCCACGCGCCGGAGGCCTTCGCGAAGAAGACCGGCTCGCCGCCCACGCCGCGGAAGGCGCGGACCGGGGAATTGACGCCGCCTGGAATGTACTTGCAGGCCTCCTGGAAGGGCGAGGGGTTCGGGCTCATCGTGATCTCACTCGGCTGGGAAGCTGCAAAGCATACACCGCGGCTGGCGGATGATCGGCGGCGGAGGAGGGCAGTGGATCGCCGCTCAGCCCGTGCCGTCCAGCCACACGACCCGGCTCTCGATCTCGCCGTCCGGGTAGAGGTGCAGCCAGCGGTAGCCGGGTGGCCGCTCGTCCAGCTCGAAGCTGGCGCAGCCCGGCGCGAACTGGAAGCAGGTGGACGGCGTGGCCATGTACGCCACGCCGTCGCGCAGCGCGTCGAAGGCCTGGTGGACGTGGCCCCAGAGGAGGCCGCGGACGTTGTCGTGCCGCGCGAGGACGTCGAGGAGCTGCGCAGGCTCGCGCAGCATGATGTCGTCCAGCCACGGGCTGCCCGTGGGCAGCGGGTGGTGGTGCAGCACGACGAGCGCGTGAGTGTCCGCGTAGCGCGCGAGCGTGTCGTCCAGGAAGGCGAGGCTCTCGGGCGCGAGCTCGCCGTGGCCAGCCCCGGCCACGGTGCTGTCCAGCAGCACGAGCGTCCACTCGTCGCAGCGGACCACGGGCTCGACCGCGAAGGGTGGTCGCGACAGCAGTCCGGCCATCTCGGCCGGCAGGTCGTGGTTGCCCGGCAGGCAATGGACGGGGGTGCGGCCGCGCGCGAAGAGCGGCGCGAGGCGCAGGTAGCCGCGCGCGTCGTCCTGCACGAGGTCGCCGGTCAGGAGGATGGCGTCCACCGGGGCGTGGTGCCGCCGGGCGTGCTCCACGCAGGACGAGAGCGTGGCCAGCGTGTCCATTCCGCGGACCCGGCCGCCGTCTTCGCCGGCGACGTGCGAGTCGGTGAACTGCAGCAGGCGGAGGGGCTTGTTGCGCCGCTTGCGCGGGCGCCGTGGGGCGCTCATGACCCCATCCTAGCAAACTAGGCGGTGGGCGGCGTCCCGGCCCGCCGCGGAGGCGGCGGGCCGGGGGTCCGATCAGTACCGGTAGAGCTCCGGCTTGTACGGGCCGGCCTCGGGCACGCCGATGTAGGCCGACTGCGCGGGCGTCAGCTTCGTCAGCTTCACGCCGATCCGCTCGAGGTGCAGGCGGGCGACCTTCTCGTCGAGATGCTTCGGCAGCACGTAGACGCGCTTGTCGTACTTCGCGCCGTGGCAGAAGAGCTCGATCTGCGCGAGCACCTGGTTGGTGAAGGAGTTGGACATCACGAACGAGGGGTGGCCGGTGGCGCAGCCCAGGTTCACGAGCCGGCCCTCGGCCAGGATGATCAGGCGCTTGCCGTCGGGGAAGATGACGTGGTCCACCTGCGGCTTGATGTTCTCCCACGGATACTGCTTGAGCGAGGCGATCTCGATCTCGCTGTCGAAGTGGCCGATGTTGCAGACGATCGCCTGGTGCTTCATCCGCTTCATGTGCTCGTGCGTGATCACCGACATGTTGCCGGTGGCCGTCACGAAGATGTCGGCCTTCTCGCAGGCTTCCTCCATCGTGGTGACCCGGTAGCCGTCCATCGCGGCCTGCAGCGCGCAGATCGGGTCGATCTCCGTCACCCACACCTGGGCCGAGAGCGCGCGCAGCGCCTGCGCCGAGCCCTTGCCGACGTCGCCGTAGCCGCACACGACCGCGACCTTGCCGGCGACCATGACGTCGGTGGCGCGCTTGATGGCGTCCACCAGCGACTCGCGGCAGCCGTAGAGGTTGTCGAACTTCGACTTGGTGACCGAGTCGTTGACGTTGATGGC
>JALORP010000003.1 GCA_025458865.1 Steroidobacteraceae bacterium | reverse complement strand
CCGAGCTACGCCGAGAAGCTCGGCGTGAACGTCAAGGACCTGCTGGTCTCGCAGCCGGACACCGGCGAGCAGGCGCTCGAGATCACCGACATGCTGGTGCGTTCCGGCGCCGTGGACATCGTCGTGGTGGACTCGGTCGCCGCGCTCACGCCGAAGGCCGAGATCGAGGGCGAGATGGGCGAGATGCAGGTCGGCCTGCAGGCCCGCCTGATGTCGCAGGCGCTGCGCAAGCTCACCGGCAACATCAAGCGCTCCAACACCACGGTCGTCTTCATCAACCAGATCCGCATGAAGATCGGCGTGATGTTCGGCAGCCCCGAGACGACCACCGGCGGCAACGCGCTGAAGTTCTACGCCTCGGTGCGCCTTGACATCCGCCGCATCGGCGCGCTCAAGACCGGCGAGGAAGTCGTCGGCAACCAGACGCGCGTCAAGGTGGTCAAGAACAAGGTCGCGCCGCCTTTCCGCGAGGCGGAGTTCGAGATCCTCTACGGCACCGGCATCTCCCGCGAGGGCGAGCTGATCGACATGGGCGTGCTGCACGGCCTCGTGGAGAAGTCCGGCTCCTGGTACTCGTACAAGGGCGAGCGCATCGGGCAGGGCAAGGACAACGTCCGCGGCTACCTGCTGCAGCACCCGGACACCGCCAACGAGATCGACGCGGCGCTGCGGGCCAAGCTGCTGCCGGCTCGCAAGGCAGCGGCGGGCGGTGAGGCGGCGTCGGCCTGACCGCAGGATCCCGGCCGGCGAGGGCGCCCCCGGCGACGAGGCCGGGTGGCGCCTCGTCGCGTTGCGGCTGCTGAACCGGCGCGACCACTGCGCGGCGGAACTGGCGGCCCGGCTGGTCGAGCGCGGGGCGGTGGCCCGGCAGGCGGAGTCCGTCGTCGCGACGCTCGTGGCCGAGCGTTTCGTCGACGACGCCCGCTACGCCGAGCACTACGTGGCCGCGCATGCGGAGCGCGGGCAGGGCCCGCTGCGCATCGCGCAGGAGCTCGCCGGGCGCGGCATGGAGCCCGGGATCGTCGAGGCAGCGGTGGCGTCGAGGGACGAGGCCTGGACGGCGCGCTGCGCCGCGCTGCGCCGCCGGCGCTTTGGCGAGGCGGTGCCGGCGGAATGGGCGGAGCGCGCCAGGCAGGCGCGCTTCCTGCAGTATCGTGGGTTCAGCGCGGACCAGGTCCGCGCTGCCCTGGGACGTGACGTCGAGCTGGAAGGATGAACACACAAGTGTCGGGAAGGCGGATGATGAAGAGCGCCGAGCTGAGGAGCGCATTCCTCGAGTTCTTCCGCGAGCGCGGCCACGCGGTCGTGCCGTCGAGCCCGCTGGTGCCCGGCAACGACCCGACGCTGCTGTTCACCAACGCCGGAATGGTGCAGTTCAAGGACGTCTTCCTCGGCAAGGACCGGCGCGGCTACCTGCGTGCCGCGAGCAGCCAGCGCTGCGTGCGCGCCGGCGGCAAGCACAACGACCTGGAGAACGTCGGCTACACGGCCCGCCACCACACGTTCTTCGAGATGCTGGGCAACTTCAGCTTTGGCGACTACTTCAAGCGCGAGGCCATCGCCTACGCCTGGGAGTTCATCACGGGCACGCTCGGCATCCCCGCCGACCGGCTGTGGGTGACGGTCTACAAAGACGACGACGAGGCCGCTCGCATCTGGCTGGAAGACATCGGCGTCGACCCGAACAGGCTCTCCCGCCTCGGCGAGAAGTCGAACTTCTGGGCCATGGGCGACACCGGTCCCTGCGGCCCCTGCAGCGAGATCTTCTACGACCACGGCGCCGACGTGCCGGGCGGGCCGCCCGGGTCGCCTGACGAGGACGGCGACCGCTACGTCGAGATCTGGAACCTCGTGTTCATGCAGTTCGACCGCTCGGCCGACGGCACGCTGACCCCTCTGCCCAAGCCCTCGGTGGACACCGGCATGGGCCTCGAGCGCATCGCCGCCGTGATGCAGGGCGTGCACTCGAACTACGACATCGACCTGTTCCGCAACCTGATCTCCGCGGCCGCCGACGTCACGAACCAGAAAGACGTCGCCAGCCCCTCGCTGCGCGTGATTGCCGACCACATCCGCGCCTGCACCTTCCTGATCCTCGACGGCGTGCTGCCCTCGAACGAGGGCCGCGGCTACGTGCTCCGGCGGATCATCCGCCGCGCGATCCGCCACGGCTACAAGCTCGGCCAGGGCGAGCCCTTCTTCCACCGGCTGGTGCAGGTGCTCGCCGACCAGATGGGCGCCGCCTACCCGGAACTCGTCTCGGGCGCCGGCCTCGCGACGCGCGTGCTGAAGCAGGAGGAGGAACGCTTCGCCGAGACGCTCGCGACGGGCATGGCGCTGCTCGAGTCCGCGCTCGGGGGCCTCGCCGACAGGCGCATTCCCGGCGAACTCGCCTTCAAGCTCTACGACACCTACGGCTTCCCCGTGGACCTCACGGCCGACGTCGCGCGCGAGCGCGGTTTTGCCGTCGACCAGGCCGGCTTCGAGGCGGCGATGGAGGCGCAGCGCGAGCGCGCCCGCGCGGCGAGCCGCTTCGGCGTCGACCTGCGCGGCGGGGTCACGCTCGACGCGCGCACCACCTTCTGCGGCTACGACACGCTCGAGGGCACCGGCACGGTGGTGGCGCTGTTCAGGGACGGCGCGCCGGTCGGGGCGCTCGCCGCCGGCGAGACGGGGCAGGTCGTCCTCGACCAGACGCCCTTCTACGCGGAGAGCGGCGGCCAGGTCGGCGACGTGGGCATGCTCGAGGGCGAGCACGCGCAGTTTCGCGTCAGCGACACGCGCAAGATTGGCGCGGCCCATGGCCACATCGGTACGCTGGAGCAGGGCAGCCTGAAGGTCGGCGACCGGGTCGCGGCTCGCGTCGACGGAGATACCCGCCAGGCGACGCGCCTCAACCACTCGGCCACGCACCTGCTGCACGCGGCCCTGCGCAAGGTGCTCGGCACGCACGTGACGCAGAAGGGTTCGCTCGTCGCGCCCGACCGCCTGCGCTTCGACTTCTCGCACTTCCAGCCGGTCACGGCCGAGGAACTCGAGCGCATCGAGCGCCTCGTCAATGCCGAGATCCGCCGCAACGCCGCGGCCGAGACGCGGCTCATGAGCTACGACGAGGCCGTCGCCGCGGGCGCGATGGCGCTTTTCGGCGAGAAGTACGACGACGTGGTGCGCGTGCTCTCGCTCGGTGATTTCTCCACCGAGCTCTGCGGCGGCACGCACGTCGGCCGCGCGGGCGACATCGGCCTGTTCCACATCGTGGGCGAAGGAGGCGTGGCCGCCGGCGTGCGCCGCATCGAGGCGGTGACCGGCGAGGAGGCGCTCGACCACGCCGCCGCGGCCGAAACCGCGCTGCGCGGCGTGGCCGCCCTCGTGCGCGGCACGCCCGCCGAGGTGGAGGAGAAGGTCCGCCAGCTGCTCGACCGCACGAAGAAGCTCGAGCGCGAGCTCGCCGCCGCCAAGGCGCGTCTCGCCTCGGGGCAGGGCACCGACCTCGCCGCGCAGGCCGCCGACGTGGGCGGCGTCAAGGTGATCGCCGCCCGCGTGGACGGAGCGGACGCGCAGGCCCTGCGCCAGGCCGTGGACAGCCTGAAGGACAAGCTCGGCACGGCGGTGGTCGTGCTCGGCGCGCCGACCGAGGACGGCAAGGTGGTCCTCGTGGCCGGGGTCACGCCTAATGCCACCACGCGGGTGAAGGCGGGTGAGCTGGTCGGCCACGTCGCCGTCCAGGTCGGCGGCAAGGGCGGCGGCCGGCCCGACTTCGCGCAGGCCGGCGGGACCGACGCCGAGAAACTGGAGTCGGCGCTCGCCGGGGTCGCGGAGTGGGTCAGGGCTAGAATCGGCGGGTAATCCACGAGCAGGCACGGTGGCCCCATCGGGCCCGCGGGCGAGGTGGCCAGTGGCCCCCCGAGCGAGCGAGTCATTCTTCCCGAGCGAGCGAGCGGGGGTCCGGCCGGATCCCGCCCGCGGGCCCGGCACCCGGACAGAAATTGGGGACGGTCCAGGTGCGGGGACAGTCCCCATTTTCCAGCCGAGGCGGTCTTGGCCCTGATCGTCCAGAAATACGGCGGCACCTCCGTCGGCTCCATCGCGCGAATCCGCGCGGTCGCCTCCCAGGTCGCCGCCTTGCGCGCCCAGGGCCATGGCGTCGCGGTGGTTGTATCCGCGATGGGGGACAGCACCGATCGGCTGCTCGACCTCGCGCGCGGGCTCACGCCCGATCCGCCCGCACGCGAGCTCGACGCGCTGCTCGCCACCGGCGAGATGGTCTCGACCGCGCTGCTCGCCACCGCGCTGGCCACGATCGGTTGCCCTGCGCGCTCCTACAACGCGCTGCAGTTGCCCCTCGAGACGACCGGCCTGCACGGCCGCGCGCGGATCACCGGCATCGAGGCGGGGACGCTCGAGGCCGACCTCGCGAGCGGCATCGTGCCCGTCGTCGCGGGCTTCCAGGGCCGCGCGCCGGACGGATCCATCACGACCATCGGTCGCGGCGGCTCCGACACGACGGCGGTCGCGCTGGCCGTGGCGCTCTCGGCCGACGAATGCCAGATCCTCACCGACGTGGATGGCGTCTTCACCACCGACCCGCGCGTCGTGCCCGACGCACGCCGGCTCGACCGCATCAGCTTCGAGGAGATGCTCGAGCTGGCGGGGCAGGGCTCGCGCGTGCTGCACCTGCGCTGCGTCGAGTTCGCGGCCCGCTACGGCGTGAAGCTGCGCGTGCTCTCGAGTTTCCGCCCGGGACCGGGCACCCTGATCTGCGAGGAGGACCCCGCCGTGGAAGCTCCAGTCGTTTCCGGCATCGCCTTCAACCGCGACGAAGCCCAGATCACGGCGAGCGGCCTGCCCGACAAGCCGGGGACGGCGCACGGGATCCTGCAGCCCCTCGCCAACGCGGGCATCGAGGTGGACATGATCGTGGCCGGCGCGCCGCGCGAGGGCAGCGTGGACATGAGTTTCACCGTGCACCGGGACGACTTCGCGCGCGCCCTGGCTATGGTGCGGGCGACGGTGGCCCGTTTCGCCGGCGTCGAAGTGCGGGGCGACGACCGGGTCGCGAAGCTCGCGATCGTCGGCAGCGGCATGAGGTCGCAGCCCGGCGTCGCCGCGCGGCTGTTCGAGACGCTCGGGCGCGAGGGCGTCAACGTTCGCCTCGTGTCCACATCGGAGATCAAGGTCGCGGTGCTGGTGGACGAGCCCGCGCTGGAGCCGGCCGTCCGTGCGCTGCATTCCGCGTTCGGCCTTGCCGGCACAGGCTGACGCCAGGATGCAACATGTCCTGTACAAGTTGCTGAGTTCCGTGGCTTTTTAATGACACAAGCGTGACAAATGCTGGACCAATGCTCGCAGGGAGCGTTCCAAGTCGCTGTTTTGGTACAGGTTTTCCCGGAGTCCGCCAGCGCATTTTAGGGGTTTTCCTGAGAGCCGCGGACGAAGCCGTGCACTACGCTCGTGCACAGTAATATCGCTTGCATACATCAGAAAACGGAGATCAAAGGATGTTGATCCTCACCCGGCGAGTTGGTGAGACCCTGATGATCGGCGACGAGGTCACGGTGACGGTCCTCGGCGTGAAGGGAAACCAGGTCCGTATCGGCGTGCGTGCGCCCAAGACGGTGTCGGTGCATCGCGAGGAAATCTACGAGCGCATTCGAGCCGAGCAGGGCGGGGCCGAGGCCGATTCCGAACCCGACTATCCCAGCCAGGCGGCGGTCGCGGGCGCCTGACGCCCGACCGGAGCGCTGCAGCCCCGACCCTTTACCGGCCAGGCGCCGGCCAGTATCATTTGCGGCCCTTCCGGGGACGGAGGGAACGAATCCCGGAGAGATGGCCGAGTGGTCGAAGGCGCGCCCCTGCTAAGGGCGTATGGGCCAAAAGCTCATCGAGGGTTCGAATCCCTCTCTCTCCGCCAGTCGACAGTCTGAGAAAAGCGCCCGTAGCTCAGTTGGATAGAGTGCATGGCTACGAACCATGAGGTCGGGAGTTCGAATCTCTCCGGGCGCGCCAGTTGAGTGCAAGAGGGGTCCCAGCGGGACCCCTCTTGCCATTTCAGGGCCGCAAGCGCCGTCTGGCCGACGTTTCAGCTTTTCTTCATCACTCCGAGCGCCTTCAGGATGAAGATCAGCAGGCCGGCGCCTGCGATCGCGACCAGGAACCGCGCGATGCCGCCCCCGGCCGCGAGGCCGAGCATACCGGCGACCCAGAAGCCCAGCGCCGAGCCCGCGATGCCGACGACGACGTTCGCGAGGATGCCCATCTGGGCGTTCGTCTTCATGACGATGCTGGCGAGCCAGCCGACGATGCCGCCCATGATCACGGCGTAGATCAAGCTCATCCTTCCACCTCCCGATGATCCGCGCCCGAGAGGCGGGCACGACCGCTCCGCGGGCGATCTTGCCCGCAGGGGCAGCATACGCCACCGCTGTGGCAGCGGCTGATGATCGCAAACCGGGTCGCGCGCATCACGGCGGGAAGCATCAGAACTCCCAGCGCCAGCTGACCGCCGCGCCGTCCGGCAGCGGCGCAGGCGCCACGGACACCCGCGAACTCTCCAGCCCGAGGAAGGCGTCATTCACGAACGAGCCGATGAAGTGGCCGAGCGCCATGCCGACGAGCGTGTCGGACGGAAAGTGATAGCCGGCTTCGATGCGCGCCCAGGAGGTGCCGATCGTGAGTGCCGCCAGGCCGGCATCGAGCGCGCGCCGCGTGCCAGGATCGAGGTCGATGGACTCGAGGTTCCTCGACGCAAGCCGTGCGTGGACTGCAGTGGAAGAGGTGTGTCCGGACGGGAAGCTGAGGTCGTCCGTGCCGTTGGGACGCTCGCGGCCGCTGGCGTCCTTCAGCGCGCTGGTGAGGTTGCTGGTCGCGCTGGTGGCGGCCGCTTGCACGAGGGCGCCCTTCGCCTTGGCCAGCAGCCACTCGCCGGGCTCCTCGCCGCCCGGGGTTGCGAGGATCGTGGCGTAGTGCGCCCACGCCGAGGCGGAGCGGAGGTCGTCGCTCCACTGTGCCGCGTTGTCCGTGGAGCCGAACACCGGCGTGTTCTCCCGCGCCCAGTCGGCCGTGCGGCGGTCCCAGTCGTCGATCTGGAAAGCGGCTGCGCCCAGCAGTGGTCCCCAAACCCAGGGGTCGCGCGCGGCCTCGACGGCCGACGCGCGGATGCGCTCCCAGCCGGGCACCAGCGTGGCATCCTCGCCCCAGCGTCCGCCATCCGGCAAGGTGGAGCAGCCCGAGAGGGTCGCGATCGAGACCAATGCGATGAAAAGTCGCTGCAAACCCATGCCCATCCGCCCTCCGAGCCGGCCGCGCGCCGCCCGAGACTCGCTAGGACAGCCCGAGCGCTCCGGGGTTCATGAGGCCGCGCGGGTCGACCGCCCGCTTGACGGCCTCGAGCAGCGCGAAGGCCGCCGGCCCCACGCCCTCGCGGTAGCGATAGGTCTTGCCGACCTGCAGGTGCGAGGCGCCGCGCTCGAGGAAGAGCTCCAGGAGCTTGCGCCGGACCTCCCGCACGACGGCCTCGCCCTCAGGGTTGGGCGGGAAGTCCCTGAAGCCGGCGAGGGTTGCCTCGTCGAACACGCGGCGGTAGTACGCGGTGCGTGGCGCGGGCCAGTAGAACACGGGCTCTAGCGCGAAGGCGCCCTGGCCCACGACGGCCGTGAGCACGCCGACCTCGATGCCGTGGCGCCGGAACGACTCGGCGTATGAATGGAACAGAGCGGTCACCGCGGCCCATGCGTCGGCCACGTCGGACAGCGGCAGCAGCGCGTGCACCGGCAGCCAGCGCTCGCCCTCGGGGCCGATGGCGCTGGTCATGGACACGTACCTCGCGCCGCGCATGAGCTTGGGCACGCTGTCGGGGACTTCGCGGCCGCCATGCTCCGCGGCGATGCGGCGGATCTCGCCGAGCGCGAAGGCCACTCCGGCATCGTCCGGCGCCTCGGTGCCGACGTGCATGGAGTGGCTCACGTCGTCCAGGAAACCGCGCCCGGCGATCGCGACCTTCGCCGCGTCCCTGAGTCCACCCAGCAGGCCCTCGTTCGCGACCACGCCCTTCAACGCCTTCACGCCCTCGGCGAGGCTCGCGCGCTTGAGCCGCTGGCGCTGCAGCGTGGGGTCCATTCCGAAGCACTCGGTGGCGAAGCCGCTGCGCGCGACCTCCGCCATGGCCTTCGCCATGGCGTCACGCGAATCGAAGCCGAACGAGGCCGTGCCGACCGCGCCGGGCTGGCGGACGAGCCGCAGGGTGGCGCGCGCCTTCACCCCCAGCGCGCCGCAGTCGCCGAGGAACAGGCCGGTGAGGTCGGGCCCGTAGTGGCGCAGGAAAGGCGTTCCCTGCCGTGCAGCACCGGCGCCGGTGGAGAGCAGGGTGCCGTCTGCGAGGACGACGTCGAGGCCGACCACGCTGTCGGCCGAGACGCCATGCCGGGCCGATCCCCACAGGATCGCGTGCTGGGACAGGCTGCCGCCGATCGTGGCGACCGCGCCGGAAAGCGGCCCCCAGAACGGCGTGCGCAGGCCCTCGGGCTCGAGCGCCGCGAGCAGCGCCTGCCAGGTGCAGCCGGCCTCGACCGAGACGCGCATGTTGGCGGGGTCCACCGCGACGATGCGCTCGAGGCCGCGCATGTCGAGCACCACGGACGCCGCGCGGTCGGGAACGAAGCCGGCGGTGTAGGACGATCCTCCGCCGCGGGCGAGCACGCTGTGGCCGGCCTCCGTCGCGAGTGCGACGGCGCGGCACAGCGCCCCGACGCTGGCGGGTCGCGCGACGACGCCGGCCGTCACGCCGGGTCCGGCGATGTCCTGCGAGAAGAACCTGCGGTCGTCCTCGTCCGCGAGGACGGCCGCGTCTCCGAGGGCCGTGCGCAGCCGGGCGGTCAGTTCGGCGGTTGTCTGGGCTGGCATGCGGCCGAATCTCTCATGGCCGGTGCCGCGCCGGCATTGTGGTCGGCCACGTCCCGCCCGGGCCGGCCATCCGGGACTACCACGACGACCGCCTGAAACGGGGTGCTATCCTCCGAAAAACCCCTCAAATCGCGACATTCGGAGACCATGTCATGGCTCACCGCACCGAGGACATCCGCAACATCGCACTCGTTGGCCATGCGGGGGTCGGCAAGACGCTGCTGGCCGAGGCGTTGCTCTGCGGCGCCAGGGCGATTCCCGCGATGGGGAGCCTCGCGCGCGGCACGACGGTGTGCGACTTCGATCCGCAGGAAAAGCGGCTTCTGCATTCCCTCGACTCCGCCTTGTGCCACCTCGAGACCGGCGGCACCTTCGTCAACCTGATCGACACCCCGGGAATCCCCGACTTCATCGGCCGCTCGCTCAGCGTGCTCGAGGCGGTCGAGACGGCCGCGGTCGTGGTGAGCGCGGTCACGGGCATCGAGCCCATGACCGAGCGGATGATGGACTTCGCCCGCGACCGCGGGTTGTGCCGCCTGGTGATCGTCAACCGCATCGATGCGCCGGAGTCGCGGCCCGAGGCGGTGCTGGCCGAGCTGCGCGAGCGCTTCGGCAAGGAATGCCTGCCGCTCAACCTGCCGGCCGCGGGCGGCAAGGAAGTGGTGGACGTGTTCTTCCAGCCGAAGGGCCGGGCCACCGACTTCTCGTCGGTCGAGGCGGCTCACACCGAGATCGTCGACCAGGTGGTCGAGGTGGACGAGAACCTCATGGCCGTCTATCTCGAGCAGGGCGAGGAACTCGAGCCGGGGCAGCTGCACGACCCGTTCGAGGAGTGCCTGCGCGAGGGCCACCTCATACCGGTCTGCTTCGTTTCCGCCGAGACGGGCGCCGGTATCCCGGAGCTGCTCGACGTCTTCGCGCGACTGATGCCGAACCCGGCCGAGGGCAACCCGCCGCCGTTCCTGAAGGGCGAGGGCGCGGACGCCGTCCGCGTGGAGGTGAGGCCCGACCCGTCGCGCCACGTCATCGCGCACGTGTTCAAGGTGGCCATCGACCCCTTCGTGGGCAAGCTCGGCATCTTCAGGGTGCATCAGGGCACGGTGAAGGCCGGCGCGCAGCTCCTCGTCGGCGACGCGCGCAAGCCGGTGCGGCTCGCCCACCTGTACCGGCTGCAGGGCAAGGACACCATCGAGATTCCCGAGGCCGTCCCGGGCGACATCTGCGGCGTGGCGAAGATCGACGAGCTGCACTTCGACGCGGTGTTGCACGATTCGCACGACGAGGACAGCCACCACCTCAAGTCCATCGCCTTCCCGCCGCCGATGCTGGGCGTGGCCATCGAGCCACAGAAGCGCGGCGAGGAACAGCGCCTCGCAGAGGCCCTGCACCGTGTGGTGGCCGAGGACCCCTGCGTGCGCGTCGAGCATCTGGCGTCCGTGAACGAGACGGTGCTGTACGGCATGGGCGAGCTGCACCTGCGGGCGATGCTCGAGCGCATGACCGAGCGCTACAACGTCCACGTCAACACCAAGCCGCCGAGCATCCCTTATCGCGAGACCATCACGCGGCCGGCCGAGGGCCACCACCGCCACAAGAAGCAGACCGGCGGCGCCGGCCAGTTCGGCGAGGTGTACCTCAGGATCGAGCCGCTCGAGCGCGGCGCAGGCTTCGAGTTCGTGGACGAGGTGGTCGGCGGCACCATCCCGCGGCAGTTCATCCCGGCGGTGGAGAAGGGCGTGCGGCAGGCGCTCGTCGACGGCGCGATCGCCGGCTTCCCGATGCAGGACCTGCGCGTAGTCGTCTACGAGGGCAAGTACCACGCGGTGGATTCGAAGGAGATCGCCTTCGTCACCGCCGGCCGCAAGGCGTTCCTCGATGCGGTGGCCAAGGCGGGCCCGACCGTGCTCGAGCCGGTGGTGAAGGTGGAGATCACCGCGCCGGCCAGTGCCGTGGGCGACGTCACCGGCGACCTTGCGACGAAGCGCGCGCGCATCAACGGGAACGACACCGTCTCGGGCGGGCGCATGTCAGTGTCCGCGCTGGTGCCCCTCGCGGAACTGTCCGACTACCAGACGCGGCTGAAGGCGCTCACGGGCGGCGAGGGCAGCTACGTGGTGGACTTCAGCCACTACGACCCGGTGCCGCCGCGGCGGCAGCAGGAGCTGACGGAGGCGTGGAAGCCCCGCGTCACCGAGGACTAGCCGCCGACGGGAGGCGCGGCGGCGGAGGCCGCTGCCTGCTCGGGCGCCGGGAGGCTGGCGGCCGTCGCCTCGGCCGGTCCCGGCCGAGCCGGGTCCGCCCGGGAAACGCCGAAGGCCAGCCAGGAAACCGCGACGATTCCGGCGATCGCGAAGCCGGCGAACACCCAGTCTGACCAGTCGCGCTTGTCGAGTCGGTGATCCATGCGGCCTCCGTGGCCTCTCTGAGACGACGGGGACGAGCGTAGAACGTCGGTCGTGCCCCAGGACCGGACGCAGTTCGCAGATCCGTGACCGGCCGTCAGAGCAGCACGCGCTCGATGCCGCCCGTGTTCGCCTGCCGGACGTATTCCGCCATCCAGTCCTCGCCGAGCACGTGGCGGGCGATCTCGACCACGATGTAGTCGGCGTCCACGTTGGCGTCGTCCGAGTAGCGCGCGAGCCCCTGCAGGCAGGACGGGCAGGACGTGAGGATCTTCACTTCCCCCTCGAATCCGTCCTTCCTGAGCGCAGCCGCGCCCTTGACCATCTCCTGCTCCTTGCGGAAGCGCACCTGCGTGGAAACGTCCGGCCGCGCGACGGCGAAGGTGCCGGACTCGCCGCAGCAGCGGTCGTTCTTCTCGACCCTGCCGTTGGCTTCCGCATTCATGAGCGTGTTCACGACCGTCAACGGGTCGTGGCTCTTCATCGGCGTGTGGCAGGGGTCGTGGTACATGTAGCGAACGCCCGTGACGCCCTCGAGGCGCACGCCGCGCTCCATCAGGAACTCGTGGATGTCCACGATCCGGCAGCCGGGGAAGATCTCCTCGAACTTGTAGCCGAGCAGCTGGTCGTGGCAGGTGCCGCAGCTGACGACGACGGTGCGGATGTCGAGGTAGTTGAGCGTGTTGGCGACGCGGTGGAACAGCACCCGGTTGTCGGTGATGATCTTGTCGGCCTTGTCGAATTCTCCGGCGCCGCGCTGCGGGTAGCCGCAGCAGAGGTAGCCGGGCGGCAGCACGGTCTGAACGCCCGCGTGCCACAGCATCGCCTGCGTGGCGAGGCCCACCTGCGAGAACAGGCGCTCCGAGCCGCAGCCCGGGAAGTAGAACACCGCGGTCGAGTCCACGCTGGTGCGCGCCGGGTCGCGGATCACGGGAACGTAGTTGCGGTCCTCGATGTCGAGCAGCGCGCGGGCGGTGCGTTTGGGCAGTCCGCCCGGCATCTTCTTGTTGACGAAGTGCACGACCTGCTCGCGGATCGGCGCCCTGCCGGTGGTCGCGGGCGGACGGCGCGTCTGCGCCTTCGCGACCGTCGAAAGCAGGCTATGCCCGAGCCGCTGGGCCCTGTAGCCCCAGTCGATCATCAGCTTTCGCGCGACCTTGATGGTCTCGGGCCGGGTGGTGTCGAGGAACAGCATCGCGGCCGACTTGGCAGGGTTGAAGCGCCGCTTGCCCATGCGCCGCAGCAGGTCGCGCATCGCCATCGAGACGTCGCCGAAGTCGATGTCCACCGGGCAGGGCGACTCGCACTTGTGGCACACGGTGCAGTGATCGGCGACGTCCTCGAACTCCTCCCAGTGGCGGATCGAGACGCCGCGTCGGGTCTGCTCCTCGTAGAGGAAGGCCTCCACCAGCAGCGACGTGGCGAGGATCTTGTTGCGGGGCGAGTACAGCAGGTTGGCGCGCGGCACGTGGGTGGCGCAGACCGGCTTGCACTTGCCGCAGCGCAGGCAGTCCTTGATCGCGTCCGAGATCGAGTTGATGTCGGACTGCTGCATGATCAGCGACTCGTGGCCGAGCAGGTTGAAGCTCGGGGTGTAGGCGCGCTCGAGGTCGCCGCCGGGCAGCAGCTTGCCCTTGTTGAAGCGCCCCTCGGGATCCACGCGCTCCTTGTAGGCGCGGAAGTCGCGGGTCTCCTCGTCCGTGAGGAACTCGAACTTGGTGATGCCGATGCCGTGCTCGCCCGAGATCACGCCGTCGAGCTCGCGCGCGATCCTCATGATGCGCTCGACCGTGCGGTTGGCCTCCTGCAGCATCCCGTAGTCGTCGGAGTTGACCGGGATGTTGGTGTGCACGTTGCCGTCGCCGGCGTGCATGTGCAGCGCGACGAACAGGCGGCTGCGCAGGACGCGGGCGTGCACCTCGCGAAGGCCGGCGACGATGGGCGCGAAGGCGTTGCCCGCGAACAGCCGCTCGAGCGGCCCGCGGATCTCGGCGCGCCAGGAGGTGCGCAGCGTGCGCTCCTGCATGACGTCGAAGACGGTCAGCGACGGCTTCTCCGAGGCGCGCCGCGCCAGCTCGTCGGCGAGCGGCGCGCTCAGGTGGGCCCGCAGGGCGGGCAGTGCGTCGGCGAGTCGCTCGTCGAGGCGCTCTGCCATCGCCTGCCAGCGTCCCCGCGTGCGTCGCACGATCTCGATTGCCTGGGCCGGGCGGTCGCCGAGGAGCTCGGCCGGCGGCAGCCTCTGGTCGTCGTCGTCCCCGGGGGCCGGGCGGAGCTCGCCCGACAGGTATGCCTCGAGCTCGTCGAGCAGCCTGAGCTTGTTGGCGCTGGACAGCTCGATGTTGATGCGCTCGATCGCGTCGGTGTACTCGCCGAGCCGCCCCAGCGGGATCACCACGTCCTCGTTGATCTTGAAGGCGTTGGTGTGCCGGGCGATCGCGGCGGTGCGCTGCCGGTCGGCCCAGAACTTGCGCCGCGCCTCGGCGTTGACCGCGATGAAGCCCTCGCCGGAACGGCTGTTGGCGATGCGCACGACCTCGGAGGTGGCGCGCGCGACCGCCATCTCGTCGTCGCCGACGATGTCGCCGATCAGCACCATCTTCGGCAGCGAGCCGCGGCGCGACTTCGGGGTGTAGCCGACGGCCTTGAGGTAGCGCTCGTCGAGGTGCTCGAGGCCCGCGAGGATCGCGCCGTCGCGCGCCCCCGGACCGTCGAGGTAGCCCTTGATCTCCACGATCGAGGGGATGGCTTCGCGTGCCTGGCCGAAGAACTCGAGGCACACCGTGCGGATGTGCTTCGGCATGCGGTGCAGCACCCAGCGCGCGGCCGTGATGAGGCCGTCGCAGCCTTCCTTCTGGACGCCGGGCAGGCCGCCGAGGAACTTGTCGGTGACGTCCTTGCCGAGGCCGGCCTTGCGGAAGCGCCGCCCCTCGATTTCGATCCGTTCCGCGCGCAGCACGGTCGCGCGGTCGGCGGGCTTGCGGCCGTCCTTCCAGGTGAGCTCGAAGCGCGTGACGGCCGCGTCGTGGATCTTGCCGAGGTTGTGCTCGAGCCGGGTGACCTCGAGCCAGTTGCCCTCCGGGTCCACCATGCGCCACCAGGCGAGGTTGTCCACCGCGGTGCCCCACAGCACGGCCTTCTTGCCGCCGGCGTTGACGGCGATGTTGCCGCCGATGCACGAGGCGCTCGCCGAGGTCGGGTCCACCGCGAACACGAGGCCGGCGGCCGAGGCCGCCTCCGCCACGCGCTGGGTGACGACGCCCGCGCCGGTGAAGAGGGTCGGCACCTCGCCGGCGACGCCGGGAAGCATCGAGCGCTCGACCGGGCCGAGGTCCTCGAGCTTCTCGGTGTTGATCACGGCGGACAGCGGCGTGAGCGGGATCGCCCCGCCGGTGTACCCGGTGCCGCCGCCGCGCGGGATGATGGTGAGGCCGAGCTCGATGCAGGCGCGAACCAGGCCGGGGATCTCGTCCTCGGCGTCCGGCGAGAGTACGGCGAAGGGGTACTCGACGCGCCAGTCGGTGGCGTCGGTGACATGCGAAACGCGCGCGAAGGCGTCGAAGCGGATGTTGTCGGCGCGGGTGTGCCGGCGCAGCAGGCGCCGGGCCCGCGCGCGCAGGCTGCCCACCTGCTCGAGGTCGCGCTCGAACTCGTCCACCGCCCGGCGGGCGAGCCCCAGCAGCTCGACCACGCGCGCGTCGCGCGACCGGTCCGCCGGCTCGCGGCGGCGGTCGATGTCGCCGATGCGGTGCTGCAGGGCCGCGACGAGCAGGCGGCGGCGCTTGCGGTTGTCGAGCAGGTCGTCCTGCAGGTAGGGGTTTCGGCGCACCACCCAGATGTCGCCGAGCACCTCGTAGAGCATGCGGGCCGAGCGGCCGGTGCGCCGCTCGTGCCTGAGCTCACCGACCAGCTCCCAGCCGCGCGCGCCGAGCAGGCGCGTGACGATCTCGCGGTCGGAGAGCGAGGTGTAGTTGTAGGGGATCTCGCGCAGCCGCAGGGGGGCCTGGGGCTCGTGGGCCTCGGGACGCTCGTCCAGGGGCAGGGGCAGGGTGGCGTTCATCGGAGGCGCATCTTAGCTCGCGGCGCGCGCCCGGGCATTGCGGGGAACCGGTCCAGTACAGGTTCGCCCGGCGACCGGGCAGAATGGGCACATCCCCGCCCCGGAGCCCGCCTGCGTGAAAGTCGAACTGACCCCCGAGGAAGCCCGCGTCATCGGCGCCCTGCTGGAGAAGGAGATCACGACGCCCGACCAGTACCCGCTCTCGCTCAACGCGCTCACCAACGCCTGCAACCAGAAGTCGAACCGCGAGCCGGTCATGAACCTCTCGGAGCGGGACGTGCAGCGCCTGCTCGACGGGCTTTCGAAGCGGGCGCTTGTCGTGGACCGGTCCGGCTTCGGCAGCCGGGTGCCCAAGTACCGCCACCTGTTCTGCAACACCGAGTTCGGCAGCCGCAGGTTCACGCCGGCCGAGGTCGCGGTGGTCTGCGAGCTGCTGCTGCGCGGCCCGCAGACGCCGGGCGAGCTGCGCACCCACGGCGCCCGGCTGCACCCGTTCCGCGAGGTGGAGGAGGTCGATGCCGTGCTCGCCGCGCTGGCGGCGCGCGAGGACGGGCCCTGCGTCGTCCGCCTCGCCCGCGTTCCCGGCCAGCGGGAGGCGCGCTATGCGCACCTGTTCTCGGGCGAGCCGCCCGAGGGCGCGGCGGCGGCCGACGAGGTCGCGCTCCCGTCAGGTGCGGCGCGCGCGGGGGGCGCGGCAGGCGAAGGCGGCTCGACCGCGGAGCGACTCGCGCGGCTCGAGGCGGAAGTCGCGCGATTGGACGCCGCGCTGGCTGCGCTGCGGCGTAAACTCGGCGAGGAGCCTTGAGCGTCCGAGCGACGCCGGAGCGATGATGACCACCCGACCCGACACCCGCATCATGGCCGTGTTCTGCGACTTCGAGAACGTCGCGCTCGGCGTCCGCGACGCCAAGTACGCCGCCTTCGACATCAAGAAGGTGCTCGAGCGGCTGCTGCTCAAGGGCAACATCGTGGTCAAGAAGGCCTACTGCGACTGGCTGCGCTACAAGGAGTTCAAGGCCGCCATGCACGAGGCGGCCTTCGAGCTGATCGACATCCCGCACGTGCGCCAGTCCGGCAAGAATTCCGCGGACATCCGCATGGTCGTGGACGCGCTGGACCTGTGCTACACGAAGTCCCACGTGGACTCGTTCGTGATCATCAGCGGCGACTCGGACTTCTCGCCGCTGGTCAGCAAGCTGCGCGAGAACAACAAGGCGGTGATCGGCGTCGGCGTCAAGAATTCCGCCTCCGACCTGCTGATCGCCAACTGCGACGAGTTCATCTACTACGACGACCTCGTCCGGCAGGCGGAGCAGGCGAAGAGCGGGCGGCGCCGGACCCGCGCCGCGGCGAAGCCCGCGGAGAAGACGGCGCCGTCGGGCGACGAGGAGCGCCGGCAGGAGGCCTTCGACGTGGTCATCGAGACCATCGAGGACCTGCTGGAGGAGCGCGACTCGGAGGAGAAGATCTGGGGTTCGATGGTGAAGCAGGCGCTGAAGCGCAGGAAGCCCGGCTTCAACGAGACCTATCACGGCTTCAAGACTTTCGGCAAACTGCTGGAAGAGGCCCGCGACCGGAAGCTGCTGGAGATCGAGCACGACCCGAAGTCGGGCGGCTACATCATCCTGAAGGTCCTCGCGCACTGACAAGGAGGGTGGACATGCCGACGCACACCGTCTGCAAGGCGAGCGAGCTGCCGGTCGGCAGCATGAAGGCATTCTCGGCCGGCAACACGAAGATCGTCGTGTACCACCTCGAGGACGGCTTCTTCGCCACCCAGGCTTCCTGCACCCACGTGTTCGCCCCGCTCGCGAAGGGCAAGATCGTCGAGGGCTGCCAGGTGCGCTGCCCCTTCCACCGCGCGCGCTTCGACATCCGGACGGGACGCGTGGTCGAGTGGGCGAACTTCCCGCCCGGCGTGCAGCTCCTGAACGTGCTTCGCTCCGAGAAGGCGCTCAAGACCTACAAGGTGAGCGTGATCAAGGGCGACGTGCGCGTCACGGTCTGACCTCGAGCACGACCTTTCCCACGGTCCGGCCGGACTGGAGCAGGCGCATCGCCTCCGGCGCCTGCTCGAAGGGCAGGCGTTCGCCCACCAGCGGCGGCTCCTTCGACAGCGCGCGGATCGCCTCGATCGCCGCCGGGGCGCGGTCCACGGCCTCCCACAACCAGATCAGGTTGAAGGCCATGAAACTGCGGTTCGCGGAGATCATGGCCAGCGGATCTAGCCGGGGCCGGAGGAGCCAGCGCCAGGCGAGCGAGAGGTAGTTGGGGCGCGCGCCGCCGCCCATGTAGTCCGCGGCGCCGAAGAGGACGTAGCGGCCCTCGGGCGCGAGCCGCTCGAATGCCGGCCGGAAGAACGGTCCCAGCACGGCGTCGAGCACGAGGTCGAGGCCCGGCGCGCCCGCGGCGGCGAGCGCCGCATCGAGCTGGGCGCCGAATCGGCGCCGGTCGCGCACGATCACGGTCGCGGGATCCAGGCCGCGTTCCCGGACCAGGAATTGCCGCTTGTCCCCGGTGCCGACGGTCGCGATGGCGCGGGCGCCGAGCGCGGCGATCATGGACAGCGCCTGCAGGCCCACGCCGCCGGCGGCGGACTGGACCAGCACGCACTGCCCGGGCCGCAGCCCGCCGAGCGGCACGAGGCCGTACCAGGCGGTGAGCGCCTGGACGGGCCAGGCGGCCGCTTCCGCCGTGCTCCAGGCCGCGGGGAACGGCACGGCATATCGCAGGTCGAAGTTGAGCGCAGTGGCGTAGCCCCCGAAGCGCGTGAGGACCGCGACCCGGTCACCGACACGGATCGCGGGAGCCGGTTCTTCCGGCCGCGCCGGACCGAGTGCCTCGACGACGCCGGCGCACTCGAGCCCCGGCGTGAAGGTGCCGGACGGGGTCGCCGAATAGAGGCCCTGGCAGGCGAAAACGTCGGCGAAGTTGAGGCCGACGGCCTCGACCCGTAGCCTTGCCTCGCCGGGGGGTGGATCGGGCAGGGCTTCCTCGACCAGCTTGAGCCGGTCGAGGGAACCCGCGGACGAGATGCGCCACAGGCGCCGCATGATGGACATCCCGGAATTCTAGAGGAGCGCGACGATGAACCTGAGATCGGCATGGCTGGCGGCGGCGCTGGTGGCGGTGGCCACGGGCGCCTCGGCGCAGGAGAAGGTGGTCCGCAGCGAAAAGGGCAACCTCAGGCTGTCGACCGTCGCCAGCGGCCTCGAGGCGCCGTGGGGCCTCGCGTTCCTGCCGGACGGACGAATGCTCGTCACCGAAAGGCCCGGGCGGCTGCGCTACGTGACCGCGGGCGGCCAGCTCTCCGCACCCATCACGGGCGTGCCGAAGGTGTTCGCGGTGGGGCAGGGCGGCCTGCTCGACGTCGCGCTCGACCCCGCGTTTCCCGACAACCGGACGATCTACCTGAGTTTCTCAGAGCCGGTGGACGGCAAGGCCCGGACCGCCGTGGCGCGCGCGCGCCTTGGCGCGGACCGGCTCGAGGACGTGCAGGTGATCTTCCGGCAGCAGCCGGCCGTGGATGCTCGCCACCACTTCGGGTCGCGGCTCGTCTTCGACCGCGAGGGCCGTCTGTACGTGACGATGGGCGACCGGGGCTCGCAGCGCGACAGCGCGCAGGACCTCGGCACGCACATCGGCAAGGTGGCGCGGATCAACCCGGATGGCAGCGTGCCCGCGGACAATCCCTTCGTCGCGCGCGAGGGCGCGAAGCCCGAGATCTGGTCCTACGGCCACCGCAACATCCAGGGCGCGGCGCTGCACCCGGCCACCGGCGAGCTGTGGACGCACGAGCACGGGCCCCGCGGCGGTGACGAGATCAATATCGCGCGGGCCGGGCTGAACTACGGCTGGCCGGTGATCACCTACGGCCGCGAGTACCACGGCCCCAAGATCGGCGAGGGTACGGCCAAGGCGGGCATGGAGCAGCCGCTGCACTACTGGGTGCCCTCGATCGGCCCCTCGGGCATGGCCTTCTACACGGCGGATGCGATCCCGGGGTGGAAGGGCAACCTGCTGGTCGGCGCGCTCGCCTCGATGCAGGTCGCGCGGCTCGAGATCGGGCCGGACAACAAGGTCAGGCACGAGGAGCGCATCGCCATCGCCGAGCGAGTGCGTGACGTGCGACAGGGACCCGACGGCGCGGTGTACCTGCTCACGGACATGGGGCCTGGCAGCAGGATCCTGCGACTGTCGAGCGCCCGCTGACGCCAGCTGCGCCATGGACCGCACCGAGCGCTTCTACCGCATCCGCCGCCTGCTGCTGGAGAAGGGCTCGCTGACGCGCCGGCAGGTCGAGGAGGAGCTGGAAGTCTCCCACTCGACCTTCAAGCGCGACATCGAGTACATGCGCGACCGTCTCAACGTGCCGATCCTCTGGTCGGCCGGGCGGCAGGCCTATGTACTCGACCCCGAGGCCGAGGCGGAGGAGCTGCCGGGCGTCTGGTTCACGCCAGGCGAGGTGTACGCGCTGCTCGAGATCGAGCACCTGCTCGGCCAGCTCGAGCCTGGACTGCTCGGCCGGCAGCTCGAGCCGCTGAAGGCGCGCCTCTCGCAGGTGATCGAGGGCGGCGAGAGCGGGCATCGCGAGGTCCGCCGGCGCATCAAGGTGCTGCCGATGGGCACTCGGAGGGTGAACCGCGACGTGTTCGAGACGATCTCCGTCGCGCTGCTCAACCGCCACCGCCTCGACATCCGCCACCTGCGGCGCGCGACGGGACAGGAGAGCCAGCGCGTGGTCTCGCCGCAGCGGCTGGTGCACTACCGGTACAACTGGTATCTCGACGCCTGGTGCCACGAGCGCAACGACATCCGCACGTTCGCCGTGGATTCCATCCGTGCGGCTAAGGTGCTCGACGCGCCGGCGCGGGACGTGGCCGATGCCGATCTCGACCGGGTGCTGCGCGCGGGCTACGGGATCTTCGCGGGCGAGTCCACGGAGGTCGCCGTGCTGCGTTTCAGCGCCGCGCGAGGCCGCTGGGTGGCCGACGAGACGTGGCACTCACGTCAGGTCGGGCGCTTCGAGGCCGACGGCAGCTACGTCCTGGAGTTGCCCTTCAGCCAGTCGCCCGAGCTCGTGATGGACATCCTGCGCTACGGCGCGGACGTGGAAGTGCTCGCGCCGGAGGCCTTGAGGGCCCAGATTGCGGCCGAACTCGCCCGCGCGGCGGCGCGCTACGGGGCCGGCGTCAGCGTTCCGGCAGGGGAATGAACTCCGACTCGCCCGGGACGCGCGGGAACCGGCCGGCCTGCCAGTCCCGCCCGGCCTGCTCGATGCGCTCCCGCGAGCTGGCGACGAAATTCCACCAGATGTAGCGCGGCCCGTCGGCGGGCTCGCCGCCGACCAGCATCGCCCTTGCGCCCACTCGGGATTCGAGCGACGGTCGGCGGCCGGGCTCGATCACGGCCATCTGGCCCTCGGCGACGGACGCGCCCTCCACCGTGATGGCGCCCTCGGCGACGTAGACGGCCCGCTCGGCGTGCTCGTCGGGCAGCACGAGGCCGCCGCCGGCCTCGAGGCGCAGCTCGGCGTAGAGGGTGGACACCAGCACGGCGACGGGAGCCACACGGCCGAAGGCGGAGCCGGCGATGATCCTCAGGCGGGCGCCGCCCAGCGAGAAATCGGGCAGCGTGTCCGCGGGATGATGGTGGAAGGCGGGCGCCGTGTCCTCGTGCGCCCGCGGCAGGGCGATCCAGGACTGGATGCCGTGGATGCGATGCCCGCGCGCGCGGGGCCCGGGGCCGGTGCGCTCGGAGTGCACGATGCCGCGGCCGGCCGTCATCCAGTTCACGGCGCCCGGCTCGATGGTCTGCACGCAGCCGAGGCTGTCCCGGTGGTCCAGGCTGCCCTCGAAGAGATAGGTGACCGTCGCCAGGCCGACGTGCGGGTGCGGGCGCACGTCGATGCCCGTGCCCGGGGAGAATTCAGCCGGTCCGATGTGGTCGAGGAAGATGAACGGGCCGACCATCTGCAGGCCGCCCGCGGGCAGGATGCGCCGGACGGTGAAGCCCCCGAGGTCGCGCGGGCGCGGCTCGATGATTCTGCTGATGGCGGCTCCCATGGCCTGACCCAGAATACTGGGCGTGGAAGGTGGTGCAAGTGAAACCTGACCGGCGCGCGGTGCTCGGTGGGCTGCTCTCCTCGGCCGCCCTCGCTGGCTGCGGCCTGGTGCGGTCCCGGCCGCTGAGCGAGCCGCCGGAGGGCTTCGACCGCGCCGCGAGGCGGCCGCCCGTGGTGTTCGTGCACGGCACCTTCGGGTCGAAGTTGCGCAACCGCGCGAGTGGCCGCGAAATCTGGCCCGTCGGCACGTCGGAGCTGCTGTTCAGCGACTATGCCGAACTCGAGCTGCCGCTGGACCCGGCCACCGGCGAGGACCTGCCCGACGCCGTCGTGGCGACCGCGGTGTTCGAGGAAGCGGGCAGCATCGACTTCTACGGATCCCTGCTCGAGGCGCTGTCCCTCGCCGGCGGCTACCGGCGGGCAGAGCCGGGAAGCCCCGTGGCCGACACTCAACCCAGGCAATACGCCTACCTCTACGACTGGCGTCGCGACTTGGCGGACAGCGCGCGAGGCCTCGATGCCTTCATCGAGCAGATCCGCCGCGACCACGGCGACTCCCGCCTCAGGGTGGACCTCGTGGCGCACTCGAGCGGCGGGCTGCTGGTCCGTTACTTCCTGCTCTACGGTGACCGGGCGCTCGCCGCGGCCGGGCCCCTCGAACCGGCCTTCGCCGGCCTGTCCAAGGTGCGCCGCGTGGTCGCGATCGGCGTCCCGGAGATCGGCCTCGCCTATCCCGTGAGGTCGCTCATCTTCGGCGAGACGATCGGCCTGAATCGCATCTGGCCGTCCACGCTCGCGACCAGCCATGCCGCGTTCCAGGCACTGCCGCAGGGCGACGATGCCTGGCTCATCGGCGGCGACGGCAAGCCTCTCCGGGCAGACGCGTTCGACCCCGGTTTCTGGCGGGAGAACGACCTGTCCGTATTCCACCCGGCGGTGCGCGATCACGCGCGCCATCGGCGCGGCGGCGGCGCGGCCGGCCGCGCCCACCTCGCCGTGCTCGAGCGCGCGTTCGAGTCACGGCTCGCGCGAGCCCGGCGACTGCGCGATGCCCTCAGGGCGGCCGCTTTGCCCCGCGATCTGCCGTACTTCGTCGTGGCGGGCGACTGCCGATCCACGCTGGCGCGGCTGGTGCTCGAGCGGCGCGGCGACCGCAGCTACCTCAGGGGCGCCCCTGGCGACGTCCAGTGGCCGCAGCGCGGCGTGCCCTACCCGCGCCTGATGCTGGAGCCGGGCGACGGCATCGTCACGGCAGCGTCGGCCCGCGCGAGGCCGAGAATTCCGCCGCCTGGCTCGCCGCGGGCGCCGGCCGTGATCAGCCCGCGCTGGGAGCGGTTCGTCTGCGCGTCGCACAACCAGCTGGTCGTCAACCTGGACTGCCAGCGGGCCTTGCTGCGGGCGCTCGGGACCTAGACAGGCGGCTCGCCCACGCCGCCCCCGCAACGCCTCCCGAGCAGGCGCGCTGCCGCCTTTCAGGTCACCCGCGCAGGGGACAATGGACCCGGACCTGCGTGCCGCCACCGGGCGAAGGGCCGATCGAGAACGTGCCCTCGAGCGCCTGCGCGCGGTAACGCATGCTCCTGAGACCGAAGCCCTCGATGGCCGGGCCGCCTGCGGGGACGCCGGAGCCGTCGTCGGTGATCTCCAGTTCCAGCGTTCCGGGTAGCGTGCTGAGCCGGATCTCGATGTTCTGCGCCGAGCCGTGACGCAGGGCGTTGCCGACCGCTTCCTGTGCAATCCGGTAGAGATGGGTGCCGGCCACCTCGTCGAGGTGGAGCGGCACCTCGACCGCGAGGTCGAGGCCGACGTGCACTCCGCCGGTCATCTCGACCTGGCGCGCCAGCATGCCGAGCGCGCTCTCGACGCCACCCCGCCGCAGGCTCACGGGCGCAAGGCCGTGCGCGAGGGCCCGGGTGCTCGCGATCGACTGGGTGATGAGTGCCCTGAGGCGGTCGAGCTGCGCGCGCAGCGCGGGCTGCGTGTTCCCGGATTGCTGCGCGAGGGCCTCGAGCATCATGGAGACGCCTGCGAGTTCCTGGCCGAGGCCGTCATGCAGCTCGCTGCCGAGCCGCTGCTGCTCGCGGTTCGCCACCTCGAGCAGCTCGCGCTCCAGCTGCTTGCGCGCGCTGACGTCCTGCGCGATGCCATAGAGCCGCACCGGGCGGCCTTCGAAGTTCTCGACGCGGCCGGTCATTCGGATGTAGACGGACGTGCCGTCGCCGCGGCGCAGCTCGAGCTCGGTGTCGAACGGCGCGCCGGACCTGCGCGCGGCGCGGAACAGCGTGCGGATCCGTTCGCGGCTCGAGGGCGCGATCAGCCGTACGGTCGACTCGCGGTCGGGCTGGTACGACGCCGGCATGCCGAATATCCGGTAGGTGCCCTCGCTCCAGGCGATGGCACCGGTGACCAGGTCGACCTCGTAGCTGCCGACCTTGGCGATCTCCTCGCTCATCCGCGTGAGCTGGCGGGCACGTTCCGTCTCCGTGACGTCGGCCAGCAGGCCGGTGAGCCGCGAGGGCCGCCCGTCGGGACTGCGTCCGGAGACGGCGCCCTGCATCAGCACGTCGACTGTCCGGCCGTCTCGACGCAGCAGGCGTCCATGCACGCTGTAGCCGCTGGACTCGCCGTCGGTGCAGCTGCGGATCGCCTGCTGCACGCGCTGCCGGTCTTCCTCGCGCAGCAGCCGCTCGAGCAGGAAGGGCTCTTCCGCCAGCGCTTCGGGAGGCTCCCCCAGGATCTCGCAGAATCGCTCGTCCACGACGAGCCGCCGGGTCGGCCGATCCCAGTCCCAGAGCCCGAGGCGTGCGGAGTCGAGCGCGAGCCGCAGTCGCACCCGCTGTTCTGCAAGCTCCGCTTCGGCCCGCTGCCGCTCGTCCACGTCGAGGGCGACACCGTAGATTCGCCGGGCCCGTCCCTCGGCATCCCGTTCGGCGACCCGGCCGCGGTCGAGGATCCACCGCCACCCGCCTTCGGGGCGGCGCAGGCGGTAGACGACGTCGAAGCTGTCGCTGCGGCCCTCGACGAGATCCCTGCCCACGGACAGCAGCCGCTCCGCGTCGTCCGGGTGCACCCGTGCCCGCCATTGGGCGACGAGGATTTCGCGGCAGCCTTCAGGCAGGCCAAGCACCTCGGCGAAGCGGTCGTCGACCGCCATGACGTCTTCCGCAGGGCTCCAGGTCCAGGTCAGCAGCCCGGCCGCGCTCGAGGCGAGCGCCAGCGTGTCGCGCCGCTCGGCCAGCTCCTGCTCGGCCCGCTTCTGCGCGGACACGTCCATGACGAGGCCGAGCACCCGCGGCCTGCCCCAGTTCGTGGCCATCCGCTGGCCATGCAGGTGGAGCCAGCGGATGCGCCCGTCCGGCAGCTGCAGGCGGGCGGTGCATGCGGCCGGCTCCCCGGAGGTCAGGGCCTTGTGCATCGTGGCGGCCAGGGTTTCCCGGTCGGCCGCCAGGAAGCGCTCGACGAACTGGCCGGCTCCCGTCCAGTGCTGGCCCTCGTGCTGGCGCAGAATTTCGCGCACCGAGTCGTCGGCGTACACCTCGCCGGACTCGATGTCCCACTCCCACAGCCCGACGCGCGCCACCCGGGCCGCGAGCCGGCGGCGCTCGAGCACGACCGCGCGTTCCCGCTCGCTGGCGACGCGCTCCGTGATGTCGCGCGCGACGACGCAGAGACCGCCAATGCGCGGGTTGGCTCGCTGGTCGGTCGCGAGCACCTCGAGGTAGCGCGGCGATCCGTCCCTGGCGACGAACTCGTAGGTCCGCGCTTCGCCGCTCGGGCTGCGCCCGGCGGCGACCGGCTCAAGCCGCTCCGCGAGCGCGGCGGCGGACTCGGGCGCCAGGAGATCCGTGACACGCCGGCCGAGCAGCGCCCGGGGGTCGTACCCGAGCACCCGCTCCACGGCGCCGCTCACATAGCGGATGGTCGTGTCCGCGTCGGTGACGGCGATGATGTCGCTCGCGGACTCGACCAGCAGCTTGAAGTCCAGCGCCGCGGTCGAGGCGATGGCCGGGGACGGCAGGGGGTGGGTGGACACGGCGCGGCCCGCGTGAAATTCTCGGTCCTTCTAAGCTGCCCGAGCCGGGTGACCCAGGCAAGCACCATGACGACGATCCTGTCCCGGGAACGAGGAGCGTGGAATTGAGTGCCCCCGGCGCGGATGTCTCGCCGGTCAGGCTGTCCGTGGACCTCGACGTCCCGCCGGACGTCGCCTGGCGCCGCTTCGTGGAAGGTTTCGGCGAGTGGTGGCCGATCCTGACGCACTCCCTGTCGAGGGCGCCGGGCACCCGCTGCATCCTCGAGGGCCACGCCGGCGGGCGGCTCTACGAGGTCGCGCCCGACGGCAGCGAGCACCTGTGGGGCCGCGTGGAGGACGCGCGCGCGCCCGAGTCCGTGTGCTTCAGCTGGCATCCGGGGCGCGAGGCGGAATCCGCCCAGCAGGTCGCCGTCACGTTCGAGGCGACTCCCGGCGGCTGTCGCGCAACGCTGGTGCACGGGCGCTGGGAGGCGCTCGGCGAGATCGCGCCGATCATGAGGGCGCAGTACGTGCCGGGTTGGCGCCACGTCTTCACGGAAGTGTTCGCGCGCTATGCGCGCAGGAGGCATTGAGCGCCGGGATTCGTGCACAGCGCCCGTGCGGTGCGCGCCGGCGGGGCATCGGGCTGGGCGGGCTCCTCGCGCGAGTGGCCCAGTCGCTCAACCAGGCCTACTGGGACAGAACCCAGTCCACCACGGCCCGCTGGATGGAGTCGCCCGGGCCGTACTGCGCGCCCTGGTGGTTGACCATGATCACCACGACGTAGGTACGGCCGGAACGCCCGGACACATAGCCGGCGAGTGAGCTCACTCCGTTCAGCGTCCCTGTCTTCATGCGGACCCTGCCGCCGTCGTCGAGGTTCGCGAACCGACGGCGCAGCGTGCCGTCCAGCCCGCCGAGAGCCATGCTGGCGAGGAACTCCGGCGCGTAGCGGCTCTTCCAGGCATCGACCAGCATCCGGGCCATGCTGTCGCCCGAGATGCGGGCGTCGCGCGCAAGCCCCGAGCCGTTCGCGATGACCAGTTCGGGAAAATCCAGCCCGCGGCCGTGGAGCCAGTCGGCGATGGCGACCTCGCCCGCGCCAGTGGTCGCAGGTGTCCCCATCTTCTCGGCGGCGAGCGTGAGCACGAGGGTGCGGGCCATGACGTTGCTGGAGAACTTGTTCACCACCCGCACGATTTCTGCGAGCGTCAGCGACTCCTGGCTCAGCAGTTCGCGGCTCTGAGGCGGCGTCGGCCCGCGGCGCATGCCGCCTGCGACGCTGCCGCCCTGGTCCTCCCACAGCCGCCGGAACGTGCCGTAGGCGTAATCCGCGGGGCGCATGATCACGCGCCGCTCCGTCTGCGGCGGGCAGTCGCGCGAGAGATTCCCGGTCACGACGACCTTGTTCGGATCGTCCGCGGGGGTGGACAGGCTGAACGTGCGGTTGCGCCCGGTGCACCGCCCATCCACGACCCGTGCCCTGTTCTCGACCTTCAGGTTGCCCGGGAAGGGTGATACCGCGACCGCGATGGACTGGCGGTCGTCGCCGGGACGGACGGTGAACTCCGCCGAGTGCAGGTTGACGAGCAGCGCGTGCGGCAGCACGTTGTAGGTGCGCCAGGGGCGGCCGTCGAAGTCGCCGGGCCTCTCGACCGTCTCCGCGAAGAGGCCGTCGTCGATGACGATGTCGCCCTCGATCGCGCGCAGGCCCGTCTGGCGCAGATCGGTGACGAAGCGCCACCAGCGCTCGATCGTCAGCAGCGGGTCGCCGCCACCCCTCAGGTACAGGTTGCCCTTGAGCACGCCGCCCACCACGGGACCGTCGGCGTAGGCGCGGGTCCGCCAGGTGTAGGCGGGTCCGAGGATCTCGAGCGCCGCGTAGGTCGGCAGCAGCTTCATCACGGACGCCGGGTTGCGCGGCGTGTCCGGGTTCATCTCGACCAGGCTCTCACCCGTCGTCGCGTTGCGGACGACGACCGTGACGGCCTGGTCGGGCACGAGCTGCTGCTTGAGCACGGCCCGCGAGGACTCGGGCAGCTCCCGCGCCTGCGCCGGCAGGGCGGTGCAGGACAGCAGGAGGCCAAGCACCAGGAAACGCGGCATTGCGGCGTGGATCGGCATGGCGTGCGACTATATCGGCAACGGCGGAGGCGGTCATGCCCGGGGTGGCTGCAACTCGCCGCGCTGTGGACGGTCACATACGCGGGGTGCCAAGCGGCTGGTCCGTGCCCCTCGAGGATGAACAGATGATGCCAACTTCGGGTTCGGGGTGGAGGGTGCTGCTTGCAGCCGCGGCGCTCGCGCTGTCGGCGTGCGGCGGTGGCTCGCCTTCGGGAAGCGGCAAGGCGCCAGCCGCGGCGGGTGCCGCGGCGCCGCCGCCGGCGGCGGCGCCCGTGGTCGTCAACGCGGCGGCACTGCCCGACTTCAGCGGTCTCGTGGACGCCTACGGCCGGGCCGTCGTCAACATCACCTCGGTGCGTCGCGCTGCTTCGCGCGGCGAGGACATCCCGGGCCTCGCGCCAGGCGACCCGATGCACGAGTTCTTCCGCCGCTTCGGCTTTGGCGACATGCCGCGCGGGCCGATGCCGCCCGCGCGGGGCGAGGGGTCCGGGTTCATCGTCAGCCCCGACGGGTACATCCTCACCAACGCCCACGTGGTCGACGAGGCGGGCGACGTGACCGTACGCATGACCGACCGCCGCGAGTATTCCGCGAAGGTCGTCGGCGTGGACGAACGGACGGACGTCGCGGTCCTGAAGATCGAGGCGGAGGGACTTCCCACCGTCCACCTCGGCGACCCCGAGGGCCTCAAGGTCGGGGAGTGGGTGGTCGCGATCGGTTCGCCCTTCGGCTTCGAGAACTCGGTGACCGCCGGCATCGTGAGCGCCAAGGCGCGCTCCCTGCCCGGCGATGCGTACACACCCTTCATCCAGACGGACGTCGCGGTGAACCCGGGCAATTCGGGCGGGCCGCTGTTCAACCTGCGCGGCGAAGTCGTCGGCATCAACTCGCAGATCTACAGCCGCACCGGCGGCTACCAGGGCGTGTCCTTCGCGATACCCATCGACGTGGCGGTCGAGGTCCGCGACCAGCTGATCGAGTTCGGACGCGTCCAGCGCGGCCGAATCGGCGTGACCATCCAGGACGTCAACCAGGCGCTCGCCGATTCCTTCGGCCTCGACCGTCCGCGCGGCGCCCTCGTGAGCTCGATCGAGCGGGGAGCCCCGGCCGACAAGGCGGGGCTTAAGCCGGGCGACGTCATCCTCGGCGTGGACGGCGAAGGCGTGGAACACTCGGGGCAGTTGCCGCCACTCGTGGCCCGCGTCAAGCCGGGCGGCAAGGTCACGCTCGAGGTCTGGCGCGACCGCAAGTCGCGCGAGTTCGAGGTCGGCGTCGGCGAACTCGAGGAAACGCGCGTGGCCGCGAACCAGCCTCGGGACGAGAGCCCGAGCGGCAAGCTCGGCCTCGCCGTGCGTCCGCTGTCGCCCGCCGAGCGTTCGCAGGCCATCACCGAGGGTGCCCTGATCGTGGAGAGCTCCGAAGGTCCGGCGGCGCTCGCCGGCGTCGAGGCCGGCGACATCATCCTGGCCGTCAACGGCCGGCCGGTGGACACCGTGCGCGCGTTGCGCGAGGCCGTGGACAAGTCCGGCTCCACGGTGGCGCTGCTGATCCAGCGCGGCGATGCGCAGATCTACGTGCCGGTGCGGCTGGGCTGAGTTGACCCTGTGGCGCTCGCATGCCAGCCTGCCAGCGTGCCGTGAATCGTCCTTCCTGATGCGAGGCGAGCGTTGATGACCGCAATTCGACTGGCGCTCGGCGTGCTGCTGCTGTCGGGCGCGTGCGCCGCCGCGGCGCAGGAGGCGCGCGGGCCCCAGTCCTTCCGCGACTGCGACCTGTGCCCCGAGATGGTGGTGGTGCCGGCGGGCGCCTTCATCCTGGGCACGCCGCCGGCCGACCTGCCCGCGGGCGCGGACCCGGCGGAGGGACAGGCAGTGCTGGTACGAATTCCACGCGCCTTCGGGCTCGGCCGCCACGAGGTCACGCGCGCGGAATTCGACCGTTTCGTGGCGGCCACCGGCCACGAGGTCCGGCCGGGCTGCAGGACCTGGGACGACGCGCTCGCGCGCTTCAATGACGACGCGCGCCGCACCTGGCAGAACCCGGGGCGGCCCCGTGAGCCCACGCCCTCGCACCCCGTGAATTGCGTGTCCTTCGCCGACGCGCAGGCCTACGTGGCCTGGCTCGCCCGGCAGACCGGCAAACGCTACCGCCTGCCGTCGGAGGTGGAGTGGGAGTACGCCGCGCGGGCAGGCTCGTCGGCCCCGTGGCCCTGGGGAAACGCGGCCGAGGCCGGCTGCGGCCGCGCCAATGCCTATGACCGCAGCGGCCACGCGGCCTACCGCCTCGGCTTCACCCCGGCGGCCTGCGCCGATGGCCACGCCGACCTGGCGCCCGTCGGCAGCCTGGAGTCGAACGCTTTCGGTCTGCACGACATGATCGGCAACGTCGCCGAGTGGGTCGAGGACTGCTACACGGGCAGCTACGTCGGCCGTCCGCGGGATGCGCGCGCCTGGACGTGGCTCGGCGGCTGCGCGCGCCGGGTGCAGCGCGGCGGCAGCTGGGTGTCCACGCCCGACGAGGCGAGAAGCGCCTCCCGCGTGGGCGCGGATGCCGGCCAGCATGCCGACTTCGTCGGCTTCCGCGTGGCCATGGACCTCGACGAGCGGAGGTGACAGCCTTGATCCGAGCCTCTTTCGCGCTGGCGCTCTCGCTCGCCGCCCTGGCCGCCGACGCCCAGCAGGCCGCACCCGCGCGTTCCGTGGCGCCGACCGACTGCCCGGAGTGTCCGGCGATCGCGCTGGTGCCGCCGGGCGCGTTCACGCTCGGCACGCCGCCGGATGCGCGCGAGGTGGACCCGAGGACCGGCGAGTCCCGTCCCCTGTTCGTGACGCTGGGCCGGCCGTACTACGTCAGCGCCCGCGAGATCACCGTCGGCGAGTTCCGCAGGTTCACCGAGGCCACCGGCTACAGCCCGCCGGCGGGCTGCCGCGTCTGGCTGGGCGGCCAGTGGGTGTTCGACCGCGAGCGCAGCTGGCGCGACCCCGGGTTCGCGCAGCCCCCCGCCGACGACGACCCGGTGGTCTGCGTCAGCTGGGAGGACGCGCGCGCCTATGCGCAATGGCTCGCCGAACGCAGCGGCCGCGGTTACCGGCTGCCGTCCGAGACCGAGTGGGAGTACGTGGCGCGCGGCGGCACCTCGTTCGCGCGCTTCTGGGGCGCCGATGATTCCCACGAGGGCACGGTCATCTCGCTCGCCTGCGACTTCGCCAACGTCTACGACGCCTCGGCAGTCGAAGCGCACCGCTTCCCCTATCCGCACGCGAACTGCTCGGACGGCCACGCCACCGCGGCCCCCGTCGCCCGGCGAAAGCCCAATGCCTTCGGCGCGTACGACGTTATCGGCAACGTGCGCGAGTGGCTGGCCGACTGCTACACGGCGAGCTACGAGGGCCGCCCGGCCGACGGACGCGCCTGGACCTGGCAGGGCGGCTGCGAGCAGCGCGTGGTGCGGGGCGGCTCCTGGGCCTCGCGGCCGGGCGTGGCGCGCGCCGCGGCGCGCGACGCCGAGGCGGCGGGCCACCGCCAGAGCGACCTCGGCTTTCGCGTGGCGCGCGACTTCGACTGAAGCCGCGCCTGCTCAGCGCAGGCGAATCTCCCGCCAGGCGCCCTGGCGCCAGCGCAGCACGAGCGCCGTGCCGGCGCAGAGGCAATAGGCGAGCAGCGCGGTCCAGCCGCCCACCGCGCCGAAGCCCGCGCCCGGCCCTCCGAACCATCCCTGGCCGGGCGCGAAAGTCAGGAAGTAGCACAGCGGGATGAACAGCCCGAAGCCCAGGCTCATCACGAGCAGGGCCGGCACGCGCACGTCGCCGGCGCCGCGCAGGCAGAAGCTCGAGGCGAAGTTGAGCCCGTCGAAGAACTGGTAGATCGCCGCGATCCACAGCAGCTTGAGCGCCAGCGCAATCGTCGCGTCCGCGTTGGCGTCCCCCTCGTTCACGAAGAGTGGCACCAGCAGCGAGCCTGCGAGCGCCATCACGATGCCGAGCCCGCCCATGCCCAGCGATACGAGCCGGATGATTCGCGTGCCGAGCACGTTGGCCCATTCGCGGTCACCCGCGCCGATCGCCTGTCCGACGAGGGTGGTTCCCGCGAGCGCCACGCCGATCCCCGGCATGTAGGCGAGCGACGTGAACATCATGACGATCATCGTCGCGGCGCCGTCCACGGCGCCGATGCGCACCTGCATGACCTGAAACAGCGCCGAGGCGAGCAGGTCGGCGCTCGCGGTGGCGGCCATCGGCAGGCCTAGGGCGAGCTGCCGGCCGATCGCGCCCAGCTGCGGTCGCCAGGTAGCGAGCGGACGATAGCGCGCCGGCTCGAGCCGCAGCATGAGGACCATGGCCAGCGCGACGCCGATGACCTGGGCGAGCGTGGTCGCGAGCGCCGCGCCCGTAACCCCGAGCCCCAGGCCGAAGATCAGCCACTCGTTCAAGGCCACGTTGGCGAGCGCGACCACGGTCGTCACCAGCAGCGGCAGACGTGTGTGGCCGATGCCGTTGAAGTACGCGGACAGCGCCCACAGCGCCGCCGCAAACGGACCTCCCGCCAGGCGCGGCTGCCAGTAGTCGATGGCGTACCCCTCGATCACCGGATCGAGGCCGAAGACGCCCACGATGGAGGGCCCTGCGTAGATGCTGCCCACGAACAGCGGCACCGTCGCGACCGAGGCCCACAGGCCTATCCACAGGGCCTTGCTGGCGCGGCGGTAGCGCCGCCCGCCGTAGGCCTGCGCGACGAGGGTCTGGACGGCCATGGTGGCGCCGCCGAAGAGAAGCAGCGCGAGGATCACGAACCAGTAGACCGCGCCGAGCGCGGCCGTCGCGTCGACCGACAGCCGCCCGATGAACCACGTGTCCGTCAGGCTGAGCACCGCCTGGATCGTGCTGTTGAGCACGAGCGGCAGCGCGAGCGCCGCCACGGCGCGCATGTCCACGCGCCGGTTACCCGCGGCGTCCAGGTGCAGGGCGGGCAGCCGCGCGGCTTCGCCGCTGGATCCGGGTTTCAGCTCATCCATGCCGTAGCCTCGGGCAGCTCCGCGCCGGTTGCGCGCGGCGGACTGCGCGCGCGCCGCGAGGAGACAAGGCGCCGGAGTATACGGGAGCGCCCGCTCCCGAGGCTCAGCCGGGGCGCCTGCCGCGCCGGTAGGGGCTGCGCAGCGCCGGCGCGTAGAGGTGCCGATGCGCCATCACGACCGTCGGGTCGTCCGGGTGGTGGGCGAGCTTGTAGCGGTTGTGCTGGGCGGCCGCGAGCATCTTGGTGTTGACGGCGAGAATGATGCCCTCGAGGTCATGGAAGCCGAGGCGCATCGCATGCTTCTCGACCTCGTGCAGCAGCAGCGTGCCGAGGCCCTTGCCCTGCCAGCGGTCGAGCACGATTACCGAGAACTCGCACACCGCGTCGCGATCGGTCGGCACGATGCGCACACCGCCGATGATGCGCTGCTCGCCCTCGATTTCGGCCAGCGCCACGAGGATGAACGAGCGCGATTCCCACAGCGTGCGTTCGACCATGTCCAGCGCCGAAGGCGTCAGCCTCGGCATGGGCGCCATGAAGCGCATGTAGCGGGACTGCTCGGACATGCCGGCGAAGAACTGTGCGGCCTGGTCGAGATCGTCGGCCTCGAGCGGGCGCAGCCGGACCGGCGTGCCGTCGTCGAGGAACCGGTGCAGGGTCCGGGTGCGCCGGAACTTCACGCCCGGCCTCCGCTGACCTGTGCGCCGTGGCGGCCGGCCAGCACCGCGTGGATCTCCGCGACGATCGCCAGCGCGATAGCCTCCGGCGTGCGGGCTCCGATGTCGAGGCCGACCGGGCCGCGCAGCCGGCCCTCCAGCGCCGCCGCGGCCGCCCCCAGGTCGCCGAGGAGTTTCCGGCGACGCGCGGCGGGGCCCAGCAGGCCGACGTAGGCGGGCCCGCGGACGGCCAGCGCCCGCAGGTACGACGCATCGGACGCGAGGTGGTGGCTCATCACCACGGCCGCGTCGAATGCGCCGGGGTCCAATGACGCGGTGATCGCGTCCGCGTCAGCACAGAGCACGCGGCAGCCGGGGAATCGGCCCGGATCGGCATACGCCGGCCGGTGGTCGGCCACCGTCACGTCCAGGCCGATCGCGAGCGCGAGGCGCGCCAGCGGCTGCACATCCGGACCGCCGCCGAGCACCAGCAGCGCAGGCGGGGGCAGCACCGGCGTGATCAAGGCCTCGAGCGGTGGGGCGTCGACAGCCACGACGCGCGGTGAACGCTCGCGGCCAGCCGCCGCGCGTGCGGACGCCAGCGCAGGGGGCTCCGGCGCAGCGTGGGTGGCGCCGCCGTCCCAGAAGGCGGTGCCGGGCGCGGGCGCGCCGGGACCCGAGGCGAACACCGTTGCGATGGCCACGACCCGGCGCGACTCGATGGCCTGCTCGGCCGCCGCAAGCGGTTGCCAGTCCTCGACGGGACCGACGCGCTGCAGCAGGATCCGCATGGCGCCCTCGCAGCCGGCGCCGAGCCCGAACAGCAGGTCGTCGGCGCTGCGCATGTCGTAGCTGACGAGGCGCGCCTTGCCGGTCGCGCGCACGTCGCGGGCGAACTCGACGAGGTCCTGTTCCAGGCAGCCGCCGGACAGCAGCCCGCAGGTCTCGCCGCCGGCGGCGATGAGCATGCGAGTGCCGGCCTTGCGGTAGGTGGATCCGGCCGTGTCCACGATCGTGGCGAGGACCAGCGGCAGGCCGTCGGCGCGGAGCCTGCGGAAATCACGTATGAGAAGGCTCGCCGGAGCCTCGAGCGCGGGGTTCATGCGCGTGCGAGCTTACACCCTTCCGCTACAATTGCGGCTTCCGCGGGCAGCCCCCGCGCCGTTCATGCCCGAGGGCCATGTGAGCGACACCACCGTCCGGAACGCTGCGATCGAAACCGAGTGCGTCATCGTGGGCGCGGGCCCCTGCGGCCTGTTCGCCGTGTTCGAGCTCGGCCTGCTCGGCATGAAGTGCCACATCGTGGACACCCTCAAGCATCCCGGTGGGCAGTGCGCGGAGCTCTATCCCGACAAGCCGATCTACGACATCCCGGCGCTGCCCGTCTGTGGCGCGCAGGAACTCGTGGACCGCCTGATGCAGCAGATCAAGCCCTTCGACGCCGGCTTCCACCTCGGGGAAGAAGTCACCGAGCTGCGCCGCCGCGAGGACGGGCGCTTCGACGTCGCCACCTCGAAAGGCACGCGCTTCGATGCGGGTGCGGTCATCGTCGCCGCGGGCCTCGGCTCGTTCCAGCCGAGGCGGCTGTCGGTGGAGGGCTCCGATGCCGTCGAGGGCCGGCAGCTGCACTACCGGGTGGCGAAGGCCGAGCAGTACCACGGCCAGGACCTCGTGATCGCCGGCGGCGGCGACAGCGCGCTCGACTGGGCGCTCGAATTCTGCGGCAAGGCGCGCTCGGTCACGCTGGTGCACCGGCGAAGCGAGTTCCGCGCCCAGCCGGCGAGCGTGGCCCGCATGCAGGAGCTCGTCGCGGCCGGGAAGATGCGCCAGCTCACGGGCCTGATCGGCTCGATGCGCCTCGACGGCGATCGGCTCGTCGCGGTCACCGTCAACGGCCCCGAGGGCGCCACGACGGAGGTGCCCTGCGAGCATGTGTTCGCCTTCTTCGGCCTGCACCCCAAGCTCGGCCCGATCGCCGAGTGGGGCATGGAGCTCGACAAGAAGGCGCTCAAGGTGGACACGGAGAAGTTCCAGACGAGCGTGCCGGGCATCTTCGCGATCGGCGACATCAACACCTATCCGGGCAAGAAGAAGCTGATCCTGTCGGGCTTCCACGAGGCCGCGCTCGCCGCCTTCGGCGTCCAGGCCTATGTCTACCCGAAGAAGCGCCAGTTCCTGCAGTACACGACGACGAGCCCGGTGATGCAGCAGCGCCTCGGCGTAGGCGGCGCGCCGGAAGCGGAGTAGGGCAACGCCGGCAGGCGCCGGGCGCGTCGCGATCGGCCGGGGTGTGCGACGCCGCGACTTGCGCCGCGGCGTCAGTACCGTGATCACGCGGTCGCGAGCCGCCAGCCCTGGAAACCCTGGTCGCGCTGTCCGGCGTGCTCCTGCCACACGGCGTCGAGATCGCCGAGGACAGAAGCCGTCGTCGGCCAGCGGCCCGCGCCGCGCCCGGCCAGGCGGATCCGCTCGCCGCTGCCGGTGATGATCTCGACCCGGTTCTCCTCGCCGCGCGCCCCCGCGAGGTAGTCCTCCGGCGGGCACCACTGCGGCGCGACGCGGCCCTCGAGCCGGCCACCCACCCGCACGAGCTCTGCGACGAGGCGCAGCACGGCGCTGTCCGCGTCGCGCCGCGCGGTGCCGGTGTGCTCGATGCCCTGGCGATGGAGGGTGTCCGGTCCGCGGCCGAACGCTGCCCACGCCGCTAGCCGCAGCTTGCACTCCGCGTCGAGGCCCGACACGTCGGCGGCCGGGTCCGGCTCGGCGAATCCGCGCGCCTGCGCCTCGGCGAGCGCGCCGGCGTAGCCCTGGCCGGCGGCGATGCGGTCGAGGACGAAGTTGCAGGTGCCGTTCAGCACGCCTCGCAGTCGCTGGACCGGATCCCGCCCGTCCAGCCCGAGGAGGGTCTCGATCACCGGGACCTCGCCGCCGACCGCGGCCGAGAACCGCAGCCGCGGCGACGGCCCCTCGGCCCAGGGCCGCAGCGCCGGCCAGCCCGCGACCACCGCCAGCTTGTTGGCGGAGACGACGCGCCGGCCGCGCAGCAGCGCGGCGTGGAGGATGCCGCTTGCCGTTGATTCCCCGCCCAGCGTCTCGACCACCACGTCCGCGGCGACGTTCAGCGCGTCCCAGGGGTTGGTGGAAAGCAGTCCGGCCGGGACGCCCATCGCAACGTGGCGCGCCGGGTGGCGCACGATGGCGCGCACGACCTCGAACCGGGAGGGGTCGGCCTGCAGGCGCTCGAAGACGCCGCCGCCGACGTTGCCGAGCCCAAGGAGCACGACGCGCAGCGGGGGTGCCGCGCGGCGCAAGGATGCGGGATGGTTCGGGAAAGACATGACGCGAAAGCCTCTGTGTGTGGACGGTACGCGCCGTCGGGCTTTCGCTTGCGGGGAGCAGGCACAAAAAAAACCTGCTCGGCCACGGGCGGAGCAGGTCCTGCTTCGCTCGCTTTAGCTGCACTTTTAACGCGCCCGCAAGCTGAGGCTCAAATCGGCGCGGGAAAAATGATACGTCCGTGCCGATGCGCGGTCAATCGGCGCTCATGTACGCTTGGGTCATTCCATGGGGATCAACGATGGACCGCAGGCTGGCGGAATTGCTGAAACTGTTCGACCTCGAGCGGCTGGAGGTCAACCTGTTCCGCGGCGTGAGCCAGGACATCGGCTCGCCGCAGGTGTTCGGCGGCCAGGTGCTGGGGCAGGCGCTGGTCGCCGCCTCGCGCACGGTCGAGGGCAGGCTCGTGCACTCGCTGCACGCCTATTTCCTGCGCCGCGGCGACATCCAGGCGCCGATCGTCTACCAGGTCGAGCGCAGCCGCGACGGCGGGCATTTCACCAGCCGGCGCGTCGTGGCCATCCAGCACGGCCAGCCGATCCTGACGATGTCCTCGTCGTTCCAGGCGACGGAAGAGGGCGTGGAACACCAGCTTGCGATGCCGCAGGTGCCGCCGCCGGAGCAGCTGCAGGAGCCGCAGGATCTCGAGGCCGAGATCCTCTCGCGCGTCCCGGAAAAGGTGGCTCGGTTCTTCGAGCATCACGCGCCGTTCGAGTTCCGGCCGGTCCGCCCGCCCGACTACGTGCACCCCGAGAAGCGCGAGCCCGTCAAGCACGTGTGGTTCCGGCTCGTGGATGCCATACCCGACGACCAGGCGCTGCACCGCTGCCTGCTCGCCTATGTCTCCGACTACCACCTGCTGGACTCGGCCAACCTGCCGCACGGGCGCTCCTACTTCGACCTGCAGATGGCGAGCATCGACCATGCGCTGTGGTTCCACCGCCCCCTGCGGGTGGACGACTGGCTGCTGTACGCGATCGACAGCCCTACGCAGGCGAGTTCGCGCGGCTTCGCGCGCGGCAGCATCTTCTCGCGGGACGGCCGCCTCGTGGCGAGCGTCGCGCAGGAGGGACTGATCCGCGACCGCGCCGGCGGCTGGCAGGGCACGCGCCCGCCGGGCAAGGACAGGCGCTAGTGAAAATCGCCTGGATCATCATCGGCCTGGTCGCGGCCTACCTGGTGGCGCAGCTCATGATGATCTGGCGCACGCGCAACCAGGTTCCCCCTCCGCCGCCCGGCGGCTGGAAGAGCGGCAGCTTCGACGACGAGGAGCAGGAAGAGCCTCCGCGCAAGCCGCCGGCGTCGTGAAGGCGCGGCGGCTGCGCCGTGCGGGGCCGCCATCGAGGGCGGCTGCGGGTCACTGCAGCGAAAGCTCGAGGCGCACCGCGCCCTCGGTCGGCTTCGCCTCGCCCATCACGACGAACACCCGCGAAGGCTCCACCTGGCCGTCGGCCAGCAGCAAGTCCTGCGCCGCGCTGGCGCGGCCACGCGCGAGTTCGGCGAGGTCCTCGTCGGTCACGGCGAAGGTGGGCCTGAGGGCCGCCTCGAGCCAGGTGACCGCGTGCTCGGTCGGATCGATCGCGGGCTCGCCCTCGGCCGGCTTCGGCGGTGCCGGGATTTCCGGCTTCGCTCCCAGCCGCCCGCGGTACAGCGCAACCAGCCGGTCGCGATAGGCTGCGCGATCGGCGCGCCATGCGTCGCCGGCAGCTCCTTCGGAGAGCGCCGCCTCCCAGCGCCGTGCCTCCAGCGCCATGCGATCAGCGACGGGGTCGGCGGCCGCCGGGATGTCGAGGCGCAGGCCCGGCCGTTCGACGAGCCCTGTCCTGAGGGTCTCGAGCTTCGCGCGATTCGCCGCGTCGAGTTCCGCGCTGCCCGGCGCGAAGTCGAGGAAGGCGAGTTCCTCCCCGCCTCCGAAAAGGCTGCCGATCAGCGCGAACGGCGCAGTGACGATCTTGCCCAGGAGGTTGACGAACATCTTCCAGATGATCGGCCCGACGCGGAAGCTCGGGTCGTCCACCGACCCCGAGACAGGCAGGTCGAGGTCGATCACGCCGTTGCGGTCCTTCAGTAGCGCGATCGCGAGCTTGAGCGGCAGCGTGATTGCGTCCGGCGAGTCCACCTTGCCGCCGAGCTCGAGCTGGTCGATCCTGATCTTGTGCTCGGCATCGAGGCGGCGGTTCTCGACGCGGTAATGCGTGAGCACCGACAGCTTGCCCTTGTCGATGATGTAGCCGGCGAACTTGCCCGAGTAGGGATTGAAGGTGGACAGGTCGATGTTGTCGAAGCGCGCAGTCAGGTCCGTGAAGGACTCGGCGGCGAGGTAGTTAACCTCGCCGGTCACATTGACCGGGGCATAGCGGTCCACCTTGCCCGCGATGTCCACCTTCGCCCGCGCCGCGGGATCGGAGGACAGGCCGGTGATCGTCCCGCCCAGCTGCTGCGCAGCGACGGCGAAGTTGGGCTCGACCGTGAAGTCCGCGAAGTGGGTTGCGCCGTCGACGATTCGCACGCGGCCGATGCGCATGGCCATGCCGGGCGCCGCCGGTTCGGGAGGCCCGCCGATCGGCTCGCCGGACGACTCGTCCTCGTCATCTCCGGCGGCCTTGCCGGCGGCGCGCTCCGCGGCGATCCGCTCGGCCTTGCGGGCGGCTGCGGCCGGGTCCAGCACGGCCTCGATGTTGGTCACGCCGTTCGCGCCGAGCACGAGCTTTATCCATGGCTCCCGGGCGACGACCTCGCGGATCTCGAGGGAGGCAGGGGTGCTCGAGTAAGCAAGCCCCGTCAACTCGAGCGAGCGCCAGCGGGCGAACTCCTGCTCGAGCAGCCGATCGCGCGTCCGAAGGCCGTTCACGCTCAGGTCACCCGCCACCCTGAATGGCGCGGCCTGGCCGGGCTCGAGCGTCAGGCTCAGCTCGCCCGCGACGCTGCCCGCGTCGAGGAGCAGGTCGGATGTGGTCGCGATGTACGGCTGCGCCGGGGTGAGGTCGAGGGCTTCGATCTTGACGGCGAGGTCGGCTGCGAGCGGCTCGGGCGTGACACTGCCTCGCAGGCCGACGCTTCCTCCGCTGCCCGAGACGACTTTCGCGGTCACGTCGAGCGTTCCCCCGAGCGGCCAGGCGATTCCGCCGACACGGAGTTCCGGGACATTGAGTTCGAGCGTGGCGGCAGGAGAGAGCGTACGGTCGGTGATCGGCACTACGACGTCGCGAACGGCAAGGCTGGCGACCTCGACCCGCCAAACGGATTCGGGCACAGCCTGTTCCGTGGCTGGCGGTGGCGCGGCGGCGTCGGCTCGGGCGGGAGGAGGGGCTGGCTGAGCGTCCTCCGCCGCGACGAGGCCCGGAAGCTGGAGGCCGGCGGAAGTGCGCGCCACGGGCAGTCTCGCCCCGGCAACCTCGACGCCACCGATGCGCAGGGTCTGCGCCGCGAGGTCAACGCGCGAATCGCTGACGAGGATGGACCCGATGCGCCACGGCTGGTCGTACCCCGGCGCCAGCGTGGCGAGATCGCGTACCTCGATTCGCGGGACGGCCACCGTGCCTGCGAGCCCGTCCTCATCCCGTGACACGTCGTACTCGAGTTCGATCGCAATGAAACCCTCGGGCAGCTTCACGGGGAGCAGGTCGCCCAGGTACTCCGCGAGCTGCGCCGCCGGCAGCGCAGCGACGCCGACGCTGCCGCGCGAAGCGCGATTGCGCACGTCCAGCACGCCTTCGAAGTCGAGGCGCGCGCCGCGGCTCCCGGTGGCGCTCAGGCGGAAGGCGTTGCCGTCGCCTTCGGTGAAGAAGTCCGTGAGGCCGAAGCTGATCGGCGCGAAGCGTGCAAGGAACGGCGCCGCCCGGGCGCGGTCCTCGAAGTCGAACTCGCCGCCGTCGAGCTCGAAGCGGCCGATCCGTAGGGGCGGCAAGGCCGCGTCCCCGGACGGCGCCGCCGCGGGCTCCTGGCCTGCGAACAGGCGCGAGAGGTTGGTGCTGCCATCCTCGAACTGGATCAGGCGCGCGTACGGCTGCTCGACCCGGATCGCCTCGAACGTCCAGGCCCGTCGCCACAGCGAGGCGGCCGGCGCGAAATCCACGTTCAGCAGCCCGAAGCCGAGCGTGCGCGTGCCCTCGCCATCCCGGACCTCGAAGTCGCGCGCGACGAGCCGCAGCTGGAACGGGTGGAAGCGGACCTCCCCGAGCGAGGCCTCGCGCCCGAATTCCGCGCGAAGGCCGCTTACGACCCCGTCCCGCACGAGTCCCGGCACGGCGTAGGTGCCGAAGGCGGCGTATCCGCCGATCAGCACGCCGACGACCAGCGCGGTGACAATCAATCTGCGTTTCATGCGCCGTTCCCTGACAGCCAGTCGTCGCGGCCAACACAGTATACGTTCACGTCCCACACCCGCCCTCGGCCGCGGGCGTGCGCGCGAAGCAGCGACTCCCAGCGGAGGCCGGCGCGCTCGAGCACCCGCGCCGAGCGCGCGTTCTCCACCGCGGTCGCGGCGACGACGCGCGTGACACCGAGTTGCGAGAATGCAGCCGAGACGACGGCGCGCAGCGCCTCCGTGGCGTAGCCCTCGCCCCAATAAGGCCTCGCGAGCAGGTAACCGACCTCGAGTTCCTCGCGGCTGCGAAGGGTGAGATCGCAGGCGCCGATGACGACGCCGTCGCTTGCGCGCTCGATGGCAAGTTCCCAGAAACGGCGGACGCGCGCGGACTGCGCCTCGAGGACCTCCTCGAGGTGGCGCCGCGCCGCGGCCGCGTCACGCGGGCCGAACAGGAGGTGGCGCGTGACCCGCGGATCCGCGCTCCAGCCGGCCAGGGCCGGCAAGTCGCCCAGCGTGAACTCCCGCAGGCTCAGCCTCGCAGTGGCCTGCGGCAGGTCGAGTGCCGGCGGCCGGCGGGCAGGTGGCTTGGCTGCGGTCGGTCGCGCCATGCGGGATCAGGACGCCTCGGTCAGCACCCACGGATAGCCGTCCGGCGCGGTGAAGCCGAAGCTGCGGGCGCCGAACTCGTCCGTGAGCACGTCCGTCACGTCGCGGGCGCCACCGGCCGACACGCGCCGGTGCAGGCCCTCGATGCCGTGCACGCGCCAGGTGTAGAGCGAGTAGCCGAGGCAGCCGGGCCGCGACCGTTCCATCCGGTCGGGCAGGCGGCTGCCGCTGGAAAAGCGCACGACTTTGAGCTTGCCGGAGCGGCGCTCCGCGAGGGCGTGGCCCGACCGGGGGTCGTCGAAGTCCACCATCCAGTGGGTCTCGCCCTCCTCGAGGCCGAAGATGCGCCGCGAGCCCGTCGCCTGCTCCCAGGGACGCTCGGCATCGAACCAGCGCTTGAGGCCCAGCACCTGGTCGTAGAAATCGAGCACGCGGTGGTCGTCGTTCGCGATCATCATCCCGAAGTGGGTGTGCTGGCTGGTGCGGAATAGGCAGTGCGGGTCGATCTTCCCGTAGAGCGGGCTGTCGTAGCCGAAGCGCTCGAAGAACACCTGCCGGTAATGCGGCTGCAGGACCACCATCTCGCGGACGCCGACGAGCTCGTCGCGGAACGGGGTCGCCGCGCGTTCGCCCGAGACCTCGCCGATGACGGCGAGGATCGGCTCGATCAGCGTCAGCTGAGCGCCGGTCTCGAGTGCGCGCTGCGCATGGTTCGCGATGTTCATGACGCTGGCAGTGAGGCGCACGCCCCAGCGGCTGCCGATGCAGCGCAGGTCCTGCCCGACGCCGAGGCCGGCGTTGCGCGGCCGCTCCCACTGCATCAGGCGGACCAGGCCGTGGTCGGCGTCCTGGTGCAGCAGGCGCGCCGAGCGCAGGGCGGAGTCGTGACCGTAGAGCGCGCGCGCGGCCGCAGCGTCCAGTTCGCCGAAGCTGCCGACACGGCAGCCGTAGCGCTCGAAGTCGGCGATGGCCGCCGCCAGGTCCGGCACTCCGACGCAGGCCTCGTACAGGCCTCCGGCGCAGCCCGGTTCCGTGCTCACCGCGCTTCCTCCAGTCCACGGAGGACCTTGCCGGGATTCATGATGCCCTGCGGGTCGAGCAGGCGCTTGATGCCGCGCATCAGGTCGAGTGCGACGGGGTCCTCGTAGCGCTCCAGCTCCGCCACCTTGTCCTGGCCGATGCCGTGCTCGGCGCTGAAGCTGCCGCGGTAGCTGGCGACGAGGTCGTGCACCGCGCGGCGCAGCTCCGCGCCGCGCGCGAGGAAGGCCGCATCGTCGCCGCCCGCAGGCCCGCTCAGGTTGAAGTGCAGGTTGCCGTCGCCGAGATGGCCGTAGGCCACCAGGCGCGAGCCCGGCACGAGGCGCTCGAGCAACGATCTTCCCGCCTCGACGAAGGCGGGCAGGGCGTGAGTCTCGATCGAGATGTCGTGCTTGAGGCTCGCTCCTTCGCGCGTCTGCGCCGCGGGGATGCTCTCGCGCAGGCGCCACAGCGCCTCCCGCTGTGCGAGCGAGGCCGCGATGACCGCATCCCGAAGTTCGCTTGTCTCGAGGCCGGCTGCGAGGCGGGCCTCGAGGGCGTCCCCGAGGCCCGCGGCCGCCGCCGGCAATGACACCTCGAGCAGCACGTACCACGGCGCCGGGGCGCCGAAGGGGTCGCTGCAGCCGGGCACGTGGCGGCAGGCGAGATCGAGCGCGATCCGCGGCACCAGCTCGAAGGTGGTGACCGTGTCGCCCAGCCCGGCGCGCAGGCGATCGAGGAGCCGCACGGCTGCGGCGGGGTCGTCCAGCGCGACGAAAGCGGTGGCATGGCCGCGCGGTCGCGGGAACAGCTTGAGGCAGGCGGCCGTGATGATGCCGAGCGAGCCCTCGGCGCCGATGAACAGGTGTCTGAGGTCGTAGCCGGTGTTGTCCTTGCGGAGCGCGCGCAGCTGGTCGAGCACGCGGCCGTCCGGCAGGACGACCTCGAGGCCCAGCACGAGGTCGCGCATCATGCCGTAGCGCAGCACCGCAGTGCCGCCGGCGTTCGTCGAGAGGTTGCCGCCGATCGTGCAGGAACCCCCGGAGCCCAGCGACATCGGGAACAGGCGGTCCGCGGCCTCCGCGGCGGCCTGAACCTCCTGCAGGATGCAGCCGGCTTCGACGGTGATCGAGTTGCCGGCCGGCTCGACGGCCCGGATCCTGCCCATCCGCCGCAGCGACACGACGATCTCGCGGCCTCCGGGGCGCGGGGTCGCGGCGCCGCAATAGCCGGTGTTGCCGCCGTGGGGAACGACACCCACGCCGAGCGCGGCGCAGCGGCGAAGCAGCGCGGACACCGCGGCCGTGGAGTCGGGCAGGGCCACGAGCGGGGCATCGCCGCGGTAGCGGCGACGGTGGTCTACGACGAAGGGCTCGATGTCGGCCGGCGCGTCCAGGTAGCCGCCGGGACCCAGGAGCGATTTCAGCTCGTCGAGGGCTGCTGGCGCGATCGGCTCGCATTCGCGTGTCATCGCTGAATCATACCCTGCGCTGTCATTTCGCTGTCATGTCCACGGACTAGTTTCACGAGTGTCTTCGGCGGCGTGCCGTGCCCGGCCTGGCTGGTGTGAGCGATGAGATCCAAGGCTGCCCTGCTCGCAGTCCTTCTTTGGTGGCCGGTGGCGGCGCTTGCGCCGCCCGGGGCAGACGCGCACGAGCCGCGCAACACCCTGACGCTGCCGGGCGACGCCCGCTATCGGGCCACCGATCACCCCGATCGCGTGATCCTGGTGGTTGGCGAGGACCCGGCGCGCACGCAGTCGGTCAACTGGCGAACGGGACCGGGCGTCGCCGAGGCGGTCGCGCAGATCGTCGTGGCCCGCGACACGCCGGGGCTGCACCTCTCGGCCACCACCGTCCAGGGCACGACCCGGCCGCTCGTTACCGCCAATGGCCTGGCGCATCATCACGCGGTGCGCTTCGAGGGACTCGAGCCCGACACGCTCTATGCCTACCGCGTTCGCGGACACGATACTTGGAGCGAGTGGCTGCAGTTTCGCACCGCGCCCGCGTCGTTCCGGCCGTTCTCCTTCCTGTACTTCGGCGACGCGCAGAACTCGGTCCGCTCGCACTTTTCACGGGTGATCAGGGAAAGCTTCCGCGAGCTGCCGAAGGCCTCGCTGTTACTGCACGCCGGCGACCTGGTCAACCTCCGCGAAGGCAATCACGACGACGAGTGGGGCGAGTGGTTCGAGGCGGGCGGGTTCCTGCATGGAATGATCCCTGCCGTCCCGGTGGCGGGCAACCACGAGCACGTCAAGCGTGTCGAACCCGACGGCTCGGAGACCTACTCGCTCTCGCCGCACTGGCCGCTGCAGCTCGGCCTGCCTCGCAACGGCCCGCCGGGCCACGAGGACACCGTCTATTTCGTCCGCTACCCGGGCGCGCTGTTCGTGGTACTCGACTCGACGCGGGCCCTCGACGAGCCTGGCTCGGCCGAGGTGCAGGGCCGGTGGCTCGACGCACTGCTGAGCCATGAGAAGGCGCCGTGGGTGATCGTCAGCCACCACCACCCGGTATTCTCGGTCGCCATGGGGCGGGGCAATCCGCCGCTGCGCGAGCACTGGTTGCCCGTGTACGAGCGCCACGGCGTCGACCTCGTGCTGCAGGGTCACGACCACGCCTACGGGCGCGGCCACAATGTCGCGGAGGGCGCGACGGCGGTCGGCGCCAGGGGGGTGCCGGTCTACGTCGTCTCGGTGGCGGGTCCCAAGCAGTACCTGGTGTCGGATGAGGCTCGCGAAGCGCTCGAGCGAACCGGCGAGGATGTCCAGCTGTACCAGGTCGTCCATGTCGAGCAGGACCGGCTGCGCTACGAGTCGCGCACCGTGACGGGCCGTATCTACGATGCTTTCGACGTCGAGCGCACCCGCAGCGGCTCGAAGCGCTTCGTTTCCCGCTTGCCTCGGGGTGCGCCCGAGGACCGCTGCAGCAACCCTTCGCTGCCCAGGCCGACGCGCTGCTGGGAGGGCACGGAACTTGTGGACTGAGCAGGACCACATCGCAAGGCCTGCACGGTCGGGCGCTCGCTTACCATGGGTCCGCGGCGCAAGCATGACCCACACCGTCGACAGGATCCCTGCATGAGCTACATCCACCCAGCGCGCTGCGGTCGCAGCAACAGGCTGTTTCGCGTCCTTTCGTGCGTGCTTGCGATGCTGCCGGCCGGCGCCTGCGCCGCGACCGGACCGGGCAGCGAGCCGCTGACGGCACTGCCGCCGCGGGTCGTCACCGAGCCGGTGCGCCACGACACCGACGACCCGGCAATCTGGATCAACCGCGAGAATCCGGCCGCGAGCCTGGTGCTCGGCACCGACAAGGACGCCGACGGCGCCCTCTACGTTTTCGGTCTGGACGGGCGCATCCACCACGACAAGGTGGTGCGCGGCCTGCTGCGGCCCAACAACGTGGACATCGCCTACGACGTGCCGCTGGCTGGCGGCAAGGTCGACGTTGCGGTCGTCACGGAGCGCTACGCCAAGCGCCTGCGGGTCTATCGCCTGCCCGACATGGCGGCGGTCGACGGCGGCGGCATCCCCGTGTTCGTGGGCGAACGCGCTCGCGACGCGATGGGAATCGCGCTTTACACCCGGCCCACGGATGGTGCGTTCTTCGCCATCGTCAGCCGCTCAGACCAGTTCGCCCCGACGGACGGCTACCTGCACCAGTACCGGCTGGTCGACGACGGCACGGGCCAGCTGCGCGGCTTGTTCGTCCGCGCCTTCGGTCGGTGGAGCGGTCTCAAGGAGATCGAGGCGCTGGCGGTGGACAACGAGCTGGGCTACGTCTACGCGAGCGACGAGATGCATGGCGTTCGCAAGTATCACGCCGATCCCCTCGCCGAGGACGCCGGGGAAGAGCTCGCGGTCTTCGCGACCACCGGCCTCGCCCGTGACCACGAGGGCCTTTCGGTCTATCGGCGGCCGGACGGCAGCGGCTACATCCTGCTGTCGGACCAGCAGGCGAACCTGTTCAGGATCTACCCGCGCGAGGGCCGGCCCGGCCAGCCGCATGATCACCCGCTCGTCGGCACCGCGAGACTGTCCACCCTGGACAGCGACGGCAGCGACATCACGACGACCGAGCTGCCGGGCTTTCCAGAAGGCCTTTTCGTCGCCATGTCCACCGATCGCACCTTCCACTTCTACGCAGTCGAAGACCTGCTGCGGGCGGCTGGCCTCCCGCGCTGAGGCGCGCCGCCCGCGCCAGTTGCGCGCCGTCCCGGCTTCGCGCAAGGTAGCGCCGCCGGCCGGGGGAGCCGGGGTCGCCCGATGTTTCGCCAGCCGAAGCCAGATATCACTGCGAGCCTGACGGAGCTGCTGGAGGAGCTGCGAGAAGGGCCCTGCCCGACGTCCGGTGACCAGCTGGCCGAGATCGTGAGCCTGGTCCGGCCCCGTGGGCCCGACGCTCCCGAGGTCGCCGAATCACGCTTTCGTCAGGTCCTGCGCCTGCTGGGGTCGCGACCGGACCTGGCCAGGGCGCTCGGCCGCTACCTTGCCACGTTGCTCGAGTCCCGCAGCCAGCGGCTGCTCTACGCGGAGTCCGGGGTCCTCGACAGCGCCGGGTTCATGAGCGGCTTGTGGCGACGGCTGCTGGGGCGGCTGCTTCCGCCCGCCGTGGACGAGACGTTCCTGCGCAGCCTCCTGGCGCAGGTCTTCGATCACCCGCGGGATCACGAGTGGCTCGAGGCCGTGCCGCTCGAGGACTGGGACGCCCTGCTTCAGGCGATCGGCGTGGACGGACCCGTGTTCGAGGCCGCGCGGCGCAAGGGCCGGCATGAGCTGCTCGAGGCGATGCGCCTCCTGTCCGTGCGCCTCGCGGCGCTCGGCACCGAGCCCGCCCTGCTGCGGTACATGCCGGCGCTCGCGAGGCACGAATCGCCTTTCCTGGCGCAGGCCGACGAAGTGCGCGCGTTCATGCAGCGGCGTGCGGCCGGTGCGGCGGCCGACCCGGGGGAGGACCGGCACTTCGAAGTCCTGCTGGCGCAGTGCGAGGACTACATCGACGCGGTGCGCCGCCGGTCGCGCGAAGCGGGCGTCGCCGTGGACCTGGTGTTCGTCATGGCCCGGATCGGCCAGGCGATCCGCCGGCTGCGCGTCATCCACGGCGCCCTCGGGGGTGCCCTCGAGCCGGTGGGGACGGTGGCCCGCGAGCGCGTCGTCCGCGTGTTCCTCACCCTCGTGCGGCAGGAAAACAAGCGCCACAGCATCCGCGACCTGTTCCGCGGCACCGTGGAGCTGCTGGCGCGCCGCATCACGGAACAGGCGAGCCACTCCGGCGAGCACTACGTGAGCCGGACGCGGGACGAGTTCGTCGCCATGTACCGGGCGGCCGCGGGCGCCGGTCTGGTCATCGGCGCCATGGCCCTGGTCAAGATCCTGCTGGTGAATATCGACCTGCCGCTCCTTTGGGAGGCTGCGGTGCTCAGCCTCAACTACGGGCTCGGCTTCGTGCTGATCCACGTGCTCGGCCTCACCATCGCCACCAAGCAGCCCGCGATGACGGCGGCGACGCTGGCCGCGGCGGTAGACGGCACGCAGGGTCGCGAGGCCCGGCTCGATGCGCTGACCCGGCTCGCGGCCGAGGTGAGCCGCAGCCAGTGGGTATCCATCGCCGGCAACGTGATCGTCGGCTTCCTGACTGCGCTGGCGCTGGCGATGACGGCCGGCGCCTTCCTGGGCTGGCAGCCCGTGGACCCGGACAAGGCCTCGCACCTGCTGCACGACCTGCACCCGTGGCACAGCCTCGCGCTGCTGCACGCGGCGATCGCCGGCGTGTACCTGTTCCTGAGCGGTCTCATCTCGGGCTACTACGACAACCAGGCGCTCTATCACCGCATCCCCGAGCGGCTTCGCCGCGTCCGCTGGATGCGCCGGCTGCTGGGCGAGGAGCGGCTCGCCCGGGTGGCGGCCTACATCGAGGACAACACGGGCGCACTGATGGGCAACTTCCTGTTCGGCTGCATGCTGGGCTGCACGCCGGTCGTGGGCGAACTGCTTGGCCTGCCGCTCGACATCCGCCACGTGGCCTTCGCGTCGGCCAACCTCGCCTACGGCCTGCAGGGGCAAGGCTTCGGCGCGGGTGCCTGGACGATCGCCGTCAGCGTCCTGGGCGTCCTGCTGATCGGCCTCACCAACCTGGTCGTAAGCTTCTCGCTGGCGATGCGCGTGGCCCTGCGGTCGCGGGGGATCATGCCCGAGCAGACGCGCGGACTGACGGCACGCGTGCTGCGCGCATTCCTCGAGTCGCCGCGTGAGTTCTTCTGGGTTCCCACGCAGGTGCCGCCACCTGGCTCAGCCGAGGCGGACGGCGACGCCCGCCGGTAGCGGCAATCCGCAGGCCGTCCCGTTTCGCGACGGACCTTACGGATGCAGCGCCAGCTAGTCTCAGCCTGGCGCCCTGGCGCCGCCGTCAGCCTCGCGCGCCATGGCGACCACGATCCCCGACAGTGCGAGGATGGCGATCACGTTGGGGAACAGCATCGCTGCGTTGGCGACGTCGCCCAGCAGCCACAGCCCGTCCACGTGCGCGATCAGCGTGCCGATGAAGACGAACGCGACCCACACGTAGCGCCAGGGCAGTGCGGCCCGGTCGCCGAACAGATACCCCGTGGCCTGTTCGCCGTAGTACGACCAGCCGATGATGGTGGTGAAGGCGAACAGGAACTGCGCGGCGAGCACGATCCACTGCCCGCCGGGGATGCCCTGCGCGAATGCGGCGGTCGTGATGGCGGACGCCTGCAGGTCGGTGGACTGCCAGGCGTATTCCACCGTGGCCGTTCCGTTCTGGGAGAGGTAGCTGCCGTCCACCACGAGGATCACCAGCGCCGTCATGGTGCATACGATGATCGTGTCGATGAACACGCCGAGCATGGCGATTTCGCCCTGCCGCACCGGGCTGTCGGTCTTGGCCGCCGCATGGGCGATCGGAGCCGATCCCTGGCCGGCCTCGTTCGAGAACAGCCCGCGCGCCACCCCCGCGCGGATCGCCGCGAGCACGCCGTACCCGGCCACGCCGCCGACGGCTTCCTCCAGACCGAAGGCGGAGCGCAGGATCAGCATGAAGGCGTCGCCGATGTGCTCGTGGTTGAGCGCGAGCACCGCGAGGGCGGCGAGAACGTAGCCGAGGGCCATGCCCGGCACCAGCCGGCCGGCGAAGGCGCCGATGCTCTTGATGCCGCCGATGATCACCAGGAAGGCGAGGAAGGCGATGGCGATGCCGACGCCCCAGTTGGGCACGACGAAGCCGAGGCTGCGCCCGGCCTCCACCACCGACTGGGTGACCGAGTTCGCCTGGATCATGTTGCCGGTCACGAGCGAGGAGACGAGCGTGCCGAGGCAGAACAGCACCGCGAGCCAGCCCCACTTCCGGCCGAGGCCGTTGCGGATGTAGTACATCGGCCCGCCGTGGACGTGCCCGTCGGGGTGCTTTTCGCGGAATCGCACCGCGAGCGAGCTTTCGGCGAAGGCCGCTGCCATGCCGAAGATCGCGGTCACCCACATCCAGAAGATCGCGCCGGGTCCCCCGAGCGTGATGGCTGTGGCGACGCCGGCCAGGTTGCCGGTGCCGATCTGGCCGGAGAGCGCGGTGGACACCGCCTGCCAGGGCGTGATCTCGCCCGCGCCTTGCGCCTGCCGGCCGCGCCAGAGCACCGCGAATGCCGGACCGAGGCGGCGCAGCGGGCGAAATCTGAGCCGCAGCATGAAGTAGAGGCCCGTACCCAGCAACGCGATGGTGACCACGCCGACCGGCAGGATCCGGACCTCGCCCCAGGTCCCACCCCAGAGGAAATCCGAGAAGGTGGCCACGGTCGCGAAGAATTCGTTCATCGAGCCCTCCCCGGGCATCCAGGCGGCTCTTGGCGCCTGTGTCGTTGTTCGAGCGCGACCATGCCGGGAGCGGCGGCGCGGGTCAACAAGTTGGCGATACAGGCGGCGCCGGCGGGGGAAACAACGGGCCTGTGGCCGGAGCAGCGCCGGGACCGGCGATTGCGCCAGCGGTGGATTGATTGTATACAACAGACGGAAGCGGTTGGTCCGCCAGCACGTTGGCTGCCCGCAACACTTCGAGAATTAGACAGAGTCCTACAGGGGGGACACCATGCAGATTCGCAACAGCCGGCGGAGCCGGCTTGCCGTGGCGATCAGCGCGACGCTCGCCGGTCTCACGGTCAGCAGCATCGTCCAGGCGCAGACCGGGCCCGAGGTCCAGCAGCTCGAGGAGATCTTCGTCACTGCCCGCAAGCAGGAGGAGAACATCCAGGAGGTGCCCGTCGCCATCACGGCGATCACTTCGCAGGCGATCCAGGACCTCGGCCTGCAGGATCTCGCGGACATCTCGAAGCTCACCGCGGGACTGATCTTCGACAACGAGTTCAGCCGCGTGGGCAACCGCCCCGTCATCCGCGGCCAGGCCAACATCACCGGCGCCTCGGGTGTCGCCTACTTCATCGACGGCGTCTACATCACCGGCTCGATCGCGGCGTACGACCTGAACGACGTGGAACGCATCGAAGTCGTGAAGGGGCCCCAGAGCGCTCTGTACGGGCGCAACACCTACGCCGGCGCGATCAACATGGTCACGAGGTCGCCGGGAGACGAGTTCTCCGGCAACCTCAAGCTCGACGCGGCGGAGGACGACGAGTACGAGGTGTCGCTGTCGCTGCGCGGGCCGCTCATCGCGGACACCCTCGGGGGCGGCATCACCGCCCGCTACTACGACAACGGCGGCGCGTTCCAGAACACCTTCGACAATACCGCGATCGGCAAGCAGCGTTCGAAGTCGCTGTCGGGCGTGCTCCAGTTCACGCCGACCGAAGCGCTCGACATCCGCCTGCGCGGCTACTATTCCGAGCTGCGCGACGGACAGCCGCCCCTGTTCGCAACCTCCGCGGCGGACAACAACTGCTATTTCGACAACGGCACCCTGTACCGGGGCGGCGGCCGCTATTACTGCGGCGTGATCAGGCCCCGGCCGATCGCGAGCGACTGGACCGTCCAGGCGCCGGATGCCCAGCAGAGCAACGACGACCTGCAGACGAGCCTGAGCATCGGCTACGACATCAACGAGCGCTGGCGGCTCAGCTCGATCACCGGCTACAACGACAGCGAAGAGACCTTCATCGTGGAGGCGGACTACCAGCCGATCGCCTTCCCGACGGCGATCTTCGCCCGGATCCCGCTCGTCGCCGGACCGCCCCCCTGGACGTACCTGATGGTCAACCAGGTCATCGACTTCACGTTCGCGACGCTCACCGAAACCGACGATTGGTCCCAGGAGCTGCGGCTGGAGTTCGCCGGTGACCGCGTGAACTTCGTCGTGGGCGGCTACTACTTCGAGCAGTCCGCGACGGACACGAGCATCCGCGAGCTGCCGCCGAACGCGCAGGCGATCGCGAACGCCAACCTCGCCGCCCGCCTGCAGTCCGCCTGTGCGCAGATCGCGACCTGCGCCGTCGGTGTCGCCCAGTCGCCCGCGACCATCGTGGTGCCACGCAACGTCAACGAGCTGGAAATCGAGAATGTGGCGGCGTTCGGCCTGCTGTCCTTCGCGTTAACGGACACGCTGCGGCTGACCGCCGAGGGCCGCTACCAGGAGGAGAAGATCACCCGCGGCGCCGTCGCCCAGAACCTGGGTGGCGCCGCGACGGTGTTCCCGTCCGAGACCGCGAAGTTCGACGGCTTCGCGCCGCGCGTGACGCTGGACTGGCAGGTCGCGGACCGGAACATGCTGTACGCGCTCTTCGCGCAGGGCACCAAGCCCGGCGGCTTCAACAGCGTGGACGCCTCGCAGGGCGGCGTGCCGACCTACGACGAGGAGGAGGTGGACTCGTTCGAGATCGGCTCGAAGAACGTGTTCGCGGACGGCCAGCTCGTCGCGAACCTCGCGCTCTACTACAACGACATCTCGGGCTACCAGCTCAGCCAGAACGTCAGCCTGCCGGCGCAGGGGCGCACGACGTCGGCCACGGTCAATGCCGGCGATGCCGAGGTCTACGGGGCGGAACTCGAGATGACCTATCGGCCGCTCGCGGTGCCGGGCCTGGCGTTGACCCTGAACTACGCCTATACGGATCCGTCCTTCACGGAAGGCTTCGACGAGCAGCAGGGCGTGCTGAACGACGTGCTGGATGATGGCCTGGTCAACTGCTCGACCGGTGACGAGTTCCCCGACGTGACGGGGTGCCAGTCGGCCTACGGCTCGATCAAGGGCAAGCAGATCCCCCGCACCGCCGAGCACCAGGTGTACTTCGACGTCGAGCTTCGCCGGCCCCTGCCCATGGTCGGCGGCTGGGACATCGTCGCGGGCGCCAACTACTCCTACGAGTCGAGCAAGTACGCGCAGGTGCACAACCTGGCCGAGACTGGCGACACCAGCCTCGTCAATGCGCGGTTCGGCCTCGTGTCGCCGAAGTTCTCGATCATGCTCTACGGCCGGAACCTCACCGGCGAGGACTCGGTGCCGAACATCCTCCGCTACGCGGATGGTGCGCTCGACCTGCGCAGGTCGTTCGTCGCGTCGCAGCGCCGCGACACGAACTTCGGCCTGACGGCAACCGTGAACTTCTGAAGCAGCGAGGGGCCTGTCCCCGCAGGGGACGGTCCCCGTCCGGTGGAAATGCCTGGGGACTGTCGCCGAAAGGGACGGTCCCCATTTCCGTTCAAGGCAGGTGCCCTGTCGGAGCTGTCAGCCGGAAATGGGGACGGCCCCTACGCTGGCGATCGCCGGGCGGCGGCAGCGGGGCTTCGTGAGAAGCAGGTGCACGTCGCCGAGCTGGCGCTCCAGGAAGCCGCCCTCGCAGTAGCAGAGGTAGAACTCCCACATCCGGATGAACTCATCCGGGTAGCCGAGCGCGCGCACCTCGGGCAGGCGCGCCATGAAGCGCTCGCGCCAGGCACGCAGCGTGGTGGCGTAGTGCGGGCCGATGTCCTCGAGGTGGAAGAGCTTGAGGTCCGTCGAGCGGCGCATGGACTCCAGGATCACCGTCACGGACGGGATGAAGCTGCCCGGGAAGATGAACCGCTGGATGTAGTCCACGGACTTCAGCGCGTCCTCGTAGTACTGGTCCTGCAGCGTGATGGCCTGGATCAACGCCGCTCCGTGGGGCTCGAGCAGCGAGGACAGCTTGCCCATGTAGGTGTCGAGATAGCGGTGCCCCACCGCCTCGATCATCTCGATGGACACCAGCTTGTCGTAGCGGCCCTTCAGGTCCCGGTAGTCCTCGAGCAGCAGGGTGACCCGGTCGGACAGGCCCTCGCGGGCGATCAGCTCCGCCGCCCAGTCGTGCTGCTCGCGCGAGATGGTCGTCGTCGTCACCTGCGCGCCGTAGTGCTTCGCGGCGTGCAGCGCGAGCCCACCCCAGCCGGTGCCGATCTCCACCAGCCGCTCGCCCGGCCTGAGGTCCAGCTTGCGGCAGACCGCGTCGAACTTGGCGAGCGAGGCCTCGTGCAGCGTCGACTGCGGCGTCTCGAAGATGCCGCAGGAATACGCCATGGTCTCGTCGAGGAAGAGCCGGAACAGGTCGTTGCCGAGGTCGTAGTGCGCGGCGATGTTGCGCCGGCTGCCCTCGGGGCTGTTATGGTTGAGCCAGTGCAGGATGCGTCGCAGCGGCGCCGTCACGATGGCGAAGCCGGAGTCCATCGCGTTCATGACGTCGCGGTTCACGACCATCAGCCGCACCAGCGCCGTGAGGTCGTCGCAGGCCCAGTCGCCGCGGATATAGGCCTCGCCGGCGCCGACCGTGCCGCCGAAGGCGGCGTCCGCCCAGAACTGCGGATGCCGAACCTCGATGGTCGCCGCGAGGCCGCAGGTCGCGGTCCGCCGGCCGAAGGTCAGGGTCTCGCCGTCCTCGACGATCGTCAGCTGCCCTTCGGGCACGTGGGCCAGGTGGCCCGTCATGACGCGCCGCCCGAGCGCCTGGATCGGGCCGGGGGCGATGCGCCGTGCCTCGGCGGCGGGGACGATGGTGGGCTTCATCGGGCTGGGCTCCGTTCGTCGGGCGGCGCGGCTGCGTTGCCGCCGCCGGGATGCGGGAAGAAGGGCGTGCGCCTGAGCCAGAGCCGCAGGGCCTGCCAGTAGATCATGGCCACGACCTTCAGCGTCATGAAGGGGTAGGCGGCAAGTGCGCGCGTGAGCGAGGCCGTGGTGATGGGCTCGCGCTTCAGCTCCAGCGTCGCGTCGAACACGCGCTCGCCCTCGCGGAAGTTCTCCATGTGCACGTGCAGGGCCTCGCCCGGCGACGAGAAGCGCCAGTCGTAGTCCATGTCCATGGGCAGGAAGGGCGAGACGTGGAAGGCTTTCCCGAAGCCGAAGCGGTGGACGCCGTGTTCGGCCGGCGCGGCCTTCGCGTCGAGCACGTAGGCATGGCGTTCGTCCCAGGGCGTGTTGTTGATCTCGGCGACGATGAACTCGACCTCTCGACCTTCCTGGTCGTAACAGTAGTAGAACGTCACCGGGTTCATGCAGTAGCCGAAATACCGCAGGTGCGTGAGCATGCGGATGGGTCCGCCCGGGCGGCGGCCGGACTCGGCCTCGACCTTCCTGCGCACCGCCTCGTCGAGCGGAAGCTCGGCGGGCCCGAGGTAGTCGGCGCGCCGGAACCACGCCGGCGCCGGCCGCCGTGTCGACCACAGCGGGTGGCCGTCGAACACGCCGGGAAGCTCGGCCAGGTCGAGGTAGACCATGAACAGGCGGTAGCGGAAGCGGTTGCCGCCGTCCGTCAGCCTGCGATGCCTAACCCACCCGCGGTAGAGGCTGCTGTGCATCGGCTTCCCAGCGGTTGAAGTGATCGAGCGCGGCGAGGCCGCTGACCACGCCGTCCTCGTGGAACCCGTAGCGCCAGTAGGCGCCGCAGTAGAACGTGCGGCGGACGCCGCTGATCTCGGCGTGGCGCTTCTGGGCGGCGAAGCCCCCGGGCGTATACACGGGGTGGCTCGTGCTGTAGCGCTCGATGACGGTCCGCGGGTCGATCGCATCGCCGAGGTTCAGCGACACCAGGTAGCGGCGGCGGGCGTCGAGCGACTGCAGCACGTTCATGTCGTAGGTGACCGCCACGCCGCTCGCCGGGTTCCGGCGCAGGTGGTAGTTCCAGGCGGCGCGCGCCAGCGGCCGCTTCGGCAGCACGGAGTCGTCCGTGTGCAGGATCACGTCGTTCGCGACGTAGGGGAAGGCCGACAGGATCTCGCGTTCGGCCGCGCTCGGGTCCTCGAGCATGGCCAGCGCCTGGTCACTGTGGCTGGCCAGGACGACCGCGTCGAAGTGCAGCGTCTCGCCGCCGGCGGTGCGCAGCACGACCTCGTGCGGGAGGCGGCGAACCGCGGCGACGGGGGACGAGGTCCTCACGTCGAGGCGGCAGGAGGCCAGCAGCGCGCGCACGTATTCGCGCGAACCGCCCCGCACCACCTGCCAGACCGGACGGTTGTCCACCGACAGGAAGCCGTGGCGCTGGAAGAAGTCGATGAAGAAGCGGGCCGGGAAGCCCAGCATGGCCTCTTCCTCGGCGGACCAGATCGCGCGCCCCATGGGCACGACGTACTGCTCTGTGAAATTCCGGCCGAAGCCGCGCGCCGCCAGCCACTCGCCGAGCGTCGTGGTCTCGTCCTGCTCCGCCAGGAAGCGCGGCGCCTCGCGGTTGAAGCGCAGGATCTCCCAGATCATGTGCAGGAACGAGGGACGCAGCAGGTTGCGGCGCTGGGCGAACAGGGAGTTGACCGACGTGCCGTTGTACTCGAGCCCCGTGCGCTCGCACTGCAGGCTGAAGCTCATGTTCGACGGCTGCCAGCCCACGCCGAGCCGCTCGAGCATCGCGATGAAGTTGGGGTACGTCCAGTGATTGAAGACGATGAATCCGGTGTCCACGGCGACCGTCCGCCCGTCCTCCTCGACGTCCACGGTGTGCGTGTGGCCGCCCACCCAGGCATCGGCCTCGAACACCGTGACGTCGTGGCGGGCGGCGAGCCCCGCCGCCGCGGTGAGCCCGGCGATGCCCGAGCCGACGACTGCGATCCTCATCGGGCCACCTCCGGCCGCGCGTCGCGGACCTCGACGGGAATGGGCTTGAGGTCCCAGATGATGCCGAGCCAGGACAGCAGCTTGAGACCGTAGTAGGTCAGGTCCACTTCCCACCAGTAGAAGCCCTGGCGGACCGAGCTCGGGTAGTAGTGATGGTTGTTGTGCCAGCCCTCGCCGAGCGTCAGCAGGGCGAGCCAGGCGTTGTTGCGGCTCTCGTCACGCGTGGCGTAGCGCCGCCGGCCGAACACGTGGCACAGCGAATTGATGGTGTACGTGGCGTGGTAGGTCACGACCGTCGAGATGAAGAAGCCCCAGACCAGAAGCTGCCAGCCGTCGGTGCCGAGACCGGGCCGGTTCGCCTCGAGCCAGTTGCCCGCGAGGAGCAGGCCCACCGCGAGCGCCACCGGCACGGCGATGTCGAAGCGGTCGAGCCAGCGCAGCTCCGGGAACTGCGTCAGGTCGCGCACGCGCCGCAGGTCGGGCCGGAAGCCGCCCTGCGTGAGGAACCAGCCCATGTGGCTCATGAGGAAGCCGCGCTGCACGGGCGAGTGCGGGTCCTCCGGCCGGTCCGAGTAGGCGTGGTGGTGACGGTGGTGGGCCGCCCACCACACCGGGCCGCGCTGCACGGCGCTCGCGCCGATCAGCCCGAATACGAACTGGGCCGCGCGCGAGGTCTTGAACGTGCGGTGCGAAAAATAGCGATGGTAGAAACCGGTGATGGCGAACATGCGCAGCAGGTAGAGCCCGGCCGCCACGCCCACGGCCAGCGCGCTGACGCCCACCCAGATGACGCCGAGGCAGGCGACGTGCATGAGGATGAAGGGCACGATGCGCGCCCAGTCGACAGCCTCGGGGCGGGCCGGGGCCGGAAGCTGCTCGTGGTCCGCCGCGACCCAGCGCAGCAGCGTGCGCAGGCCGCCCCAGCGGGCCTTTCGGGTGGAATCGAGCGCCGTCATTCGCCGAGGAGGGCGACGCGCAGCTCGGACACGGCGCTGCGCTGGTCGAGCCAGATGCGCAGGTAGGCGGGGCCGAAGGCGGGATCCGTCACGCGCCCCACGAGGCCGGTGGCGTCATAGAAACGGGTCTCCCCGCCGGGAACGACCACGGCGGTCATGTTGTCGCCCTTGCGGACGTCCTTCCAGAAGCCCTCGATCGCCCGGGCCCAGCTGTCGCGCTGGGCGGGCGTGGCGAGCCCCAGCCGGGTCCACTCGCCGGTCGTGATCTCGATGAGCTGCGCACGGCTGAAGGCGCGCTCGTATGACAGGGAAAGCGCCACCGGCCCGCCCGGCGCGAAGTCCTCGAAGCGGCCGTCCGGCGTCCACAATCCAGCCCTGTAGATGCCGAAACCGAGCCAGGTCAGGCGTCCCTTGCCTACCGGCTTCAGCTCGAAGCCGTCGGCGTTGACGCGCGGCGGCAGCTCGGCGGCCAGGGCCGGCAACGAGAGCCAGGCGGCGGCCAGCAGGGCGAGGGCGGGAAGGGTACGGGTCTTCATGCCGACGGGTCTCCGGAAAAGCACACTCAGGCGCCTGTTCGTCCTGCACAAACGGCCGGATTCGCCGGCCGGCTATTGTCCAGGACGCTTCAAGCCCTCGAAGCGCCGTAGCGCGTCGTCGCGGCTCGAGCGCGGGTCCACGATGGGAAGGGGGTAATCCTGCCCGAGGCGGACGCCCGCGGCCAGCAGGACCTCGGCCGGGGCCTGCCAGGGGCAGTGGACGTACTTGTCGGGCAGGGCCGCCAGCTCGGGCACCCAGCGGCGGATATAGGCGCGGCCGGGGTCGAACTTCTCGGCCTGCAGCAAGGGGTTGAAGATCCGGTAATAGGGCGCCGCGTCCGCGCCGCAGCCGGCCGTCCACTGCCAGCCGAGGGTGTTGTTGGCCAGGTCCGCATCCACCAGCGTGTCCCAGAACCACCGGGCCCCGTGGCGCCAGTGCGCGAACAGGTTCTTGGTGAGCAGCGAAGCGACGATCATCCGCACCCGGTTGTGCATCCAGCCGGTGGCCCACAGCTCGCGCATGCCCGCGTCGACGATGGGGTAGCCCGTCCGGCCGCGCCGCCAGGCCTCCAGTTCCGCCGGATCCTCGCGCCAGGCCAGGCCCGCGAACCGCGCGTCGAGCGGCTCGTCGGGGGTGTGGGGGAAGTGGAACAGCAGGTGATGCGCGAACTCGCGCCAGCCGAGCTCGCGCACGAACGACGCGGCGCCGGCCGAGTCGCCGACGCCCGGGACGCTCGCGGCGGCCAGCGCCTGCCGGGGCGAGAGCTCGCCGAAGTGCAGGTAGGGCGACAGCCGCGAGCTGCCCGGGAGGTCCGGGCGATTGCGGTCCACGTCGTAGGCGCCGATGGCCTCCTCGACGAATTGGCTGAGCGTGGCCATCGCGCCTGCCTCCCCGGGCAGCCAGGCCGCGGCGAGCCCCGCGTCCCAGCGGATCTTCGGCAGGAGTCCGAGTGCCGCGAGCCCGAGGCTCGCGACGGCCGGCGGAACGGCGGGCAGGCGCTCGGGCGCGGGCAGCGGCGCGGGTACCGTGCCGAGCTCTGCAGTGCAGGCCTTCCAGAAAGGCGTGAAGACGCGGTAGGGATCGCCGGCGCCGTTTCGGATGGTCCAGGGCTCGAACAACAGGTGGCCGTTGCAGGACACCGCTTCGATGCCGCGCTCCGCGAGCGCCTGCTTAACGGCCTTGTCGCGGGCGATCACGGCGGGCTCGTAGAGGCGGTTCCAGAACACGGCCGTCGCGCCGGTCTCGGCGATGAGCGCCTCGAGCGCGGCCAGCGCCGGGCCCTCGCGCAGCACGAGCCGGCTGCCGCGCACGCGCAGCTCGGTCTCGAGCGCCGCCAGGCTGTGGTGGAGCCACCAGCGGCTCGCGGCTCCAGGCGCCCAGGCGCCTTCCTCATGCGGCGCGTGGATATACACGGGGATGACGGTGTCGGCCGCGGCGAGCGCCTGCGCGAGGGCCGGCTGGTCGGTGAGGCGCAGGTCCCGGCGGAACCAGACGAGGGCGGTGCTCAAGAAGCTCCTCCGGGCAGGCGGGCCGGGCCTTGCGTCATGGCGTCCCGTCTCCCGCGGCGATGCGGCTGCGAAGTTCACCCGCCCGTTCGCGGATCGCCGCCCGCGCGGATTCGTCCAGCCGGTCGAGGTTGCGGACCTGCAGGGCGAGGCGCGGGTGCTCGCGAAAGCGCGCGGCATGCCGGTCGAGGAAGTCCCAGTAGAGGGTCGTGAACGGGCAGGCGCGCGGTCCGGTTGAAAGGGCGGGGTCGTAGCGGCAGCCGCCGCAGTGGTTGCTCATGCGCGAGATGTACTTGCCGGTGGCCACGTAGGGCTTGCTCGCCATGAGGCCGCCGTCCGCGTGCTGCGACATGCCGAGGACGTTCGGCGCCTCGACCCACTCCACGGCGTCCACGTAGACGGCCAGGTACCACTCGTGGACCTGCCGCGGCTCGACGCCAAGGAGCTGTGCGAACAGGCCCGTCACCATGAGCCGCTGGATGTGGTGGGCGTAGCCCAGCTCGAGCGTCTGGCGCAGCGTGTCGGCGAGGCAGGCCATGCCGGTCTCGCCGGTCCAGTAGAAACGCGGCAGCGGCTCGCGTGCGCCGAGCGCGTTGCGCTCCAGGTACCCCGGCATGTGCCGCCAGTAGATCCCGCGCACGTATTCGCGCCAGCCGAGTATCTGCCGGATGAAACCCTCGGCCGCCGCGACCGGGACCCGGCCCGCGCGGAAGGCCCGCTCGGCCGCGCGGCACACCTCGAGGGGCGACAGCAGCTTGAGATTGAGCGCCGCCGAGAGCCGCGAGTGCTGCAGCCACGGCTCGCCGGACCACATCGCGTCCTGGTAGCGGCCGAATCCGGGCAGCCGGTTCTCGATGAAGTCCTCGAGGGCCGCGAGGGCATCGTCGCGAGTCACCGGCCAGTCGAAGCGCCCGAGCGAGCCGGGATGGGACGCGAAGCGCCGCTCCACGAGTTCGATGACCGCGCGCGTGGTCGCGTCCGGCGGAAACGCGACCGGGGACCGCAGCGGCCCCGGGCCGGCCTTCGGAAAGCTGGCGCGGTTCTCGGCGTCGAAGTTCCACGCGCCGCCGGCCGGCTGGTCGCCGTCCATCAGAAGGCCGGTGCGCTTGCGCATCCAGCGGTAGAAAAACTCGAGCCGCAGCTCCTTGCGGCCGTCGGACCAGCCCGCGAAATCCGCCACGCTGCAGAGGAAGTGGGCGTCCTCGCGCTCCTCGAGGGCCACGCCGGCCTCGCGCACGGCGGCGGCGAGCGCCTGCGCGACGCGGAAGTCGCCGGGGCGCACCAGCACGACCTTCTCCGGGCGCAGCCGGGGCAGGTCTTCGGCGAGCGCCTGGGCGAGGCCTGGTGCGGCGTGCCCGTCGAGCTCCCGGTAGTGCACCGGACGGCCCGCCGCGGCCTGCGCGTCCCGGAAATGCCGCATGGCCGCCAGGAACAGCGCGATCCGCGCCTTGTGCGACCAGACGTGCTCGCTCTCCTCGGCCACCTCGGCCATCCACAGCGCATCCTTCGCCGGGTCGAAGCCTGCGAGCGCGCTCCCGTCGCGGTCGAGCTGGTCGCCGAGGACGACGACCAGGTTACGCACGCGGCGGTCCCGCGCCCGGCTGCCGGGGGAGCGCGTCCCGCAGCACGGCGAGTTCCTCGCGCAGCGCGCGGACCTCCCTCTCGAGGCGCTCGGCGGGAGTCGGCTCTGCGGTGCCGGCGCGGACCTGCGCCGCGTGCTGCTCCTGCATGGCGTTGACGATCACGGCGATGAACAGGTTCAGCACGGTGAACGTCGCGACCAGGATGAAGGCGAGGAAGAACAGCCATGCCCAGGGATGCGACTGCATCACGCCCCGGGCGATAGTGGTCCAGCTCTCGAGTGTCATCACCTGGAACAGCGAGAACAGCGAGCCGCCGATGTGGCCGAACCACTGCGGATGGGTGTCGCCGAACAGCTTGGTCGCCATCACCGCGAACACATAGAAGAACACGATCAGCAACAGCGCGATGGAGCCGAGCCCGGGCAGCGAGCGGGCCACCGACTCGACCACCATGCGCATCTCGGGCACCACCGAGACGAGCCGCAGCACCCGCAGCACCCGCAGCGCGCGCAGCACCGACAGCGGGCCGGTCGCCGGCAGCAGCGCGATGCCGACGACGACGAGGTCGAACCAGTTCCAGCCCCCGCGGAAGAAGCGCGGTCCGTGGGCGGCCATCCGCAGCAGCAGCTCGACGACGAACACGGCCAGGATCGCGCGGTCCAGCGCGAACAGCAGGTCACCCGTTGTGGCCACCGCGGCCGGCGAGGTCTCGAGCCCAAGGGTGACGGCGTTGACGATGATCAGCGCCGTGATTGTCGCCGTGAACCGTGGGTGCTCCACGAAAGCGCCGAGCCGGGCCCGAAGGCCCGGCCCGGCGGCGGGTTGAGCGGGCGTCACGCTCAGGGAAGCGGCGCGGCGCGCAGCGCGGCGATGCGCTCGTCGAGCGGCGGGTGGCTCAGGAACAGCTTCTTCAGGCCCTGGCCGATCCCGCCGGCGATGCCGAAGGCCGACATCTGGTCCGGCAGCGGGTGGGTCGTGCTTCGCTTCAGCGCCTCGAGCGCGCCGATCATCTGCTCGCGGCCAGCCAGGCGGGCGCCACCGGCGTCGGCCCGGAACTCGCGCTGGCGCGAGAACCACATCACCAGCATGGTCGCGAGGAAGGCGAGCACCAGCTCGGCGACGATCGTGGTGATCCAGAAGGCCGGCCCGTGGCCGTTCTCGTTCCGGAACACGACCTTGTCCACGAGGTTGCCGATCACGCGCGAAAGAACGAATACGAAGGTGTTCACCACGCCCTGGATCAGCGTGAGCGTCACCATGTCGCCATTCGCGACGTGGCTGACCTCGTGGCCCAGCACGGCCTCGACCTCGCCGCGCGACATCCTCCGCAGCAGTCCGGTGCTCACAGCGACCAGCGCGGCGTTCTTGTTCGCGCCCGTGGCGAAGGCGTTCGGCTCGGCGGCCTCGAAGATGCCGACCTCGGGCATGCCGATGCCGGCCACCTGCGCCTGGCGGCGCACGGTCTCGACCAGCCAGACCTCGTCGGCCGTGCGGGGCTGCTCGATGATCTGGACGCCCATCATCTTCTTGGCCGTCCACTTGGACATGGCCAGCGAGACGAACGCGCCGCCGAAGCCGAGCAGCGCGCCGAAGACCAGCAGCGAGGTGAAGTTGATGCCCTGGGCGTTCAGCCACGGCTCGAAGCCGAGCAGCCGGAGCGTGATGCTCGCGACGATCAGGATCGCGAAGTTGGTGACCAGGAACAGCAGGATGCGCTTCATGGATTCCTCGTTGGCTGGGTTACAGCGTTCCCATCAGACAATTGGACTTGTTCCAGGTTCTGCCGTCCAGCCTGCTTCCGGGGTTTGTCGGCGACCTGACTCGAGTCTCCCCGACGTCCGCGGCCGGATGGGGCCATGGGGCCGCGTTTCAAGGCCTCGGCCGGCCCATGGGGAACTACCTACCCGGCTCCGCACAGGTCCTGCTGTTGCACGTCCAGTACAGGGAATACGCTCTTGCTACTGCGGGCGGGAGCCCGCTCGTTGCGAAGACGCAACACTCGTCTCACCAGGAGGATCCCATGTCGAACATCAACAAGACGGTCGTCGCGCTGAGCGTCGCGGGCCTTGTCGCCCTGATGGCCGCGCCGGCCGCGATGGCCGAGAAGGGTGACTGGATCATTCGTGGCGGCGCCACGATGGTCGACCCGAAGTCGAACAACCTGCGTCTGGGCGACGTCACCACCGAGGAGGAGGTCGTCGTCGCCACGGACGCCACCGTCAACGTCGACGATGCCACCAGCTTCGGTTTCAACGTCACGTACATGGTGACGGACAATTTCGGCATCGAGCTGCTGGCGGCCTATCCGTTCAACCACGACATCGACCTGTGCCTGACGCCGGTCGGCGACCCACGCGCCTGCGTGCCCTTCGGCGAGACCGACCACCTGCCGCCGACGCTCTCCGCGCAGTGGCGCTTCATGCCCGACTCGCCGTTCCAGCCGTACGTCGGCCTGGGCATCAACTGGACGATGTTCTCGTCCGAGAAACTCACCAGCGACGCCGTGGACCTGCTGGAATCGCTGGGTATCACGGATCCCGACATCAAGCTCGACGACTCCGTCGGGATCGCGGCACAGATCGGAATCGACTGGTTCTTCACTGATCGCTGGCTGATCAACGGCGACATCCGCTACATCCAGATCCAGTCCGATCTCGACGTGTGCGGCGACGGCGTGTGCGAGAAAATCGGGGAGGTCAAGATCGACCCGATGGTCTACAGCATCATGATCGGCTACAAGTTCTGAACGGGGATCCCGGCCCCGCATGGGCCGGATGGGAGCACGAAACGGGGGCCGCGCAAGTGGCCCCCGCTTCGTTTGGGACTCTCGGTAAGCCGAAGCGGATGCGCGCCCCGAGGCGTGCAATAATTCTCTCCAGAACAGTCAATTGCGAAAAGAAACAGACGAATAGACTTTCGCTTTGGCTGTGAGGGCCCGCGACACGAATGCGATGAATTTGGGGGCAGGGGATGGTCGAGACGACGAGGCAGGGCGCCGCAGTCGCCCGTGAAATCCGCAAGCGGCCGGGCGTGGCCGCCGAACCGGCCGCGCGGCACTGGACCTTCCTCTCCAATCACGGGCACGTGCTGGTCTGCCTCGCGCGCGATCCGGAGGCACGCCTGCGCGACGTGGCGCAGTCCGTCGGGATCACGGAGCGCGCCGTGCAGAAGATCGTCTCCGACCTCGAGGAGGCGGGCGTCGTCGAGCGCCTGCGCGACGGGCGCCGTAACCGCTATCGCCTCCATCCCGAGCGCCCGCTGCGGCACCCCATCGAGTCCCACCGGACGATCGGCGCCCTGCTGTCGATGGTGCTGAATCCCGTGGCCGTGAAGCGGCTTTCGGCCGCTGACGCTGGCGATACGGACGCGGGCTGAGCGGGACCCCGCCGGGACCTTCCGGCCTGCAGGTCGGCGGTGACTTTGGTTACTGAGTCCCGCCGGGATCTGGGAGATTCTGCTGGCACGACTGGCTCGTTGCCGGAGAACTTCCATGACCATCGACCGCGCAGTACTAGCCATGGCCGGGACCATGATCCTCCTGAGCCTGCTGCTCGCACATTTCCTGAGCCCGATGTGGCTGTGGCTGACGGCCTTCGTCGGCGCCAACCTGCTGCAGTCCTCATTCACCGGGTTCTGCCCCGCTGCCATCGTGTTTCGGAAGTTCGGCCTCAAGGCGGGCTGCGCTTTCAGCTGAGGATTCCTGATTGAACAGCCGGATCCCGCGCACGCTCGGCTCAGCGCTGCTGGCCGCGACCCTTGCCGCAGGCTGCGGCGGGGACACGCCGTCCCCGCCGCCGGCGAGGACGCTCCCGGAGCTGGAGACGGTGCCCGTGATCGCCAGCGATGCGCCTGGAGAGCGGCTGTTCGACGGGCTCGTGGAGGCGCTCGAGCAGGCCACGCTCACCGCGCAGACGAGCGGGCGCATCGTCGCGATCGAGCATGACGTGGACGCCAGCGTCCGCCGCGGCGAGCTGATCCTGCGGCTGTCCGGCGTCGAGCAGCGCGCCGGCCGCGACGCCGCCCGGCAGGTGCTGGCCGAGGCCGAGGCGCGGGCGACCGAGGCCGCAGCCAGCTACGAGCGCGCTCGCAACGTCTACGAGCGCCAGCTCGTGCCGCGCGCGGAGCTCGATCGTGCCACCGCGGAGAACGAGGCGGCGCGTGCGCGCCTCGCCGCCGCGCGCGCGGCGCTGTCGGCGGCCAAGGAGGCCTTCGGATACACGGAAATCCGCGCGCCCTTCGCCGGCCGCGTGACGCGCCGCTTCGTGGAAGTGGGCGAGTCGGTCAGCCCTGGACAGCCGCTCGCGGCGATGGCGTCGCCAGGCCGGCTGCGGGTTTCGCTCGACGTGCCCCAGGCGATCGCGGAGGACGTGCGTCGCCTCGGGGAGGCCACGGTCCACCTGCCCGCGGGTACGGTTTCCTCGCGCGCGTTGACGGTCTTTCCGGCGGCCTCCGCGGCCGCAGGAACGGTGCGCGTGTGGATCGACCTCCCGGAGGGCGCCGCTGAAATCTATCCGGGCGTCCGGGTCAAGGCTGGATTCGCGCTCGGCGGCACGGGCGCGCTGCGCATCCCGGCGTCAGCCGTCGCCACGCGCAGCGAGGTGACCGCCGTGTACGTCGTGGCCGACGGCGGCGCGGTGACGCTGAGGCAGGTGCGCCTTGGCCGGCGCTTCGGCGGCGAGGTCGAGGTGCTCGCCGGCCTGCGCGCCGGCGAACGCATCGCGGCCGATCCGGTCGGTGCCACGCTCGCGCTCGGGAGCCGCTGAGCCATGGAGCCGCGGCTCGGCATCTCCGGGCGGCTGGCGAAGCTGTTCCTCACGCACCAGCTGACGCCGCTGCTGGCGATCGCCGGCCTGCTGCTCGGGTTCTTCGCGGTGCTCGTGACGCCTCGCGAGGAGGAGCCCCAGATCGACGTGACGATGGCCAACGTCACGATCCCTTTCCCGGGCGCGAGCGCCGCCGAGGTCGAGGCGCTGATCGCCGGGCCGATGGAGCAGGTGCTCGCCGAGGTCTCGGGCGTCAAGCACCTCTACTCGGTATCCCGGCCCGGCCTGGCGGTGCTGACGGTGGAGTTCCAGGTCGGCGTCCCGCGCAACGAGGCCATCGTGCGCCTCTACAACGCCGTGTACTCCAACCTCGACCTCAGGCCCGAGGCGATGGGCTGGATGCAGCCCATCATCAAGCCCAAGGGCATCGACGACGTGCCGGTGCTCACCGTCACGCTGTGGACGCGCGACGCCGGGCGCGGCGCCCACGAGCTGTCGCGCGTGGCGCATGCGCTCGAGGAGGAGCTGAAGCGCATCCGCGGCGCCCGCAACGTCTACACGATCGGCGCCCCGGACGACGTCGTGCACGTCGAGCTCGACCCGCAGCGCCTCGAGGGCCAGGGCCTCACCGTCCACGAGATCGCGGGCGCGCTGGTGGCCGCCAACGTCGTGCGCCACGCCGGCAGCGTGATCGGCGGCGGGGTCGAACTCCCGGTGCAGGCCGGCACCTGGCTCGCGTCGCGCGAGGATGTCGCGGGCCTGGTGGTCGGCGTCTTCGACGGCCGGCCGGTCCAGCTCGAGGATGTCGCGCGCATCACCGCGGGCCCCGACCAGCCGGAAGCCTACGTGTGGTTCGGAGCGGGCGCGGCCGCGGCGAGCCGCGGCATCGAGCTCGCCGGCGAGTCGCCCGCCGTGACGCTCGCGCTGTCCAAGCAACCCGGCTTCAACGCGGCCGACGTCACGAGCGAGGCCATCGCGCGGCTCGAGTCGCTGCGCGGCGTGCTGATCCCCGAGGGAGTCGAGGTCACGGTCACCCGCGACTACGGGGCGACGGCGACCGACAAGGCCCGGAAGCTGATCCAGAAGCTGACCTTCGCGACGGCCTCCGTGGTGCTGCTGGTGCTCTTCGCGCTGGGCTGGCGCGAGGCGGTGGTGGTGGGTGCGGCGGTGGTGGTGACGCTCGCCGCGACACTCTTCGCGTCCTGGGCCTGGGGCTTCACGCTGAACCGCGTGTCGCTCTTCGCGCTGATCTTCTCGATCGGCATCCTGGTGGACGACGCCATCGTCGTGGTGGAGAACATCCACCGGCACATGGCCCTGGGCGGGAAGCGCCTCGTCGAGGCGATCCCCATCGCGGTGGACGAGGTGGGCGGCCCGACCATCCTCGCCACCTTCACCGTGATCGCCGCGCTTCTGCCCATGGCCTTCGTCAGCGGCCTGATGGGCCCGTACATGAGCCCCATCCCCATCAACGCCAGCCTCGGAATGCTGATCTCGCTGGCGGTGGCGCTCGTTTTCACGCCCTGGCTGTCCAATCGCCTGCTCGGTGGCGCGGCGCATGCCGCTCCGGCCGGCGGGCAGCACGGCGCTGCGGGCGGCCTCGAGCCCCTGTTCCGGCGGATCATGACGCCGCTGCTGGAGGGCGGAAACGCCCGCCGCAACCGCCACCGCCTGTACCTCGCCACGCTTCTCGCCATCTTCGCCGCCATGGGCCTCGCGGGCCTCAAGTGGGTCGTGCTCAAGATGCTGCCCTTCGACAACAAGTCGGAGTTCCAGGTGGTGGTGAACATGCCCGAGGGAACGCCGGTGGAGGAGACCGCGCGGGTCCTCGCCGAGCTGGCGAGCGTGGTCCGCGAGGTGCCGGAAGTCACCGACTACCAGGCCTACGCCGGCACCGCGGCGCCGATCAACTTCAATGGCCTCGTGCGCCAGTACTACCTGCGCTCCGGCGGTGCGCTCGGGGACCTGCAGGTCAACCTGCTGGACAACCACCACCGCGACCGCGCCAGCCACGACATCGCGCGCGCGGTGCGGCCGGCGCTCGCCGAGATCGGCCGCCGTTACGGCGCCTCGGTGCAGGTCGTGGAGGTGCCGCCCGGCCCACCGGTGCTGGCGCCGATCGTCGCCGAGGTCTATGGCCCGGACTACGCGGCGCAGCGCGAGCTGGCGCGCGCGATCCGCGGGCTGTTCGACAGCACGCCCGACATCATCGACGTGGACGACAGCCTCGAGGCCGACGCGGACCGGCTCGTGGTGTCGGTGGACCGTCAGAAGGCCGGGATCCTCGGCGTTTCCCAGCAGGCCGTGGCGGAAACGCTGGCGGCGGCGCTGGGCGGCTACGACGCCACCTACGCGCGGGTCGGCGGAGAGCGCTACCCGGTCGGCATCCGGATCGAGCTGCCGGTCGCCGAGAAGGCCGACCTCGACCGTGCGCTGGCGCTGCGGGTGCGCGCCACGGGCGGCGAGACCGTCCCGCTGGCCGAGCTCGTGCGCGTCACGCGGCTCGGCCTTGACCCGGTGATCTACCGCAAGGACGGTGCCCGCTACGCTTTCGTCACCGCCGACGGTGGCGGCGAGCTCGACAGCCCGCTGTACGGCATGTTCGACCTCGTCGGGCGCATCGGAGACGAGAATCCCGCCGGCCGCGAGGTGGAGCAGTACTTCGTGGGGCAGCCTGATGGCTCGCGCGGATTCGCGGTGCGCTGGGACGGCGAGTGGACCATCACCTACGAGACCTTCCGCGACATGGGCCTCGCGTACTCGGTGGGCCTGGTGCTGATCTACCTGCTGGTGGTCGGCCAGTTCGGCAGCTACGCGGTGCCGCTCGTGATCATGGCGCCGATCCCGCTCACGCTGATTGGCATCATGCCCGGACATGCCCTGCTCGGCGCGCAGTTCACCGCGACCTCCATGATCGGCATGATCGCTCTGGCGGGCATCATCGTCCGCAACTCGATCCTGCTGGTGGACTTCGTGAACGTCGAGCTCGCGGCCGGGCGTCCGCTGGCGGACGCGGTGATCCGCGCCAGCGCCGTGCGCGCCAAGCCGATCGCGCTGACGGCCGCGGCGGCGATGCTCGGCGCGTTCTTCATCCTCGACGACCCGATCTTCAACGGGCTCGCGGTGTCGCTGATCTTCGGCATCTTCGTCTCCACGCTGCTCACGCTGGTGGTGATCCCGATCCTCTACTACAGCTACCGGCGCCGCCGCGCGGGCGACGCGGTGTCTGCCTGAACCGGGGGGAATGCACATGGCAACGATCGCGATTCTCGGCGCGGGTCTCGGCGGAGTGCCCATGGCCTACGAGCTGCGGCGCAAGGTCGGCGACCCGCACCGCGTGGTGCTGGTCGGCGCCACGGACTTCTTCGAGTTCACGCCGTCGAATCCGTGGGTGGCAGTCGGGTGGCGCAACATCGAGCAGACGCGGGTACCGCTGGAGCGTCCGCTGGAACGCAAGGGCGTGGAGTTCATCCAGGGCCTCGCCACCTCGATCGACGCCGGGGCCCGCCGCCTGTCGCTCGCCGACGGCCGCACGCTGGACTACGACTACCTCGTGATCACGACCGGCCCGAAGCTCGCCTTCGACGAGGTGCCCGGCCTCGGGCCTGACGGCTTCACCCAGTCCATCTGCACGCACGAGCACTCGCAGCGGGCCTGGGCGGCCTATGAACGGTTCCTCGCCAACCCCGGCCCGCTCGTCGTCGGCGCCGCGGCCGGCGCCAGCTGCTTCGGCCCGGCCTACGAGTTCGCGATGATCGTGGACACGGACCTGCGCAGGCGCAGGCTGCGCGACCGCGTGCCGATGACCTTCGTCACCAGCGAGCCCTACATTGGCCACATGGGCCTCGGCGGTGTCGGGGACAGCAAGGGCCTGATGGAGTCGACGCTGAGGCAGCGGCACATCAAGTGGATCACCAACGCGAAGGTGACCGCGGCCGAGGCCGGCAAGCTGAAGGTCCAGGAATTCGACGACGATGCGAAGCCGCGCAAGGAACACGAGCTGCCTTTCGGCTACGCGATGATCCTGCCGGCCTTCCGCGGCGTGGACGCCGTGGCCGGGGTCGAGGGGCTTTGCAACCCGCGGGGCTTCGTCATCGTGGACGAGCACCAGCGCAGCCGGAGATACCCGAACATCTTCTCGGCGGGCGTGTGCATCGCGATCCCGCCGGTCGAGCCTACGCCGGTGCCGACTGGCGCGCCCAAGACGGGCTTCATGATCGAGTCGATGGTCTCCGCGATCGCCGAAAACGTCGCGGCCGACCTTGCCGGCAAGCCGGCGACGGCAAAGGGCACCTGGAATGCCCTGTGCCTCGCCGACTTCGGCGATTCCGGCGCCGCGTTCGTGGCGCTGCCGCAGATCCCGCCGCGCAACGTGACCTGGGCGAAGGAGGGGTACTGGGTCCACCTGGCCAAGATCGCCTTCGAGAAGTACTTCATGCGCAAGGTGAGGGTCGGCTCGGTGACGCCCGTGTACGAGAAGTACCTGCTCAAGCTGCTGGGCATCGAGGCCCTGAAGTAGCGACGGAATTCCGGGTCCGGCCGCGCGGCCGGAACCGCGCCGCTCATGCGACGAGCGTTTCCAGCCAGCGCCGCATCGATCCGGCGTCCATCGCGCCGGCGCGTTGCCCCAGCAGCTGCCCGCCGCGGAAGACCATGAGCGTCGGGATGCTGCGGATCGCGAAGCGCGTGCCGAGGTCTGGGCACTCGTCGGTGTTGACCTTGGCGAACCGGAAGCGTGGCTCGAGCGCGCGGGCGACGGCCGCGAACTGTGGCGCCATCGCGTGGCAGGGACCGCACCAGGGAGCCCAGAAGTCCACGACGACCGGCAGGTCGCCGCGCCCCACGTGGATGTCGAAGGTCGGCCCGTTGAGCTCGACCGGCGCGCCGGTGAAGAGCGCCCCCTTGCACTTCGGACAGCGCGGCGACTCGCCGAGCCTCGCGGACGGCACCCGCACGACCGCGTCGCAGCCCGGGCAGACGACGTGGGTGGCGTGGCTATCGTGGTCGTGGCCCATCGCATTTCCTCCGCAGCCTCGTCAGCTGCGAGGTTTGCGGACGGCCAGCACTTGAAAAATCGTGGAAACTACGCAACGGAACGGGCTGGTAGCCTGGACGGATCAGCATGGAGTTCAAGGATTACTACGGGGTGCTCGGGGTGGAGCGCGATGCCTCGCAGGAGGACATCAAGCGCGCCTACCGCCGTCTTGCGCGCAAGTATCACCCTGACGTCAGCAAGGAGCCGCAGGCCGAGGAGCGCTTCAAGGAAGTGCAGGAGGCCTACGAGGTCCTCAAGGACGCCGAGAAACGCGCCGCCTACGACCAGGTGGGTCGCGGCTTCCGGCCCGGGCAGGAGTTCCGGCCGCCGCCGGACTGGGCTTCGGGCTTCGAGTTTTCCGGGCCGGCGGGCGGGCAGGGCCGCTTCAGCGACTTCTTCGAGGAGCTCTTCGGCGCGCGCAGCCCCTTCACGGGTGCCGGCGGCATGGACCTGCACCTGCGCGGCGAGGATCACCACGCCACGATCGAACTCGACCCGCGGCAGGCATTCGCCGGCGGCACGCGCTCGATCGAGCTGCGTCATCCCGAGCAGGGCCCGGATGGCCGCATCGAGCTCCGGACCCGCCGGCTGAATGTCCGAATCCCGCCTGGCGTGACCGAGGGCCAGGTGATCCGGCTCGCGGGACAGGGCGCGCCGGACCACGGTCGCGGTGGCCGCGGCGACCTCTACCTGAAGGTCACGCTACGACCGGACCCCGTGTTCAGCGTGCAGGGCCGCGACGTGACGGTGAGCCTGCCGGTGGCGCCGTGGGAGGCCGCGCTCGGCGCGACGGTGCAGGTGCCTACGCTCGGCGGGCCGGTGGACCTTCGCGTCCCCGCGGGCAGCGATTCCGGGCAGAAGCTCCGGCTGCGCGGCCGCGGGCTGCCGGGTTCGCCGCCCGGGGACCAGTACGTGGTGCTGAAGGTCGTGCTCCCGCGCGCGGACACGCCGCGCGCCCGCGAGCTTTTCGAGCAGATGCGGCGCGAGCTTCCGTTCGATCCACGCGCGGGCCTGGGAGGCTGACATGGACCGGAACGACCTGCTTCCCGTGCCTGCGGAGCTGATGTCCGTCGAGGAGCTGTGCATCGCGCTGCATGCGGAAGGCGTGGCGCTGCATGAATTCATCGAACTCGGCCTCGCGCGACCGAGCGCGGGACCCGGCGGCGCCCTGCTCGTGACGGCCGCGGAGGCCGCGCGGCTGGCACGGGCGCTGCGGCTCGCGCGCGAGCTGGAGATTCACGCGGCGGGAGCGGCCCTGCTGGTCGACCTCCTGGAGGAGCGCGACCGCCTCGTGCGCCGGCTGGAAGCGCTGGAATGCCTGGCCCTGCGCGGGTGACCCCGGCAAGCGCGGATGGTCGGCTGCACGCCGCACTGGTCCGGCTGTTGAGCGCGCGCCATGCGCGCTTTGCCGCCGAGATGTCGCGCGCGGCGCAGGGGCAGGCCGTGGACAGCGTCCACCAGTCGCGCGTCGTCGCGCGCAGCCTGCGGTCCGTCATCGGCACGCTCGGCGAGGCGCTCGACCCGCGGCTCGCGTCCAGCATCCAGCGTGACCTGCGGGCATCGGGCCTCGAGCTCGGCTCCATGCGCGAGTCCGACGTGCGCCGCGAGTGGCTCATGGGGCTGGCCGGCGGATCAGGGCTCGACCCGGCCCTCGCCGCGAGCCTGAAGCGGGCGCTCGACAAGGACTGCGCGTCCGCCCGCCGGGCCTTCCGGGAGTATGCGCACTCGATGGCTGCCCGCGAGCGGATCGAACGGCTCGAGGCTGCATTCGGGGGCGGCCGGCTCGTCGTCGGGTCCGCACCCGGCCTCGAGGCGTTCCTGCGGCACCGGCTGCGCCGGCGCTGGAAGCGCCTGCTGCGCGCGATCGAGGCGCCGAGGCCCGATGCGCTGGCCCTGCACGAGATCCGGATCCTCGCCAAGCACGCCCGCTACTCGACCGAGGCGCTGTTGCCGCTGCTCGGCGTCGATCCCGGCCCGGCCGTGAGGCCGCTCAAGCGGCTGCAGTCATGCCTCGGGGATCATCACGACGCCTTCGATGCCCTGGCCTGGCTCGAGCAGCGCAGGCGCCCGCCCGGCCCGGCGCTGCTCGAGAGGCTGCGGGCGCCCATTGAAGCGGGGATGAAGGCCGGCCTGCGTCGATTCCGCAGGCAGCGACGGGCGCTCGCCATGCCGAAGGCCATCAGGAAGAAAGGCGGATGAGCCGGCCGGCCGGTCAGTCCTTCGCCGTGCCGGCGAGATCGAGCAGGCGGTGGACGTGCCAGGCGAGCAGCTGGTCCACCTGCGGCTTCTCGATGAAATCCAGCGCGCCGGCGCGCATCGCGGCGACCGCGGTGGACACGTCGCCATCGAGTGACATCATGATCAGCGGCACGCCGGGGCGCCGCTGCCGCAACTGCTCGATGAGCTCCACGCCGGTCATGTCGGGAAGGCGCATCTCGCAGATCACGCAGGCAGGCGAGTCCGTCCCGATGTCGTCGAGCAGGGCGCGGCCGGTGGCATAGCCGCGCACGCGGGCTCCCATCGCCGTGAACAGGGCGTTCAGGCGATCGACGAGCGCCGCGTCGGGATCGACCACACAGACGGTGGATGTAGACGCGGCGGGGACTGCGAAAGGCTCGGCTGCCATGGACGCTCCGCCGCAGTCGCGCCGACAATGGCGCGGCCGTGGCCGAGTATCCCGGCTAGCCAACGGGCCGATGAATAGGTAGAAACCGCTAGGCGGAGGACTGGGTCCGTGACTCAGTTCTCACGCTGCGCTTCGATGACCATCCGCACGAGATGCGCGAGCGACGCGGCGCCCATTTTCTCCATGACGCGCGCCCGATGGATCTCGACCGTCCGCTGGCTCACGTTGAGGTCGCCGGCGATCACCTTGTTCGCCTTGCCCTGGGTGACGAGTTCGAGCACCTCACGCTCGCGCGGCGTCAGCTGCGACATGCGGCGGCGGATCTCGTCCCGCTCGCGCAGCTCGCCGCGCATGGCCTTGTCCTTCTCGAGCGCGCGGTTGATGCGGTCGATCAGGTCCTGGTCGCGGAACGGCTTCTGGATGAAGTCCACCGCGCCGGCCTGCATGGCCTCGACCGCCATCGGCACGTCGCCGTGGCCGGTGATGAACACGATGGGCATGATCGAGTGGCGGTCGTTCAGCTGCATCTGCAGCTCGAGCCCGCTCATGCCGGGCATGCGGATGTCGAGCACCAGGCAGCCGGCGCGGTCCGGGTCGAACTGGTCCAGGAACTCCTGGGCGGACGCGAAAGTCTCGACCAGCAATCCCACCGACTTGAGCAGCAGCCGCAGCGAGGTGCGCACGGCCTCGTCGTCGTCCACGACGAATACGGTGGGTGGCTTCTCTTTCATGTCTGGCTCCCTGGCATGATCGGCAGTGTGAAGAATACCGTGGCGCCGCCTCCCGGTGTTGGGCGGTGGGACAGCCTGCCCCCGTGCGCCCTGAGGATCGAACGGCTGATGGCGATGCCGAGGCCGGTGCCGGTCGGCTTGGTGGTGAAGAACGGGTTTCCAAGGTTGTCGGCCACCTCCTGCGAGATTCCCGGGCCGTGGTCCTCGACGCTGATCTCGACCGCCTTCTCGCCTTCCCGGGCGGCGCGGATCGTGATCTCGCGCTGCGTGGTCCCGCCCTCGTTCATTGCGTCGATCGCGTTGCGGATGAGGTTCAGCAGGACCTGCTGAACCTGCACGGGGTCGCAGACCACCGGCGGCAGCGGCTCGGCCGTCTCGATGCGCAGGCGGATGTCGTTGATCCGCGTGTCCGGCTCGGCGAAAGTCATCAGGTCGGTGATCAGCTGCAAGGGGTCTATGACCTCGGTGCGCGCCTCGCGGTTCTTGACGAACGACCTCAGCCGCCGGATGACCTCGCCCGCGCGCAGCGCCTGCGCCGCGATCTGCTGCAGGGCCAGCTGCACGTCGGCCGGGTCCGGTCCCTGTGGGGCCGCGAGCAGCCGCTGCAGCGCCTGCGCGTAGTTCGTGATGGCCGTCAGCGGCTGGTTGATTTCGTGGGCGAGCCCCGCGGCCATCTCCCCCATCGTGGAAAGGCGCGAGAACTGCGTGAGCCTGTCCTGCGTCTGGCGCATCTCCTCTTCGGCTCGCTTGCGTTCGGTGATGTCGTGCAGCGTGCCGACCACCTTGAGCGCGCCATCCGGCTCGCGGTGCATGCGCGCGATGGCATGCACGTCGCGGATGGAACTGTCCGGACGGCGGATGCGGTACTCGAGGTCGAGGTGCCCGCCCTCGCCCTCGAGTTGCTCCCACTCGCGCAGGAAGCGCTCGCGGTCGTCCGGATGCACGCATTGTTCGGCATAGCCGCCGAAGTCCGGAGGAGGGCGGGACGGATCCATGCCGAGGATCCGGTAAAGCTGCGGGGACCAGTAGGGCTGGCCGCCCGGGACGCGGAACTCGTAATTGCCCAGGTTCGCGATGGCCTGGGCGTCCCGCAGCAGCTGCTCGCTCTGCCTGAGCGCCTCGATCGCGCGGCGTTGCTCGGTGATGTCCTCCCCGGAAGAGAGCGTCCCGCTCACCAGGCCGCGCTCGTCGCGCAGGAACACGTTGCGCCACGCGATCAGCTTGCGCTCGCCGGAGCGGGTGATGACCTCGTGCTCGGCGTAGCGCGCCGGCGACGCGTTGCCCTCGAAGAACTGCGCGAACATTCCGCGGACATCGTCGCGCAGCTCAGCCGGCAGGCAGGTGTCGAACCAGTTTCGGCCGACGAGCTCGTCCTCGGGCCAGCCCAGGATCTCGCAGCCCTTGCGGTTGACGAGCGAGATCGTGCCGCGCGCGTCCAGGGCGAGCAGCATCACCTCGGCGAGGTCGAGGTAGGTCTGGGCCCGGTCGCGTTCACGGCGCAGCGCTTCCACCGCGCGCTTGCGGTCGGTGACGTCGTGGATGAAGCCGACGAACCGCGGCGGCTCGAGCCCCTCGATGCGGCCGACGGCCAGGAATACCGGGAACAGCGTCCCGTCGCGCCGCTGCGCCACCACCTCGCGGCCCTTGCCGATGATGCGGCGCTCGCCGGTGGTCATGTGGTGGTGCATGTATCCGTCGTGCTGGCTGCGGAAGGGCTCCGGCATCAGCATCGAGACGTTGCGGCCGACCGTTTCGGCGGTGGACCAGCCGAACAGGCGCTCGGCGGAACGGTTGAAGCTCTCTATCAGGCCGTCGGAATCAATGATGATGACGGCGTCGACCGCGGCGTCGAGGACGGCGCGCAGCTCGAGTTCCGCGACCGAGGGGAACTCGCCGCCCTGGCGCGAGGGGCTCAAGCGGTCACTCCTGCGCGGGCCGGCAGGGGGCGGCGAAGCGTGGTGGGCAGGGACGGAGGAATCGCGACCCGGCCGGACGGTCAGTAATCATCCCGATCGCCGAAGCGATCGTCGTCTTCGTCTTCTTCGTCGTCCCAGTCCTCGTCTTCGTCCTCGTCCTCATCGTCCCAGTCGTCTTCTTCCTCTTCCTCTTCCTCATCCTCTTCGTCGTCGGTCCAGCCCTCCGGGGCCTCGGAAAGCTCCAGGTCCAGCTCCTTCCAGGTGTCGTAGTCGATCTCCTCGACATCCCCGTCGGGATACTGGATCTCGACCAGCTCGGTGTCCTCGTCGATGGACAGGACGCGGAAGGTCTCGCCCTCCTCGAGGTTCTCGTACCACTGTCCCGGGACTGGATCGTGTTCTCGGCCCATGCGGGCGACCTCGGCTTGTGGCTTGTGCGGATTCGGGCTACGGACGCGGGTCGAATATTAAAGGCCGCACCACGGCCGAGGCAACGAGGCCGGAAGGATTAGGTGTCCGCCTGCAAAGGTGCCTCGATGGCAGACCCGGCGCTCGATCCGCTCGCCGAACACGTGTGGCGCAGCCGTTACCGCTACGCTGATGGCGGCGAGGAGGCCGAGAACGGCCCGGCCGATACCCTCGCGAGGGTGGCCGGCGCGGTCGCCGCGGTCGAGCGCGACCCGGCGGCCTGGGCAAGCCGCTTCCGGTCCCTCATGGCCGGCTTCCGGTTCCTGCCGGGCGGGCGCATCCTGGCCAATGCCGGCACGCAGCGCACGTCCACGCTCCTGAACTGCTTCGTGATGGGGCCCATCGAGGACAGCCTGGCCGGGATCTTCGAGGCGCTGAAGGAGGCCGCCCTGACGCTGCAGCAGGGGGGCGGGGTCGGCTACGACTTCTCGACGCTCCGTCCGCGCGGCGTTGCCGCTCGCAGCTCAGGGGCCGTGGCCGCGGGTCCCGTCGCCTGGATGCGCCTATGGGACGAGGCCTGCGCGACGGTCACGGCCGGCCAGCCGCGCGGCGGGGCCATGATGGCGACCCTCAGGGTGGATCACCCGGACGTGCTCGAGTTCGCGGCCGCCAAGCGCGCCGGCGGTGCGCTCGAGCGATTCAACCTGTCGGTGGCGGTGACCGACGCGTTCCTGTCCGCGGTGGATGCTGGCGCGTCGTGGCCGCTCTCTTTCCCGCCGCCGCAGCCGCATGCACGGGAACGCGTGCCCGCCATGCGCCGCGAGCTGGCGGCCCGGGCGCTCTGGCAGGCCATCGGCGAGGAAGCCGCCGCCACGGCCGAGCCCGGCGTGCTGTTCCTCGACACCCTCGAGCGCGAGAACAACCTGCGCTGGTGCGAGCGGCTCGCTGCCACGAATCCCTGCGGAGAGGCGCCCCTGCCGCCTTATGGCGCCTGCGACCTGGGCTCGCTCAACCTCCCGGCGTTCATCCTGGACCCCTTCGGGCCGCGGTCCCGCCTCGACGGCGAGGCCCTCGCCGAGGCGGCTCGCGATGCCGTGCGGCTGCTCGACGACGTGCTCGACATCGCCAGGTATCCGCTCACGCGCCAGCGCGAGGCTGCGACGTCCACACGGCGCATCGGCCTCGGCCTGACGGGCCTCGGCGACGCCCTCGCGATGCTGGGCCTGCGCTATGACAGCGCCGAGGGCCGCGACTGGGCGGCGTCCACCATGGAGCGCATCAAGCTGGCGGCCTACGCGGCCTCGGTGGACCTGGCGATGGAGAAGGGCCCCTTCCCGGCGTGGGAGCGCGAGCCCTACCTGGAGTCGGCTTTCATCCGGCGGCTGCCGCCCGAGCAGCGCGACCGGCTCGCACGTCACGGCATCCGCAACAGCCACCTGCTCGCCATCGCCCCGGCAGGCTCGATCAGCCTGCTGGCAGGCAACGTCTCCCCCGGCCTCGAGCCCATCCCGGCGCGGGTCCAGCGGCGGCGGCTTGAAGCGCCCTCCGGCGACGAGGTCGACTTCGAGACCGAGGACCGGGCCTGGGCGATGTTCCGCCGGCTGCATCAGGCGGGTGCGTCCGATGTGTTCATCGAGGCGCGCGAGGTGGCGGTGGCGGACCAGCTCGCGATGCAGGCCTGCCTGCAGCCCCACGTGGACGGCGCCATCTCGAAGACGGTCGCGCTCCCGGAGGCGGCGACCGGCCAGGACGCCGCGGCGACGTTCCGCGAGGCCCACCGGCTCGGACTCAAAGGATGCACCGTCTACCGCCCCGGCACGGTACGCGGCGAAGCGATCACCGCTGCCGGCTGCGCTCGCTGCGTACCCGATTAGGCGCGACTACGCATAGGAGCGGAGCGCGGGCTCAAGCAACATCACCCCAAGTCACCCGGGCATGAACGGGTTGGGGGAGGCCGGATGAAGGACCCTGCGGTCATTCGCGCGCGCCTCGACGCGCGCAAGCAGGAGTTGCTCGCACGCGCCCGGGACGTGCACGCGGACATCACACGCGCGTCAGGGCCGCTCGACAAGGACTTCGCGGAGCAGGTGGTGCAGATGGAGAACGACGCGGTGCTCGCGGGGCTCAGCGCCACGACGGCGGCCGAGATCGCGCAGATCAACCGCGCGCTCAAGCGCCTGGAGGAAGGCGCCTACGGCGATTGCGCGGTCTGCGGCCAGCCTATCGACGAGCGCCGCCTCGAGGCGCTGCCGCACTCCGACCGCTGCATCCGCTGCGCGGAGTTCGCGCGCTAGGGACTGTCCCCGGTTGTGCCTGTACCGCAGCGGGGATCCGACACCGAAGCCGGAACAGGAGCCGGAACAGGATGCGGCCTGTGCCTCGCGCACGGGCGGGCCGGACATCGGAAGGCGGTGCCTGCGCCGCGACCGGGATCCGGCGGGGGGCACTCCTCGCCTCGCTGCGGTGCTCGCCGAGCCTCGCACCGCTTGACGCTCGGCTGTGGGGCCCCC
>JALORP010000035.1 GCA_025458865.1 Steroidobacteraceae bacterium | reverse complement strand
GGCCGGCCTCGTCCGCGCCGATGAACCTCAGCCCATCAACTGACCCGGTGGGGAATTTTCAATGCCCATAACTGGGGAAAATTGGGTGCCCGTTGACAGCGTCGCTACCCGCAGCGGTATCCGGACGGACTGCTGCGCACGTTGCAGCGGCGGCTGCGGGCGTGGCGCGCGCTCGAGGGTCCGGAGCGCGAGGTGTACTTCGCGCAGGTCCACGAGCCCGGCCGGCTCGCCCTGTCCGACTTCACGTTCGCCGGTGAGCTCGAGGTGCGCATCGCCGGCGAGCCGTTCGATCACCGGCTGTACCAGTTCGCACTGGCCTACTCGGGCTGGCGGCACGTGGCGGTCGTGCTCGGCGGGGAGTGCTTCCTCGACCTGTCGGCGGGGCTGCAGGACGCGCTGTGGGCGCTCGGCGGCGTGCCACACGAGCATCGCACCGACAGCCTGTCGGCGGCCTTCCGCAACCTGGCCGAGCGGGACGACCTGACCCGCCGCTACGAGGCGCTGTGCATCCATTACGGGATGGTCGCCTCGCGTAACAACCGCGGCGCGAGCCACGAGAACGGGGCGATCGAGGCCCGCCAGGGCAGCCTGAAGCGGTTCATCGAGCAGGCGCTGCTGCTGCGTGGCAGCCGCGACTTTGAGTCGCTCGAGGACTACCGCCAGTTCGTGGCCGAGGTCACGGCCCGAGCCAACGGCCGCGTGTCCAAGGCACTCGCCATCGAGCGCGCCTGCCTGCGGCCGCTGCCGGCCCGCCGCACCGGCGAGTACGAGGAGGACGACGCACGGGTCACCAAGTTCGGCGTGTTCACCGTCCGCGGCGTGCCGTACTCGGTCCCTTCGCGGCTGATCGGCCACCGGCTCAAGGTGCGCGTCTACGCCGACCACATCGAGGCGATGCTCGCCGGTGCCTGCGTGCTGCGCGCGCCCCGCTCGGTGCGCGGCGCGCCGGTCATCGACTTCCGTCACCACCTGCCGGCCCTCAAGCGCAAGCCCGGCGCGCTGGTGCGCTGGCGGATGCGCGACGCCCTGTTCCCGCGTCAGGAGTTCCGCGACACCTGGCAGCGGCTGCTCGACCGCCTGCCCGAGGCGCGTGCCGCGCGCCTGATGGTTGGCGTGCTAGAGCTGGCCGAGTCGGCGGGCGTGGTCACCGTCGCCGGGCGACTCGCCGAGTTCCAGGCCGCCGATACGCTGCCGGACCTCGAGCAGCTGCGCAGCGAGCTGGCGCCCCGCACGCCGCTGCAACCGACCGTCCACGTCCAGCTGCCGCCGCTGGCCGCCTACGACACGCTGGTCGGAGCCAGGCCATGAGCACGTCCACGGCCGACGCCGCCCGCCTGCCGCTGATGCTCACCGACCTGCGCCTGCCCACCATCAAGCGACTGTGGACCGACATCGCCGCCCAGTCCGACCGCGAGGCCTGGCGCGCCGAACGCCTCCTGTCCGTGCTGTTCGAGCACGAGATGGCCGAGCGCGAGGCCCGCCGGCTCGCCCGGCACCGCGCCGAGTCCGGCCTGCCGCCCGACAAGTCCCTCGACAGCTTCGACTTCGCCGCCGTCCCGACCGTCTCGCGGCCGCACGTCGCCGCGCTCGTCGAGGGCGACGCCTGGCTCGAGCAGGGCGCCAACCTGCTGCTGTTCGGCCCACCCGGCGTCGGCAAGACGCACCTCATCGCCGCCATCGGCCACGGCCTCATCGATCGCGGCTGGCGCGTGCTGTTCACCCGCACCGGCGATCTCGTGCAGCGCCTGCAGGCCGCACGCCGCGACCTGCGCCTGCCCGCCGAGCTCGCCCGCCTCGATCGCTTCGACCTGCTGATCCTCGACGACTTCAGCTACGTCCGCCGCGACCAGGCCGAGAGCAGCGTCCTGTTCGAGCTGATCTCCGAGCGCTACGAGCGCAAGAGCATCGCGCTCACCGCCAACCAGCCGTTCTCCGCCTGGGACCAGGTGTTCCCGGAAGCCGCCATGACCGTCGCCGCCGTCGACCGGCTCGTCCACCACTCGACCATCTTCGAGATGAACGTGGAAAGCTACCGCCGCAAGACCGCAGCAACCGACACGTCACCCAGAACCAGGACCAAGGTCAGCAAACGGAAATGACCGACAGAACCCCGTCACACCGGACAGGATAGTTGTCGCCGACCGGCCAAGATAGTTGACGCCGACCAACGTCTGGCAGCATCGCGGCGACGGCATCCTGCAATCGCTTCACCAAGGTCCACTGCCCGACGAGAGCTACGCCCGCGAAATGCCGGCCGACATCCGCGAGGCCAGCACCGGCGTGCCGGTGGTCGACCAGGCGGTGCACGCGCTCTACGCCACCGGCATGCTGCACAACCATGCGCGCATGTGGCTGGCCAGCTACGCCCCCGAGTCGTGGCACAGCCCCGGCAGCGTGATCGACACGTCCTACGAGGCGCTCGACCGCATGGCGCGGCAGCCTGCGCAGCCGGGCCGGCGCGAACGTCGCGTTGTGCTCGGCAGTCCCTCGTCAATCGAACCCCGCCTGACCGCCGAGCCGCCCGATGAGGTCGGCTGTACGGTTCCCGACCCTGCTGCGGTCGCCGGCCGCGACGTATGGTTGGTGCCCCCCTGGAGCCTGGGCGAGCTGCCGGCATCCTTGCCCGCCGACACACAGGTCATCGGCGTATTCGTGGCCGACTTCCACCGGGCCTGGCCGTGGAACAACCGGCGCTGGCACTTCGTCGGCACCCGAATGACCGAACTGGCGTCGCAGCGCTGGTATGGTGATGCCGCGGTCATCGGCGCTGCTTTGAATGGCGCCCGCCGGGTGCGCAGCATCGCCGAGCCCCACCTCGCCCCATGGCTGGCGCGCTGGGCGGACTGTCGCGCAGCGTCGGCGCTGTTCCCGCCCGTCGATCGGCGCTGCGATTCCTTCTCGCAGTGGTGGAGGCGCGCCACGCGCGGGCTGGATTCAGCCGCCAGCCTGCTGGCCGTCAACGAGGTGCCTGCAGGGTGAATCCAGTCGAGCTTCCAACACTCAACCATGACGAGATCATCATGAACCTGTTCAACAAACTCCCCGGCTTCGTGCGGTCTCCGGCGGGATTGGAGCAGCGGATCTGGCGGCGCCTTCCGGCCATCCTGCTGTGGGGCACACTGCTGCCGCTGGGGCTTGCAGGCCTGAACCGCGCGCTGGCGCCGGCCGGCTCCGAGTCCGGCGCCGACGCCAAGGCGCTGCTCTTGTGGGATTACACGATGTTCGGCGTCGTGGTGTTGCACTGGACGCTGGTACTGACGCTCGCGCTGGGATGTTTCATCGTCAGGGTGATGAAGGGGCCGGCATACGTAGCCGACGCCTACGCCATGCCGGATGACAAGGCTGAGTCGATGACGCCGTGACCGACAGCACTCCCCAGACCTGGCCCGGCCTGGGCGCGGAGCTGTTAGATCTGCTGACTGGCCGGCTTGCCGAAGCTCGCGATGTAGTTGACCGCGAGACTGCGCGTCCACCACGCGCGATGCACGACGGGCAGGTACGCCATGCCGCGGCGCTCGCCGGGGACCAGTCCGCAGGCGGCTGCCGCCTGCTCCAGCTCTTCGGGCCGCACAAGCTGCGCCCAGTGGTGCGTACCCCGCGGCAGCACCCGAAAGATCATCTCGGCGCCGACGATCGCGGCTAGGTAGCTGCGCAGCGTGCGGTTGATCGTCGAGGCCAGCAGCAGCCCGCCGGGTGCGAGGTGCGTCAACGCATCGCGCACGAACGCCGGCACGTCGTCGACGTGTTCAACCACCTCCAGTAGCAGCAGGACATCGAAGGACTCATCGTCGTGCAGGGCGGCATCCGGCTCGCCGACCCGGTAGTCGATGTTGAGGCCAGCGGCCTTCGAATGCAGCTGCGCGGCGGCAATGTTGTTGGCGGCCGCATCGACGCCGACCACCAGCGCGCCGCGTGCCGCCAGCGGTTCGCACATCAGCCCGGCGCCGCAGCCGACGTCGGCGATGCGCAAACCCTCCAGCGCACCGACCGGGCGTCCGAATCTTTGGGCGATCTGATCGAGCACGTAGCCGAGTCGAAGGTCGTTGACCACATGCAGCGGCCGCATGGGGCCGGTGCGGTTCCACCAAGTGGCGGCGAGGCGGTTGAAGCGTGCGACTTCGTCGCTGCGGATCGTGCTGGAGGAGGTCATGGAGCGCTCGTCGATGGTCATGTTTCAAGTCCAGCGGCGGATCTTAACCGCCCCACGCTTGGCGGCACGTCCGACCTGATCCGCGCCACCGAGTACTTCGAGGAGTCCATGCGGGACGAGCACCACGTGTACTTCCGGCGCAAGGGCGCGGCGCAGAAGGCCTGACGACAGCTGCTCGCCGGGGCATGGCGGCGTCTCAACGCAGCACGCGGACTCCCGCGACCCCCTCGCCTATCCGGTCGCAGGTTACGAGCGGCAGCGCCCCAGCGGCTGCCGCGCAGCCTGAGTGCAGGCACTCGGCGAAATCGATGCCGGGTGGCCCGCGTCTTCATGGACACCCAGGTCCGGCCAGGCCAGGTCGACGAGCTGGGGCAGGCCGGCAGCGATCAGCACGGGCGGCGGGTTGCCGGCCCCGGGTGAAAACGGGTTACGCAAGGGGTCCGTTTGTAGACAGGTTACCTGTTTACATCGGCTTTACCGATTCGAGCAGTAAACTCCCTCAATTCCCCCCTGACGGAAAAGGTGCCGGTGTTGCAGTAGCGTAACCGGCGGTCAGCGCGGCACCCGGAGGACCACCGGGCCGTAATGCAGTCGCAGCACCGGCACCGATTCTGGTCCCACTACTGGGCCGTCCACAGCAGGTACAGGATTACCGGCGGACCCGCGATGTAGAGCACGATCGTGGCCCAGAAGCCGCCGGGCGTGGCGTCGCGCTCGTACCAGCGGCCCTTGCAGTACACGCGCCCGGAACCCAGGGCCACGATGGCATAACCGAACATTCCCACCAGGAGGACCGTCAGCGCGATCTTCAGCAGCGCCAGCATCCTATCCGCTCGCCGTGCCGCTGGTGCGGCGCCCCCCCGCCAGAAAGCCTCACGGCAAATGGTGCCCGTGTTGCGGTTGCGTAACTTGTGCTCGGCGCGACGGCTGCATCTCCTCGCTAGCCGGTCCTCCGAAGCTCCTCACGCAGCACCCGTCGGAGTGTCTTTTCGAGAGGCTCCTGTTCGTGCCGAATGTGTTCACGGAGGGCCGCATTGATCAGCGACTGGTAGTTTCCTCCACCCGCTTCTTCCACCCGGTTCTTGAACCAGTCGATGACGTCGTCATCCAGCCGGATGGTGATCCGCGTCTTGCCGGCAGGAGCCGGAACCACTGCGCCTCGCCTTGCATTGGAGAAATCGTACTGCTTCCTCATCGGTAGCCCTCGTAATCACGCCGCTCGGTGCGACTGGCTTTGCGCGAGGAGATGATCCGTATCCGTCTACCTCTATGCGTGAAGACGGTCACCAGGACCCGGCCCACTGGATCCATCCCCAGACATACGAAACGCGACTCTCCCTCAGCGTCGGGATCGCGAACGGTCAACGCCGCGGGGTCTTCCAGAGTCAAAACGGCATCCGGGAATCGCACTCCATGCCTCTTCAGGTTTGCCGCCGCCTTAGCGGGATCCCATTCGTACTCCAGGGTCGGAGTATGCACAGATGTGCACCACCGTCAAGACGAGGGCCGGGAGTCGCGACGGGGTTCCAACACGGCGCCAGTACCCGGTGGAGTACGGACGGACGACTTTGGCTTCGCGGTCATGACAATGCCTCTCGTCGATGATGCGCCCGGCAGCACCTCCTTGGCGGCCCATCGTCCGACTGGCCTTGCCTTGTGTCTTCGCGCCGGAGCGGTCAAATCGGCAAATCTGGGCCTGCAGGGGACTTTAGGGCCTCAGCTCGCAGCCCCGGGCCTTCCACCCAGCACGCGCGCCGGCAGCAGGATGATCGAGCGCAGCAGGGCGAAGACGCCCTCCACCGCGATGCCCACCAGCCGAAACGGCAGCGTCAGGACCCACACGATCGGCCACAGCAGCAGGGCCAGCAGCGCAAGCGGCCAGCACACCACGAATAACAGCAGCCAGAGCAGGAACTTGATCATTCCGAAGTCCTCGGGAAAAGGTGTCGGTGTTGCAGTTGCATTGCCGGTGGGCAGCAGGACTCAGGCCGACGCGCTGGCCGCGTCGTCCGCGTCCGCGTGGAAGGTGATGATGTTCCCGTCCGGGTCCAGCACGGCGAACTCCCGCGAACCCCAGGGCTTCTCGGCCAGCGGTGCGTTCGGGTGCACGATCCCGAAGGCCGCGCACCGGGCATGCAGCGCCTCGATGCCTGTCACCTCGACCCGGCACCCCGACGCCTTCGGCAGCGCTGGATCCTCGCAGCGCCAGAAATGCAGCTCCACGGTGTCCCGATCCACGATGGCGTAGTCGGGCGCGACGTGCGCCGCATCGAAGCCGAGCTGCTCGCTGTAGAACGCCACCGTTCGCCCGATGTCGAGCGACGGCAGCACCGGCGTCGCGGCCCGCAGGCGCGTCTCCCTGGAGCAGGTCATGGCGCGTCGTTACCTACGGTAGTGACAGGCGCAGGGAGTATGGTGCCAGCATCGAGCCGCGCGCCAGTGACGCAACTCGAACACCGGCACTACCTCCGAAAGAGCGCCGCGGCCAGCCAGTCCGCGATCTCCCGCAGCACGGTCGGATCCGGGCCCGGCGGCAGCGACTCGTACTCGGAGATCGCGCCGGTCCCGGCGACCTGGAAGAGATGGTTGTGGTCCGGGAACAGGCGCACCTCGGCACCGTGGCGCCCGGCGGTGGCCTGCCGGAACGCATTCGCGTTTTCCATGCCGGGAACCTGCGTGTCCTTGCCGCCGTAGACGGCCAGCATGGGCCCCGTGAAGCGCCCGAGGACGGCGGCTGGATCCTGCCGCAGCAGCGAGCGGTACGCCGGCGCGCTCACGACGCTCGCCATCAGCCGCGCGTTGTCGGCGATCGCATGCTCACTCCACGCCGGCGCGCCGGGCCACGAGCGCAGGTGAGCCTTGATCACTTCCTCGATCTCCGGTTCCACGACGGCACCGGCCCCGTCCGACCGGGCCAGCGCGAACACGCGCTCGTTCATCCGGCGCTCGTGATCGATCTGGGCATCCGTCGCGCCGCCTTCGGCGGAGATCGCCATCGCCTGCTGGTGCAGCATGCCTTCGATCGCAACCGCTGGCCCGGCCAGCATGACGACCGCTCGCGCGGCGACCTGCGGACCGGCCGCCGCGGCGACCAGCCCACCCTCGCTGTGCCCGAGCAGGACGATCGAGTCGGGATCGACGGCCGGGTGCCTCGAGAGCCACGCGCAGGTCGCGACGACGTCCGCCACGGCCCCGTCGAAGTCCTGCTCACCGGCGTTTCCGGTCGAGCCGCCGACACCCCGGTCATCGCAGCGAAGAACCGCGTAGCCGCGGGTGACGAGGTCCTCCGCGAGGGTCCGGAACGGTGTGTGGCCGCAGACCGTCTCGTCACGGTCGTTCGCCCCGGACCCGGACACGAGGACCACGCCCGGACGCCGTTCCGCGCGTGACGGGGCGAGCAGCGTCCCCGCGAGCACCGCATCCGTCACGGGTATCCGGACCTCCTCGATGCGAACCGGCGCGCCGGCGGACCATGCGCCTTCAGCCTGCACGCCGCGCCTGCCTCTCCGCCAGGAGAACAGCCACCAGCGCCAGGGCCGCAGGCAGCCCCTGCGTGAACAGGAGGGTCGCCTTGGCGGTCATTGCGCCGAAGACGCCGGCCACGATGACGCAGCCGAGGAAGAAGAACTTGACGTCGGTGCGTCGCGACCAGAGCCCCCAGACGAGGCCTGCGGCCAGGAAGCCGTTGTAAAGGCCCTGGTTCATGGCCAGCACAGCGCTGGAGGCGGACACCTCCGGCGTCATCGAGAAGATCCTGCGACCGACCGGATGGTCCCAGAAGAACATCTCGAGCACGAGAAAGCCGAGGTGCGAGATCGCGACGAGGCCGCGCAGGACGTTTGCAACGATGCGCATGCCGGCCTCCGGGACGGTGGAGGCAGTCTAGCAGCCCGGCCAAGAGCTGACGGCCCTGCCCGCATCCGGGGTTCCGCGCCTCCCGCGCACACGTCATGATCCGCCACTGCCCCAGTTGAACGGGACCGCGCAGAATGCAAGAACAACAACCCCCGCAGGGGCAGGCGCGGCCGCCGGCATGGTCGGGCGCGCCGGATACGCTGCTGATCCTCGCGGCGGTGGCGCTGCTAGTGGCGCTGGTGGTGGCCTTCGTCGCGCCCGGGCGCTTCACCGACGTGGTGCCGGCCGGGCCGGAGTCGAAGCAGGTCACGGTGCGCCTCGCCAGCTTCGAGACGGTCGGCGATGCGCGGGCGGTGCCGCTCTTCGCCGAAGGCGGCGGGCTGGGCCTGCTCAACCTGCCGTTCGAGGGGCTCGTCGCCGGCGACAAGTGGGGATCGGCGGTGGGGCTCGTGGCCTTCCTGCTGGTGCTCGGCGGCAGCTTCGGCGTGCTGATGAAGACCGGCGCGATCGACCGCACGATCGTCGCGTTCGTCGGCCGCTACGAGCGGCGCATGGCGATCCTGGTGCCCGGCCTGTTCGTGATGTTCTCGCTCGGTGGCGCGATCTTCGGCATGGGCGAGGAGACGATCCCCTTCATCCTGCTGCTGCTGCCGGTGTTTGCGCGGATCCGGCTGGATGCGATCTGCGTGGTGCTGGTCACTTACGTTGCGACCCAGATCGGCTTCGCGACCAGCTGGATGAACCCATTCAGCGTCGTCGTCGCCCAGGGCGTGGCCGGACTGGACCCGGTCTCGGGCGCGCCCTTCCGCATCGCGATGTGGACGCTGTTCACGGCTCTCGGCGCCCTGCTCACCCTGCGCTACGCTCTCACGCAGCAGCGCGACCGGCCGGCCGCGCCGATCGCCGCGGCCGCGGGCGCCGACCTGGGCCGCGCGGGCCGCAGCGACCTCGTGGTGCTGCTGGTGCTGGCGGCGACGCTGGCCTGGGTGATCTGGGGTGTGACCACGCGCGGCTACTACCTGCCCGAGCTCGCGGCGCAGTTCTTCACGATGGGTGTTGCTACTGGCCTCGTCGCCTGGCTCGCCGACCGCAGGCGCATGCCGGCCAACCGGCTCGCCGAGGGCTTTCGCGAGGGCGCGGCCACGATGCTGCCGGTGGCGCTGATCGTGGCGCTCGCCAAGGGCCTGGTGCTGCTGCTCGGCGGCACCGACCCGGCGCAGCCAAGCGTGCTCAACACGCTGCTGTACACGCTCGCGCACGGCCTCGAGGGCCTGCCGGCGACGCTCGCGGCGTGGCTCATGCTGCTGGTGCAGTCGGCGATCAACTTCCTCGTGCCCTCCGGCTCCGGGCAGGCGGCGCTGACCATGCCGATCATGGCTCCGCTCGGGGACCTGCTCGGCGTCAGCCGCCAGGTCGCGGTGCTCGCCTTCCAGCTGGGGGACGGCCTGACCAACCTGATCATCCCGACGTCCGCGGTGCTGATGGGCGTGCTCGGGGCCGCGCGCCTCGACTGGCTGGTCTGGGCGCGCTTCTTCGCCAGGTGGATGCTCGCGCTGCTCGGCCTGGCGAGCGTGTTCGTGATCGTCGCGGTGCGGATCGGGTATGCGTGAGATCGGCGCTCAGCCGAGCACACGCAGGCCACGGACCCCGGCGAAGTCGCGATCATGGGTGACCAGCGCATCGGCGTTGATAGCGAGCGCACTCGCCGCCTGGATCGCGTCGGGAAGCTTCAGGCCGTACTTGCCACGCAGCCTCGCCGCGCTCTCGGCGACGTCACTCGTGAAATCGACCACTTGCCACGCATCGAGCACCGCACGATAGCGCCGCGCAAGCGCCTCCTCGCCGGCCCTGAGCGGGCCAGTCAGCACTTCGGCGATCGTGATCGTCGTGACCGCCAGCACCAGCTTGCCGGCCGCGTGCCGCTCGAACATCCGCGCGAAGCGGGCGGCGAAGCGTGCGTGGCCCTCGAGCGTGTAAATGATCGGCGCGCTGTCCAACAGCAGCAGGGCGCCCTCCGGAAGCCCGTCGGCGTTCAGCGCTTCCATTCGTCGCGCAGATCGGCGATGGCCTTGCCGCTGTCCTTGCCCCACAACCCGCGCCCGCTGCCGACGAGCGCAACCAGCGACGCCGGCTTGACGGGTTTGATCGCCGCGGCCGGCACCACCGCAGCGACTTCGCGGCCGCGACGGGTGATAAGCGTCGTGTGGCCCGCCGCGGCTGCGTCGAGGATGGCGGGCAGCTGCTGGCGCGCTTCCTCGGCTCCACGCGAGACTGGCTTGCCGGATCTTTTCATGCACCGTACTGTACGGACCGTACAGTCTTTCGTCAAACCGTCGGGATTCCCCGTCACGCCCCCCGAGGCTGATGGCGATCTCCCCGCCCGCCGCGGCGCGGTACCTGCCTCCGCGCTGGCATATCGAAGGGCCGGAAGGGACAATGGAGCATGCCGACCGATTTCATCGGCCTGTTCGCGCTGCTCGCCGCCGGCCTGGTTCGATTCGTGCTCGTCGGCGGTCTCGCCCTGGTGCTGCACGCGTGAAGGCCTTCGACCCCGAACAGGAGCCCGTTGCCTGGGGCACCTTCGAAGATGCCGAGGCGCTGCGCCGCTGGTCCTTCGAGCGCCGCACGCCGGAGCAGCGCCTGGCCTGGCTCAAGGCAGCGCTCGAGCTCGCTTACCAGAGCGGCGCGCTCGAGCCGCGCCGCCCAGACCCGTTATCGTCCGATACCTGAAGCCTGGCGCATGCGGCCCGGGCAGGCACCATCGCAATCGCAACGATCCATAGGCCATACCATGAATGCCTCCTTCTGCACGCTGTCGACATGGAGCTTGCTGCCCGCGGCATGTCTCGTCGCGCTGTCGGCTCCGCTCGCGCAGGCCGAGCAAGCAGGCTGCGAGCCCGCCGGCGACTACGGGTTCGTCTGCGGCGTCCCGAACGCGGAGGATCTCGTCCACTTGCCGGGCACGAGGTGGATCATCGCGAGCAGCCTGGCGCCGACGGGCGGCCTGTTCCTGATCGATGGGCAGGCGAAGAGCTTCACTGCGCTGTATCCGGGCGCGGCGCCGCGCGCGGTGCAGGACATGAAGACCTTCGGCGCCTGCCCCGGCAGCCCGGATCCCAACGCCTTCGTCACGCACGGGCTGGCGCTGCGTCACGACGCCGACGGGCGCTCGACGCTCTACGTCGTCGGCCACGGCGGGCGCGAGGCCATCGAGGTCTTCGACGTCGACGCGAGCGGCGAGACGCCGGCGCTGACCTGGACGGGCTGCGTGCTGACGCCGGAGGGCATGGAAGCCAACAGCGTCGCGGCGCTCGCCGATGGCTCGATGCTGGTCACGATCCCGCTGCTGACGGACGTGCCGATCGCCGAGGCCATGGCGGGCGTCGATACCGGGGGCGTGTTCCGCTGGTCGCCCGGCGACGCCGCGATGACGCCGGTGCAGGGCACCCAGCTGCCCTACGCGAACGGCATCGAGGTCTCGGCGGACGGCAAGGAGTTCTACGTCGCCTCGTCCGGGCTCTTCAACGTGACGGCGTACTCGAACACGGATCCCGCCGAGGTGCTGCGCAGGACGGCGGAGTTCGGGTTCGTGCCCGACAACCTGCACATGGGCGCCGACGGGAGGCTCGTCACCGCGGGGCTCGACCTGCACGGCACCGCCTGCGGCGAGTTCGAGCGCTCGCTCGAGTTCTCGCTGGAGGAATTCGCAGCCTGCCCGCGCCCGTTCACGGCGCTCGCTATCGACCCCGCGACGATGCAGGTCGAGGTCATTGCCACCGGGCCGGCGAACCCGCAGTTCAGCAACATCACCATGGCGCTCGAGTTGGGCGAGGAGCTGTGGATCGGCTCGTTCGCATCCGGCCGGGTGGCCTATCGCCGCAGATAGAAATCGTGCCGCGGTCCGGATCCAGCGACAGTTAGTCTGTCTTCCTGACACCGCGCCGCGCCTGAGTCGCGGCGTCGGCCACCTGTCCGCCCCGTTCCTCTGCAAGTCGAACGGTCCGCGCGGCCTTGAGAATGGTGCCGAGTGCCTCGTTGACCGCCTTGCTCGTGGGAAACGCGGCGGCAATCTCCGGGTCGAGACGCACGATGTTGGTGCCCTCGCCGACCCGCTTGGCGTACTTGCCGCGGACCAGGCCGCTGGGGAAGTCATTGCGGCTGTACTCGCGACGCAGCGTGTCCCGCGATCCGCTAGCCTTCTTCATAGAGCTTCCGTTCGGCCCTGGTGGCCGGCCTTGCGCTGATGAGCTGGATGATAGCGCCCTCGTCAGCGTGGGACACGACAGGAAGGCGGCCGCGTCCAGATACGCCGAACGTGAGCCATCGCGGCTCTCCGACAGGGTGGTCTGGATCGACACCAGTCGCGGCGAGCTGGTCCGAGAATACCGTGGAGGCCTCCTCAAACGAGACGCCATGCTTGCGTCGGTTAGCTGCCGCCTTTCGCTGGTCCCATTCGAAGCGCATTGACTCGCTGCATACGTTCAAGCCGAAGAATCGTTCGACAAAAGTCCATTACGGACTCCGTGGCCTGTGCAGAGCTTACTGGCTCGATGAGCAGAAACCATCCTCCCCATGTCCGTGTATCTCCTGAGTTTCTCCAGATACACGACCCTCCCGAGATCCTGGCGGGCCAGCGAAGCGCCCGCCGCGCTGGTAGGCTAACCTCGTCTACCGGGCCATCGCGCCCCTTTGGCCGAGGCCCCGACGATCGTGCACGCCCGCATCGCCCCCCTTGTGACTCTTTGCCTGGCCCTCCTCGCCAGCCCCATTGCCATGGCCCTCGAAGAACCCGCTTACCAAGTCATCGAGCAGGACGGTGACTTCGAGCTGCGCGAGTACGCTGCGTACCTCGTCGCCGAGACCCGCGTGGAGGCCAGCTTCACGGAGGCGGGCAACGTCGCCTTCAGGCGCCTGTTCGACTACATCAGCGGCGGCAACCAGGCGCAGGAGAAGATCGCCATGACGACGCCGGTCACGCAGGTGAAGGGCGAGAAGATCGCCATGACCGCCCCGGTGACGCAGGTCGCCGAGGGCGACAGCTACCGCGTCGCCTTCATCGTGCCGTCGAAGTACACGGCCAGGACCGTGCCGGTGCCGACGGACCCGAAGGTCGAGATCCGCGAAGTGCCTGCTGCCCGCGTCGCCGTCTGGCGCTACTCGGGCCGCTGGACGCAGGAGCGCTACGACGAGATGGAGCAGCAGCTGCGCAAGGCGATGGCCACGCGCGGGCTCAGCGCCGCCGGCCCGCCGGTCCTCGCCCGCTACAACCCGCCGTTCATGCCCTGGTTCATGCGCCGCAACGAAGTGCTGATCCCGGTCCAGAGGTAGGCGCAGCATACCGATGGTACGAAGCTACTGGCGTGGGACGGTTCGAGTTCAAAATCAAGCGCTTGATCTAGCGGGGGCAGACATGGCCGAACCATCAGCCTGCCTCTTCATCTGCGTCGACAACAAGGGCTACGAGGCGTCGCTCGAGCTGCGCAAAATCCATGTTGCCCTGCCCGACGCGGCTGCCGAACAGCTGGGCCAACTCCGGATCGTCGACGAGTCCGGCGAGGACTCGCTCTATCCGGGCGCGCGTTTCATTGCGACCGACCTGCCCAGCGCCGCGCGGCATGCCGTGCTGGAGTTGGCCTAGCCAGGCTCACGCGCCGTCCGGCCGCCCTGCCCGTGCCTCCCACTCGTGCCGCAACAGGCCGAGGATCAGGGAGTCCTGGGCCTCGCCGCCGACATGCCAGCGCTCCCGCAGCAGGCCCTCGCGGACGAAGCCGAGCTTCTCGACGATACGGATCGACGGCCCGTTGCGAGGGTCGACGTCCGCCTCGAGCCGCAGGAGGTCGAGCGGCCCGAAGGCATACGCAATGAGCGCGCCGAGTGCCTCGCTCATGAGGCCCTGCCCCCAGCAGTCTCGCGCCAGCGCGTAGCCGATCTCCGCGCGACGGTTGCGCGAATCGAGATTGAACAGCGTACAGGTGCCGACGACGCGGTCGTCCCCGACCCGGGCCACGCCCCACTGGAACAGCGACCGCTGCTGGAAGCCCGCGCGGATGTCGTCGAGCAGCGCCCGCGCCTCGGCGATGTCGCGCATCGGCAGCGTGCTCCAGTAGCGCATCACCTGCTCGTCGGAGAACACGGCGAAGAGCGCCGGCACGTCACTATCCGCGAGCGGCCGAAGCCTCACCCGGCTGGCAGGAATCGTCGGCAACTCGTCGCCCTGTAGCATGCGTACGCCCTCTCCGGGGGACGACCGCGATTCTACGGCTGAAGGCCGCGCCCCGGAACAGTTGCGGCGGCATATTCGGGCGCGGCATGCTGCGCGGAGTGCACTGCTGACCCGCAGCGGGGCGGATTCATTCCAGGGAAGTTGTCCGATGCCGTTCCGACCAGTCTCGAGCGCTCTCGCCGTCGCCATGGTGCTGCTCGCTTTCGCCCCCCCAGCCCTCGCCAAGCCGCCGCCGACGCTTGCGGTCACGAACGCCCGCGTCTGGACCGCCGACTCGGACCGGCCCTGGGCCGAGGCGGTGGCAATGCGCGATGACGTGATCGTCGCCGTTGGCACGACGGAGGAGATCGCCGCGCTGTCGCCCGCGCGCACGCTCGACGCGGGCGGGCGGCTGGTGCTGCCGGGCTTCATCGACTCGCACGTGCATTTCGCGGGCGGGTCGCTGGGCCTCTCGCAGGTGGACCTCACGGGCGCGTGCTCGGTACCGGAGATGCAGTCGCGGATCGCGGCCTGGGCGAAGGCGAACCCGGACGCGCCCTGGATCCAGGGTGGCGGCTGGGAGTACACCTGCTTCCCGGGCGGGCGGCTGCCGACGCGCGAGGAGCTCGACCCGGTGACGGACTCCCGGCCGGCCTACCTGCGCGCCTATGACGGGCACTCGGCCTGGGCGAACACGCGCGCGCTCGAGGTGGCGGGCGTCGATCGCGGCACGACCTTCACCGGCTTCGGCGAGCTGGTGAAGGACCCCGGGACCGGCGAACCGACGGGCGCGCTCAAGGAGGGCGCGATGCGCCTCGTGTCGTCGCACCTTCCGGCGACGACGCGCGAGGAGCGGCTCGCGGCGATCCGCCAGGGACTGCGCGCCGCGGCCGGGCTCGGCATCACCTCGCTGCACAACGCCTCGGGGTCGGTCGAGGAAGTGGGGCTCTACGAAGAGCTGATCGCCGGCGACGAATTGACCGCGCGGATGGTGTTCGCGATGTCCGCAGGCCGCGATCCGGACCCCTGCGCGGCCTGGCAGGCGCTGCGCGAGAAGCACTCGGGCCCGTGGCTGCGGGTGCCGGCGGTGAAGTTCATGGTGGACGGGGTGATCGAGTCGCACACCGCGGCGATGCTCGAGCCCTATTCGGACAAGCCGGACGAGCGCGGCCAGTTCGCGCTCGACCGCGAGACCTATTCGAAGGCGCTCGCGGGCTGCGCGGCGCTCGGCTTCCAGCCCTGGACGCACGCGATCGGTGATGCGGGCGTCCGCCTCGCGCTGGATGCGTATGACACCCTCGACCGGCCAGACCTGCGCCCGCGGGTCGAGCACATCGAGGTGATCAGCATCGCCGACCTGCCGCGCTTCAGGCAGGTGGGGGTGATCGCCTCCATGCAGCCGATCCACGCCTACCCGTCGACCGTGGCGGTGTGGTCGCGCGCGGTCGGCGAGGCCCGCCTGCCGCGGGCCTTCCCGTGGCGCTCGCTGCAAAGCGCAGGCGCACGGCTCACGTTCTCCTCCGACTGGCCGGCCTCGATCTCGCTCTCGCCCATGCGCGGCCTGCACAACGCGGTCAACCGCCGCACGGTCGAGGGCGACCCGCCGGGCGGCTGGCTGCCCCAGCAGCGCGTGGACCTCGAGACGGCGCTTCGCGCCTACACCATCGACGCCGCCTGGGCCGTACGGCTCGAGGACGAGCGCGGCTCGCTCACGCCCGGCAAGCTCGCAGACCTCGTGGTGCTCGACCGCGATCTGTTCGCGACGGACCCGCAGGAGATCCACGAAGCGCAGGTCGTGACCACGATCGTCGGCGGACGGGTGGTGTACGCACGGGAGTAGCTCGGGACAACAGCGGGCCCGGGGACTATGGTCGTAGTCGCCAAGAATCCGACAGTTCGCGAGAGGCCGCCTCCAGCCGCGCCGCCGCCGCTGCGGACAGCGGCTCGCCCAGCTCGAACGACTCGCCGCGCACGCACAGCACCCAGGCCTCGGGCGGCGGCTCGCCCGTGACCCGCGCGTAGGTGGCGAGCACGGCCTCGGGCGACATCGCATGGCTGGTGTAGGTGAAGTCGGATTTCGCCTCGACCCGGCGCAGCTCGTGGGGCTCAGGCGTGCCCTCGCCCGCGTCCACGAAGATCACCTTTTCCCGGCCAGCGAGATCGAGCGCGTGCTCGGGCGCGAGCTGGAAGTCGGTGATGACCTCCACGTGCGGCAGCCCGAGCGCCTCGATCCGCGCGGCGAGCGCGGGCCCGATGGCGTCGTCGCCGCGGCTCGGGTTACCGATGGCGAGCACCAGGACAGGCTTCGCGGCGGTCACCTTCAGTCCTTCACGAGCCGATCGACCTGGTTGCCTTCGGCGTCCACGAGTTCCACCGAAAGCGGCATCTGACCGAGCGCGTGCGTGGCGCAGGACAGGCAGGGGTCGAAGGCGCGCACCGCGACCTCGATGTGGTTCAGCAGGCCCTCGGTCAGCTTGCGGCCGTCGAGGTACTTGCGCGCCACCTCGCGGATGGCGATGTTCATGGCGTGGTTGTTGTGCGTCGTCGACACGATGAGGTTCGCGCGCGCGACCTGGTCGTTCTCGTCCACGCGGTAGTGGTGGATGAGCGTCCCGCGCGGCGCCTCGATGACGCCCACGCCGCGCGCCTCGCGCTTGCCGCCTGCCATCAGCTCGCTGCCGGTGATGTCCGGGTCGTGCAGCAGGTCCTTGATGACCTCGGCGGAATGCAGCATCTCGATCATGCGCGCCCAGTGGAACCCGAGCGTGGAGCGCGCGATGCGACCCTCGTCGAAGGCCATGAACTCGCGCCGCTCTTTGTCCGCGAGCGGCGTGGGGATGAAATCGCAGCGCGTCACGCGCGTGAGCGGCCCGACGCGGTACCAGCCGTCCTCGTGGCCGAGCGCCTTGAGGTAGGGGAACTTCATGTACGACCAGGCCTTCACCTCCTCGGAGATGAGGTCCCAGTAGCGGTCGCAGTCGGCGTGGTCGAAGATGGTGCTGCCGTCGGCGTTGCGGGCCCTCAGGCCGCCGTCGTAGAGATCCATGGCGCCGTCGGGGCGCACGAGGCTCAGGGTCCGCGCCTCGAACGTGGCGAACTCGCGCCAGGCCTCGAGGTGCTGCTCGAACAGCTGGCGCACGAGGTGCACGGCGCCGCGGCTCCAGGCGATGACATGGTAGATGTCCTTCAGCAGCTCGTCGCGCTCGCCGGCCGTCAGGTTCTTGTTCACGCCGCCGGGGATCGAGCCGGTGCCGTGGATGCGCTTGCCGGCAGTGTGGCGGATGACCTCCTGGCCGTACTTTCGGATCAGGACGCCCTGCTTCGCGATGTCCGGATACGCGGCGGCGACACCCACGATGTTGCGCTTCGCCACCTCGGAGTCGAACCCGAAGAGCAGGTCGGGCGAGGAGAGGTGGAAGAAGTGCAGCGCGTGGGACTGCAGGATCTGGCCGTAGTGCATGAGCCGGCGGATCTTCTCGGCCGTCGGCGTGAGCGTCTTCGCGCCGACCACCGCATCGAGCGCCTTGGACGCCGCGAGGTCGGCACTTCCCAGTACGGCCGGCCCTGGATGAACTTCTCGAAGGCGCGGAACTCGACGATGTGCAGGCGCGCCTGCTGGACGTGGTCGTCCTCGTCCATGAGCAGGGTCACCTTGCCGTGGCCCTCGACGCGCGTGATGGGATCGATGGCCACGCGCCTCAGGCCTTCGGTCTTCGCGGCGTTCTCGAGCGGGAACTGGCTCATGAATCCTCTCAGTCGTACGCGATGAGGCCGTGGCCGAGCTTCGGCGTGCGGCCTTCGATCAGGTCGGTCAGGAACTTCCAGATGGCGTCGCCCGAGGGTGGGCAGCCGGGGATGAAGTAGTCCACCTTCACGACCTCGTGCAGCGGATGCACCTTGTCGAGGGGCAGCGGCAGTTCGGGGTCGTTCGGGATGAGGCCGCGGCCGAGGGAGGGCTCGGTGAGGTAGACCTCCTGCAGGCACAGGCCGAGGTCGAGGTGGTTGCGCTGCGCCGGCAGTCCGCCGGTCACCGCGCAGGCGCCGATCGCGACCAGGATCTTGCAGTTCGCGCGGAACTCCCGGAGCACGTGCACGTTCTCGGCGTTGCACACGCCGCCCTCGATGATGCCGATGTCGCAGGGGCCGCAGTGCTTGATGTCGGTGAGCGGCGAGCGGTCGAACTCCACGCGCTCGAGCAGCGGGAACAGCCGCTCGTCGATGTCGAGGAACGACATGTGGCAGCCGAAGCAGCCGGCGAGCGAGGCGGTGGCGACCTTGAGTTTCGGGCGTGCGAGTTCAGCCACGGGTCGCCTCCGGCTTGCGCGGCGCGAAGTCGCTGGCCTGGTCGCTGACGGGCGACCTGTCGAAGCGCCGTTCGCCGATCGGGACGTGGAAGCCCTCGCGCTTCCGCAGGATCACGCCCACCGGGCAGACGGACATGGCCTTGTCAGCGGCGGCGGCGTTGGTGTCGCCGAGGCGGCCGGACTCGGCGTTGACCACGAGGTGCTTCTCGATGCCGCGGCCGGCGAGCGCGAAGACGTCCTTGCCGTCCACCTCGCGCGAGGCGCGCACGCACAGCTCGCAGAGGATGCAGCGGTTGAAGTCGAGCAGGATCTCCGGATGGCTCGCGTCCACCGGCCGGTCCGGGAACAGGTGCCGGAAGCCGGCGGTCATGACGCCGAGGTCGTAGCCGAGCGCCTGCAGCAGGCAGTTGCCGCTCTGCTCGCAGGACGGGCAGAAGTGGTTGCCCTCGGCGAAGAGCATCTGCACCAGCGTGCGGCGCAGGTCGTTCAGCTCCTCGGTGTCGCTCTCGACCTCGGTCGCCATCTCGGCCGGCACGGTGCACGAGGTCATCATCCGCCCGTCGACGCGCGCGGTGCAGACCTTGCAGCTGCCGTGCGGCTTGAACTCGGGGTGGTAGCACAGGTGCGGGATGTGGCGGCCGGCGGCGAGCGCGGCCTGCATCACCGACTGGCCGGGATCGAAGGGCACCTCGACGCCGTCGAGCAGGAAGGTCGGGCGGGCGCTCACGGGTGGGTCTCCAGGTGCGCGCCGGGGTCGTCGCGGCCGGTCATCTGCCGCGCGCGGGCGAGCGCGCCGTCGAGGTCGAAGGCAGGCGTGAACTCGAGCGAGCGCAGCTTGCGCTCGTAGGCCGGCCGGAATCGCTTCAGCGTGTCGAGGATCGGGTTGCAGGCGGTGTGGCCGAGGCCGCAGTGGGCGGACATCATCAGGACCTTGTTCAGGCGGTCGATCTCGTTGAGCTCGTGCTGGGTGCCGTTGCCGGCGCGGATCTTCTCCATGGCCTGCATGAGCATGGAGGTACCCACGCGGCAGGGCGTGCAGAAGCCGCAGCTCTCGTGCGCAAAGAAGCGGATGTAGGCGGCCGCGACGTCGAACATGTCGCGGCTCGCGTCGGCAGGTCCTCGAAGGCGATGCGCCGGCCGAACTCGGCCGAGCCGATGCAGATGCCCGACGGGCCGCTGATCTGCACGGCCTGCGTGGCGCGCGCGCCGGCGTCGTCGAGCACCTGCTGCACCGGGACGCCGAACGGGTACTCGTACAGGCCGGGCCGCGCCACGTCCCCGGACACGGACAGGATCTTGGTGCCGGAGGACTTGAGCGTGCCGATGCCGCGGTACCACTCCCCGCCCCTGACGGCGATGAGCGCCGCGGCGGCCAGGGTCTCGACGTTGTTCACGATCGTCGGCTGGCCGAGGTAGCCATTCGTCACCGGGTACGGCGGGCGGTTGCGCGGCACGCCGCGCTTGCCCTCGAGCGACTCGATGAGCGCGGACTCCTCGCCGCAGACATAGCTGCCGGCGCCGACGTGGATCGTGATGTCGAAGTCGAAGCCGGGCTGGTTGCAGATGCCCTCGCCGAGGAGCTTGTCCCGGCGCCGGCGCTCGAGGACGGCCTCGAGCGGCTCGAGCAGGTAGCGGTACTCGCCGCGCAGGTACAGGAACCCCCGGCTCGCGCCGACGCAGTAGGCGGCGACCGTCATGCCGTCGAAGACGAGGTCGGCGTGGCTCGTGAGCAGCACGCGGTCCTTGAAGGTGCCGGGCTCGCCCTCGTCCGCGTTGCAGACCACGTAGCGGGCCGTGCCCGTTGCGTGGCGGCAGGCCTCCCACTTGATGCCGGTGGTGAAGCCCGCGCCGCCGCGGCCGCGCAGGTTCGAGCGCTTGATCTCCTCGAGCGTCGCGACGGGCCCGAGCGCCGCGCCGACGTAGGCCTCGCGCCAGGAGCGCTCGTTCGCCGGCCGCTCCGACCAGCCGCGGGTGCCGCGCTGCAGCGCGGCGCGAATGGGATCGCCGGGCTCGAGGCCATGGCCGAGCAGGACGTCGGCGCGCTGGACGTTGTTCTCGACGACGAACAGTCCCGACGGCCAGTCGGGCACCGGGACGCGGCTGGTGATGAGTTCGAAGATGCGCTCGATGCGGGCCTCGTCGAGGCGCGGGATGGCGCGGCCGTTCACGAGCATCGCGGGGCCCTGGTCGCACATCCCCGTGCAGGAGCTTCGGTCGACGAAGACGAGGCCGTCCTCGGAGACCTTGCCGGGCTCGACCCACAGGCGGTGGCAGAGCGACTCGAGCAGCCGCTCGCTGCCGGCCATGCGGTCGGTGACGTTGTCGGAGAAGAGGACGCGGTAAAGGCCCCTAGGCTCGGTGCAGAGGAACGCGTAGTAGCTCGCCACGCCCGCGACCCGCGAGTAGGGCTGGCGCAGCAGGCGCGCCACGAGCGATAGCGCCGGCTTCGGCAGCCAGCCAAGGTCGTCCTGAACCTCGCGCAGCACCTGCAGCAGCGCGGTGGGCTCGTGGCCCCAGCGCGTGACGATGCGGCGGATCTTCGGTTCGAGGTCGGCGGGGGACTCTGACACGGCGTCCTTGCTGGGCTGCCCATTGGCCGGCCGCCCGGCCCACACAGCCTGCACCCGGGGGACCCTGCCCGAAATACCGGAAAATCCCATCCTGCTTTCGCGACCGTTGCCGGCCGGGCCGCTGCGAGAGCCGCGACCCCTACGGCGGCAGGTGCGCCCCCTCGTCGTCCCGCCCGGTCATCCGCCGCGCGCGGGCGAGCGCGCCATCGAGATCGAAGGAGGGTTCCATCGAGGACGAGCCGAGGCGGCGCTCCCAGGCGGGACGGAAGCGGCGCAGCGTGTCGATGAGCGGCCGCGGCGCCGACTCGCCGAGGCCGCAGTGGCTCGCGGTGCGAAGCACGCCGCCGAGCCGCTCGATCTCGGCAAGGTCGCGCGGCGTGCCCTTGCCCTCGGCGACCTTGTCCACCAGCGTCTTCAGGAGCGAGGTGCCGACGCGGCAGGGCGTGCAGAAGCCGCAGCTCTCCTCGGCGAAGAAGTGCGCGTAGTGGCGCGCCACCTCGAACATGTCGCGCTCGGGGCCGAAGACGACGAGCGCGCCGCCGGTCTCGATGTCCTCGAAGGCGACGCGCCGCCCGAACTCGTCCTGGCCGAGGCAGGCACCGGAGGGGCCGCCGGCCTGCACCGCGATGGCGCCCTCCCCCCCGCAATCGGCGAGCACCTCGCGCACGGCCACGCCGAAGGGATACTCGTAGATGCCGGGGCGCGCGCAGTCGCCGGAGACGGACAGCAGCTTGGTGCCGGAGGACCGCGCCGTGCCGCGGGACTTGAACCAATCCGCGCCGTGGCGCGCGATGAGCGCGGCGGCGCAGTAGCTCTCGACGTTGTTGACGATGGTCGGCAGGCCCCGGTAGCCGACCTCGGCGAGGCGCGGCGGGCGGTTCCTCGGGATGCCGCGCTTGCCCTCGAGCGACTCGACCAGCGCCGAGGCCTCGCCGCAGACGTAGCTGCCGGCACCGACGTGGATCTCGATGTCGAAGTCGAAACCGGGCCGGCCGCGGATCGAGCGGCCGAGGAGCCCCGCCTCGCGGCGGCGCGCCAGCGTGGCCTCGAGCGAGTCGAGCAGCCAGCGGTACTCGCCGCGCAGGTAGACGAAGCCGAGCGTGGCGCCGATGGCCCAGGCGGCGAGGGTCATGCCCTCGACGACGAGGTCGAAGTGGCGGCGCAGCAGCAGGCGGTCCTTGAACGTGCCGGGTTCGCCCTCGTCGGCATTGCACACCACGACGCGCGGCGTGACGGGCTGGCGGCTGCAGCTCTCCCACTTCACGCCCGTGGTGAAGCCCGCGCCGCCGCGGCCGAGCAGGCGCGCAGCCTTGATCTCGTCGAGCAGCGACTGCGGCCCGAGGCCGGCGGCGTCGCCGCGCGCGAACGCGGCGTCGAGTGCCTCTCCCGGGCGGGTATCGTCGCCAAGCAGCACGTCGCGGCGGCGGACGTGGTCCTCGACCTCGAAGAGGTCCGCCGGCCACGCCTCGAGCGGCACGCGCGCCAGGACGAGCTCGCAGACCTGCCCGGCGCGCGCCGCGGTGAGCCGCGTGACCGGCCGGCCGTTCACCAGCAGCGCCGGCGCCTGGTCGCACAGCCCCAGCGCCGGCGTGCGCTCGACGCTGACGAGGCCGTCTTCGGAGAGCTTGCCGGGCTCGAGCCAGAGGCGCTCGCACATCTCGGCGAGCCGCTGGCCCGAGCCGGCCATGCGGTCAGGCACGTCGTCGGAGAAAAGCAGGCGATACTCGCCGCGCGGCTCGGCGTGGAGGAAGGAATAGAAGGCCACTACGCCGCGCACCTGGGCGAGCGGCACCCCGAGGGCGCGGGAGACCGCGGTCAGCGCCGGCGGCGGCAGCCAGCCGAGCGCCTCCTGCACCTCGCGCAGCACCTGCAGGAGCCGCACGGGCTCGCGGCCCCAGCGTGCGAGCGCGCGCTCGAGGGCCGTCGCGGCAGCGTCGTCGAGGGGCAGCGTGGCGGATGGGGCGGCGGGGCCTTCCATGGCCCCGCTAGCCTGCGGTCGCCCGCCGCGGCGGGCAATCGCGGAAAACCCCGCATGGCCCGGCGTCCGCCGGGCCACGCGTCACGGGCCCGGCCTCAGCCGCCGTAGGGCAGCGAGGAGTGGTGCAGGACGATGCGCAGCTTGCCGTCGTCGCCCTTGCGGAAGCCCCAGGTCTTGTCCACCGTGGTCTTCTGGCCCTTGTCGTTGGTCAGGATCACATTGCCCGTGGTGATCGCCATGTCGCCGTTGATGTAGACGGCGGCGTTCTTGATCTCGTAGGCGCTCCAGCCGTTCAGCGCGAAGCCGCCGTCCTTGGGAAACTTCGGGTTGCCGCCGACGAAGTACGCGAGCGCGCCTTCACGGGTGATGCGGAAGGTCTGGTCGCCCGAGGTGAGCGTCGGCTTGAACAGCACCGCGCCGTGGGCGTAGCCGTAGGCCGCGTCGAGCACGGCCGACGCCGTGGCGGTGGCCTTGTCGCGGCCGCCGGCCTTGAAGTCGGTCGCGATCTGCACCAGGGCGGCGCCCCAGGCCTTCTGGGCGGCCTCGACCTCGGCCAGGGTCACGTTGTTGTTGACCACGGCGGCGCCGTGGTTGTCCGCGAAAACCGGGGCGGACACGGCCATCAGGGCGGTCGCCGCGAGCAGCGAAAGGCGGGTCATGCATCCTCCAGGAAGGAAAATATGTGAATAATGATTCAGGACTTGCTTCGCGCAAGTACGGGTCGGACTGCCGCCGGCGGGAATGGTTCCCGGGACCCATGCGAACGGGGGGGGTCAAATCGGGTACGCGGCCCGATTTCCACCAATCTGGGGAAATCGGGCCGCGTATCCGACTGGCAGGCAGGGTCCCGGGCGGGCGCCTCAGACGGTGATCGCGAGGCCCCGGTAGATGCGGGAGCGGTAGCGGCTCTCCTCCGCCTCGACGATGGGCGCGGCGGCGAGCAGCACGGCGTTCGCGAAGCGGCGGTATTCCTCGGCCTGCTCGGCGGCGTCGCGCGGCTCCTCGCTGCGCATCCGCCGGGTGAGGTTCACCTGGTTCACCGGCACGCCGGCATAGAGGCGCTCGTTCTCCACGCCGAGCGTCGCCGTGAAGGCGTGCAGCGTGGTCTTCACGAAGTTCGCCATGGCGAATTGCGCGAGCGTGCCGCCGACCGGGACGTCGGGCGAGACCAGGATGAGGCGCGTGCCCTTGAACAGCGACACCTTGCGCGCCACGCGGAAGTGGTGCGTGAGGTTGGCCTCGACGAGGTCGGCGAAGCCGGTCGCGTCGAGGTGATCGCGGCCGTCGATGCCGAAGAGCGCCGGCGGGATGGGCGCAAACGGCATCGAGACCACCGCGGCCGGCTTGCCGCCGGCGCGGTAGGCGGCGTCGAGGCCGGCCTCGAGGTCGCCGTCCACCGTCATGTAGTTCACGCGATCGTGGCCGAGCGCGCGGCCGAGCGCCGCCTTGATCGCCTCGCCCGCCCCGGCGCTGCGCGTGAGCATCATGATGCTGCCGACGTGCGCCTCGGCCAGGAACAGCCGCGCGGCGGCGGCGATCGGCTCGGCCATGTGCTCGCCGATGATCCAGACGGTCTCGCCCTCCATGCGGTCCACGCGCTCCTGCTTGGCGGAACCGAAGAGCTCGCGCTCGGTGATGGTCCGTTCCTGGTGCAGGAGATCGCGCGGTCCGCCATGAAGAACACGGTGGCGAGCGCGACGTCGGTCTCGGTCGGCATGCGCTTCAGGTGCAGCATGCCGAGCACGCCCTTGCGGATCTTCTCGGCCTCGGCCTGCCAGCCGGCGGGGTCGAGGAAGGGTTCCGGCGGCTCGGGCAGCGACGCGACCCAGGCGATCGCGCGCGCGTGCTCCGGCTCGCCGGCGAACATGCAGCCGTTCCTGAGCCGCGCGACGAGCTTCAGGGCCATCGCGCGCGTCATCAGGAAGCGCTGGCAGGAGAAGTCGCGCTCTTCGTCGTCGCCGCCGCCCTCGGCGACGATGCGCCCGGCGAGCTTCCGGAGCGGCTCGGGCGCGGCGGTCGAGTGCGCGAGCAGGCCCACGTCGTTCGCGGCGAGCGAGTCGAACACGTCGTCCATCGCGGCGCCGGCCTCGAGCGACTTCATGATCGCGCCGTGCAGCTGGTTCAGCCGCTTGTTGTTGGCGATCAGCTTCGCGCGGCGGTCGAACAGCCCAGCCTTGCCGCCCTTGCCCTTGAGCCGCTGGCCCTCGACCGGCCCCGGCGCGATGGCGTTGATCTGGATCTCCGGGCCGACGAAGCGGGCGAGGTTCTCCACGAGCGCGCGCTGGCCGGCCTTGGAGACCGCGTAGTCCGCGCGGTTCGGGTACGGCACGGCGATGTACTTCTCGCCGCCGAAGTAGGAGCTGACGTTCAGGATGTAGCCCGAGCCCTGCGCCTTCATCCGCGGCACGACCTTCTCGATCAGCGAGTAGTTCGAGTTGAGGTTGGCCTCGAGCGTCGCGCGCCAGTCGTCGGCCTCCATGTCCACGACCATCTGCTCGGCGCCGGCGACGCCCGCGTTGTTGATCAGGTAGTCCACGCGACCGAACGCGGCGTAGGTCGCCTCGAGCGCGCGCCGCAGCGACCGCTCGTCCCCGACGTCGATGTCACCGAGGATGTGCACGCGGTCCTGCGGCTGGTAGTAGCCGATGCCCTCCAGCTCGCGGATGATGGCCGCGCGCTGCTGCTCGAGCGCCTCGGTGCCTCGCGCCGTCATCATGACCTTCGCGCCGCCGATGGCCAGGAGCCGCGCCAGCTGGCCGCCGATGCCGGCCGAGCCGCCGGTGATCAGCACGCACTTGCCGAGGTGCAGCCCCATCAGGGACTCGATCCAGCCGAGCACGGAACGCTGCGAGCCGGTGGCCTCGGCGATGCTCACGGGCACGTACAGGCATATCTGCGGGATGCGCCGCTTGAGGAACAGCAGGCGCGCCGCCTGGCCCGCCGCGAAGGGCAGCGACTCGTCCTCGGGGTTCGACCAGCGCAGGATCTGGTTGGACCACTCGGTGGCGGCGCGGTCGCCCCCGCGCACCTGCACCTCGCTCTCGTCGCGCCAGATGCGGATCAGCTCCTCGATCGCGGCGCGCAGGATGTCGGCGTAGACGTTGCCGGCGCCGTCGTCGCCGTTGCTCACGAACACCGCGCGCGGCGCGGAATTCCTCGGCGCCGTGGACTGCCAGAAGCGGGTCAGCTCGCGGGCGACGGAGATCGCGCCGCACAGCTCGGTCGTGAGGAAGTTGTCGACGTCGGTGTCGCTCACCTCGCACAGCGGCTCGCGGAAGCGGTAGGCCCCGTAGGCCGGAAGCACGACGGCGCCGTGCAGCGGCCCGTGGGACCGCGAGGCCTGGGCGCGCGAGGCGGAGAGCACGTCGGCGAGCGTGCCGGCGCGGCTGCGGTCGAACAGCACCGGCTCGATGTTGGCGTCGTGGCCGTCGCGGGAGAGCGCCGCCAGCGCGGCGCGCACACCCTCCTCCGAGCCGAGGCCGAGCAGCACGTGCGCGCCGGTGGCCGCCTGCACGCGGGCGATCTCGAGCGCATCGGCGACCTGGTCGCCGGCCGCGACCAGCACGGTCACGCCGCTCCCGTCGAGGGTGCGAAGCTCGGGCCGGGCGGTGAAGGTGGAGCGCGACTCCTGCCACACCTGCATGCCGTTCGTGACCTCGAAGTTCTGGGCGGCGAAGGCCCGGGACTCGTCGCTGCCGAGGAACACCGCCGCCGCCGCAACGTCTTCGATCGTCGGATAGGAGGGCGCGACCGTGCCGTCGGGCTTCTCGATGGACAGCGCCATGGTGCCGAGGAAGTCGTTCGCGGTGGTGCCGTGCTCGACCTTCTTGAGCTTGTCCATCGCCGCGAACACGTTGTGGATGCGCTCGCTCTCGATGGGCCCCGGGTAGATGACGTTGACGCGGATGCCCTTCGGGCCAAGCTGCAGCGCGAGGTGGCGCGAGAACGTGTTCAGGGCCGCCTTCGGCACCACGTAGGGCGCGCGGCCGTAGTAGCGGGTGCGCGAGAAGATGGTCGAGACGTTGATGATGCTCGAGCCCGGCTTCATGTGCGGCGCAGCGGCGCGGCACATGTTCCAGGTGAGGCCGAAGAGGTTCGAGACGGCCTCGCGCACGGTCTCGGTGTCGTTCGCGCCCGCGGCGCGCAGGGCCTCGACCTCCTCGCGCGTGAGGGGCGCCTGGCCGAGCGGCGTCTTGGGGCCGGTCGAGCCGGCGTTGTTGAGCAGCACGTCGAGCCTGCCGTACTTCTCGATGACGGTCTCGATGCCGAGGCGCGCCTGGCCGGGATCGGCGGCGTCGAAGGGCAGGATGAAGGCGGCGTCGGCCGCCTTGCCCACCTGGCCGCGGACGCGTTCGAGCGTGGCCTCGAGCTTGCCGCGGTTGCGCCCCACCATGACGACGTGCGCGCCCTCCTCGAGGTAGCGTCGCACCAGCGTCTCGCCGAAGTTGCCTCCGGCACCCGTGATCATGGCCACCTTGCCGGCCAGCCGGCCGGGCTGCGTGGTCGACTTCGCGCGCGTCTTCTTCTGCGTCGTCATGGCGTCCCTTCTCCGTCGCTGCGGGCGGCCCATTCCTGGAAAAGCTCGTCACGGCTCTTGAGCCCCGTGCGGGGCAGCGCGTGGTTCAGCACGTAGTTGGCGCCGGCGTGGGTGTTGTCCCACATGGACTGGTGCGCGGCCGGCAGCTCCTTCCACGGCACGACCGTCGGCGGCGAGACCTCGAGCTGGCCCGCCGCGATCATGTCGTTCATGCGCGTCACCTCGAAGGCGTTGCACAGGTGCGTGCCCTTGATGGTGGCGGTCGGCATGAGGATCCGGCGCTGTCGCATCCACACCTGCGGCGCGTAGAACGTGTAGCGCCGGCCCTCGAGATCCTCGCAGTACACGACCCGGCCGGTGTGTGGTTTCACGAGCGAGGTGCTCGCGGCGAGCGCGTCGTGGCCGGCGCGCTCGATGACGAGGTCAGGGTACCCGCGCGGGTTGTCCGCCGAGCGCAGGTAGCGGCCGATCGCGCCGCCGAAGGGCTTCATCGTCCGGTCCTGGTAGCGGCGCACGGCCTCCTTGAAGGCCTCGGTCTCGCTCTTCGCGTCCGGCATCGCGGGCAGTGCATCCGGCCACTCGAAGTCCGCGCCCTCGCGGCGCTTGAGGTCCTCGAGCGAGACCACGCCGCGCACGGCGTCGCCGAAGCCGAGCGACTGGACGAACTCGCGCTGCGCATCGGTGGCCGTGGCCACGACGAGCCGCGCGCCCATGGCGCGCACGGCCTCGATGGCCTCGAGTCCCACCGGGTCGAGCAGGCCGCCCGCGCCACCGCCGCGTCCGGCCTCGCCCACGCCGTAGTAGAGCAGCACCGCCTCGCCGCCCGTCAGCCGCGCGCGGCGCAGCATCTCCTCGGGCGATGCGCTGCCGGGCTTGCCGACGAAGGAGAACCAGTAGCCGCTCGTGGCGCCGTAGAAGGTGAGCGCTCCGCCCTCGGCGAGAAGCTGGAAGGAACGCGGGAAGGACTCCTGGCCCGCGTGCGACACCGCGTAGTCGGCGAGCCGGCCGCCCGCCTGCGCCCGGAAGGCCTCGAGGATGGGCTCGCCGGCCTTCACCCAGGCGGCGATGGCCTCGGGACCGGCGGGGACCGGCGTGAAGGCCTTCGCCCAGCGCGGATCCTTGCGGTCGATCGCGCCGACCGCGCCCTGGGTCTTGACGAATTCGGCGCGCGCCGGGCTCGAGACGAGGCCGACCGCGGCAAGCCCGCTCTTCGCCGCGCCCTTCAGCGCCTCGAGGCCCGTGCCGGTCGCCGCGCCCTCGACGAAGATCGTGCGCCGCGGCTCGATCGCGAGCGTGGTGAACAGCGCGCGGGTGATGGTGCCGAGGTTCAGCACGTAGGAGCCGGCCTGCTCGAGCGTGAGGTCGGGCGGCAGCGGGTGCAGCTGCGGGCCCTGCACGCGCAGGAACTGCTGGTGGCTGCCGGTATCGGTCTGGTAGCCCTGGATGTTGAAGCCGGCGTACATCGGGTCCTGGCCGGCGTAGGGCGAGAGCAGGTCGCTCTGGCCGCTGTAGATGGTGACGAGGTCGCCGAGCCTGAGCCGGCCCTCGCGCTTCAGCTCGCTGCCGAGCGCCGCGACGAGGCCCGCGCCGCCGGAGCCCGTCACCTGCCAGTCGAGGTCGTGGTTGTCGAAGGGCGAGACCGGGATGCCCGTGATCGCCCAGATGTCGTTGAAGTTGACCTCGGAGGTGAGGACGTAGACGAGCGCCTCGTTCGGGCCCGGCTCGTCCACCGGCACCACGATCTCGCGCTCGACGTCCTTCGGCAGGCCGTGGTCCGGCGCGCCGGTCGCCGGGTGGCGCACCACCGCGTGCCCGTACTGCCACTTCGGGATGGGCGTGAAGCCCGGCCAGAAAGGCGCGCCGACCGGCAGCAGCTCGCCCTTTGCCTCGAGCGCGGCCGGCGCGAGAGCCTCGCGCCGGCGCGTCGGCAGCGGCGCGCTCCGCTTGTCGAAGAAGGCCTGGATGCCGGCCTTGCCGCCGTCCGGGTCGACGATCGCCTCGGCGAACAGGCGCGCCTCGCGCTCGAGGCCCGCGGCCACGCCCTGCGTCCAGCCGGTCCTCAGCGCATCGAGGATGCGCGCGGCGGTCGCCGCGCGACCGACCTGCTCCGCCTGCGCGAGCAGGCGCTTCGCCTCGGGATCGGCGAGCGCCGCCTCGAAGGCGCCCTCGCCCGGCCCGCGCCACGCGGCGGCGAGCGCCCGGCGCGCGGCGAAACCCTGCGCGACCACGCCGTCGCCCTTCGGGTGGCGGACGTAGTCGGCGGCGAGCCGCAGCGCCAGGGAGACCACGTCCTCGGCGTCGGTCGCCACGCCGTGCAGCAGGCCGTCGGCCTGCACCTCGTCGGCGGTGTAAGTCCGGCCTCCCAGCACGAACTCGAGCGCCCGCACCAGCGGCTGCGAATGGCCCGCGGCCGCCAGCAGCCGCGGCAGGCGCTGCGTGCCGCCGTAGCCCGGCAGGAGGTTCAGGCGTACTTCCGGCTGGCCGAAGGTGGCGGTGGGCTCGGCGAGGCGCAGGTGGCAGGCCATCGCGAACTCCATGCCGCCGCCGAGGGCCACGCCGTTGATCGCCGCGATCGCCGGCTTGTCCATCGCCTCGATCTTGCGGAAGGCGAGGTGCGCGTTGTTCGGCAGCGGCAGCGCCTCGTCGAGGCTGTGGACGTCCTCGAGCAGCTGGCGGATGTCCGCGCCGGCGACGAACGAGGCCGAGCCCGCGCCGGTGAAGACCACCGCCTTCACGTCCTCGCGCCGCGCGAGGTGGTCCACGACGATGTTGAGCTCGTCGAGGGAGCGCTCGTTCAGCGCGTTGACCGGCGGGTTGCTGACGGTGACGAGCGCGACGCGCTGCCCCGGCGCCAGCGCGTGGTACTGGATGCGGAAGTAGCGGTAGTCCTCGAAGATGCGCTGCTCGTCGGCGACCTTCTGGCGGGCCAGCCATTCGGCGATGGCCTTCTCGAGCTGCGGGATGGACTCGGGGTTCCTGAGCGTCGAGGTGTCGCCGACGTCGGCGCCCTCGACCAGCGCGCGCACCATGCGGCGCATGTACTTGCCGCTGCGAGTCTCGGGGAACTGCGCGACCTCGATGAAGTCCTCGGGCACCGCGGTCGCGCCCTTCTCCTGGCGCACCAGCTCGATGAGGCGGCGGCGGTCGTCGCTCGTCAGGCGCCTGCCCGGCGCGGGCTTCACGAAGGCGAGCGGCGTGAGGCCCTTCTGCGCGTGCGGCGCGCCGACGACCACCACGTTGCCCACGGGCGAGTCGGGGTAGAGCTGCTTGTCCCTGAGGATCGCGCCTTCGATCTCCTCGGTGCCGAGGCGGTGGCCGGAGACGTTGATCACGTCGTCGGAGCGGCCGTGCAGCGAGTAGCCGCCGTCGTCGTACTTCACCGCGAAGTCGCCCTGCGTGTAGGCGAGCCGGCCCTCCCAGCGGGTCCAGTAGGTCTTCGCGTAGCGCTCGAAATCGCCCTTCCAGCCGGCCGCGACGCGGCTGCCGTCGACGCGGAAGCTCGCCGCGTCGCCCCAGATGGTGCGGCAGAGGTAGGGATACGGCGACTCGATGACGATCTCGCCCTTCTCGCCCACCGCGGCGACGCGCGGCACGACGCGGCCGGAGGCGTCGGGCTCGCTGTCGGGCACCCACACCTCGCCGAGCACCCAGGGCAGCGGGTAGGTGTGCGCATCGGCCCGCAGCGGGAAATCGCCGTTGCCGAAGAAGTGCGTCCAGACGATGCCGCCGTGCTCGGTCGCCCAGTAGGAGTTGATGTACCAGGGCGTGACGAGTTCCATGCCGAAATGCTGCACGGCGGGCGATGTCGGCTCGGCGCAGAAGGTCGCGACGCGCAGCGAAGCCATCGAGTACTCGCGCACGTCGGCGACGTTCTGCGGGTCGGTCATGACGGTCTTGAGGAAGGTCACGCCGGCCTTGAAGATCTTGACGCCGTAGCGCTCGATGATGCTCGCGAAGCGCCCCGCGCTCGGGAACACGGGCGCGCCCTCGGCGATGACGGTGGTCACGCGCGCGGCGAGCGCGCCGCAGATCATGTAGCTCTGGCCGGTGATCCAGCCCGGGTCGGCGACCACGTAGATCACGTCGCCGGCCATGGCGTCGAAGGCGACCTTCATCGAGTGCGCCACGCCGGCGACGTAGCCGCCGTGCACGTGCACCACACCCTTGGGCTTGCCGGTGGAGCCGGAGGTGTAGATGAAGAAGAGGGGGAACTCGGCATCGAGCGGCACCGGCGGGCAGCTCGCCCAGACGGCCGCCACGAACTCGGCATCCGGCAGGGCGAGCAGGTCGTCGGCAAGCGCCCGGGCCGTGGCGCTGTCCGCCTCCGGCAGCCGCGCGCCGGCCGCGCGGGCGCGCGCGTGGATTTCGGCGAGCGCGGCGTCGGTCAGCTCGTGGGCCCAGCGGTCGCGCTCGACGCGCCAGGACAGGTCGGCCTGGCCGGTGTGGCGCACGACGACGACCGCCTCCACGCGCGGCGGCGTGGTGACGAGCGCGGAGGCGATGGCCGTGCGGATGCGGCTCGCATCCGCCGGCGGCAGGCCCGGGATTGCCTCGAGCGCGCCGCCGATGCCGCGCATGACGTCGGAGCGGTCGAGGGTGATCTCGCCCGCGACCGCCTTGCGCGCGGCCGCGAGGATGTCGTTCGCCGCGCCGGCCGGGAGCTCGAGGCCCTCGCGCGCCAGGTCCTCGAGCGCTGCCGCGACGCGCGCGACGGCGACCTCGGCCGGCACGTAGCCGTCGAGCGCCGGGTCGGTGTAGACCTCCTTGAACGGCACGACCTGCGCGTTGCGCAGGCCACCGTCGGCGGTGATCACGATGCGCGCGCCCGCGTCGTGGATGCGGTCCGAGAGCGTCTTGTCGGAGAAGCCGCCGAACACCGGCGTGTAGACGATGCCGAGGCGCTTGCAGGCTTCCGTCCAGAACACCTGCTCGGGGATGTTCGGCATGTTGATCGCGACGCGGTCGCCCGCGGCGAGGCCGAGCTGCCGCAGCGCCAGCGCGCACTTCGCCGTCTCGAGCAGCAGGCGCTTGCGACTGATGGCGTAGGACACGACCGGCCCGCCGCGGCCGCCGTCGAGCGACTGGTCCCAGCGGTCGCCCTCGAAGATGATCGCCGCCTCCTCGCCGTGGCCGGCGAGCACGTGGCGGTCGATCTCGTTGAAGCAGGCGTTGGTGAGCCCGCCGCCGAACCAGCGGTAGAACGGCGCCTCGGAATCGTCGAAGGCCCGCGCCCAGGGCTCGTGCGGCTCGGCGTAGGGCGCGCGGACCGCGGCCCCGCTGGCGGCATCGAAGCCGGTCCACGCGCGCGCGGCATCGTCGTAGCGGATCCACGCGCCCTGGGCGCCGAGCGAGGCGTCGAACCAGTGGATCTCGCGCTTCGCGATGGCGCCGTGGTAGGCGCCGGGATCGCCGCGACAGGCCTCGCGCGCGGAGTCCCAGGCGGCGCGCGTGCGCAGGGGGTTGGCGAGTGCCGGCCCCGGCGTGACCGCAACAGATTCCCCCGCCGCAGGACGCGACGTTGCGCTGGAGGTCGACATGAGTCACTCCGGAATGAACAGCATCCGTTGGTCGCTACGCTAGCAGACTGACCCCGCGGGTCGGCAGTGGTTTTTCCGCGTATCGCGACCTTGGCCCGGGATTGCAGGAGGCGGCGGCGGCAGGGGCGACGGCCGGCCAGCGGTGGCCGTGCCTGAGCCCATTGGGATGCCCTAGGTCATCGATAAGTAATAATACGAATAAGAATGATTCTCATTGACTTCCCAAGGCCGACGGCCCTATCCTGCCGCCGCCAACCTTGGGGAGTTGTATGTCCACTCATCGCCGGCTGCTCGCCGCTGCCGTCTGCACGATCCTCGCCACCTCCGCCGCCCGGGCCGACAGCCCGGATCCCGCCCCGGTCGCCGACGACGCCGCCGCCACCACTACCTCTCCCGAGCTCGGCGCCGCCCGCACGCTGGCCGAGGTGGTGGTCATCGGCACCCGCGAGAACCTCGACAAGATCGCCGGCTCCGGCGAGATCCTCGACCGCGACCTGCTCGAGAACGCGCGCGTGTTCACCATCAACGAGGCCCTGCGCAAGGTGCCGGGCGTCTACGCGCGCGACGAGGAGGGCATGGGCCTGCGGCCGAACATCGGCATCCGCGGCCTGAACCCGACGCGGTCCACCAAGGTCCTGCTCCTCGAGGACGGCGTGCCGCTGGCCTACGCGCCCTATGGCGACAACGCCACCTACTATCACCCGCCGGTGGAGCGCTTCGAGCGCATCGAAGTGCTGAAGGGCGCCGGCCAGGTTGCCTTCGGCCCGCAGACCATCGGCGGCGTGATCAACTACATCACGCCCCGTCCGCCGGAGGACCTCTCGGGGCGGCTGACCGTCTCCGGCGGCAACCGCGACTTCCGCGAGATCCACGGCGACGTCGGCGACACGGTCGGCGCCGCCGGCTGGCTGCTCTCCGCGACCAAGAAGGAGTCGCAGGGCTCGCGCGACAACATCAACCTGGACCTGACGGACGTCAGCGGCAAGCTCACGTACTCCATCAACGAGCAGCACGCGCTGACGCTGAAGGGCAGCTACCTCCTGGAGGATTCCGACATCACCTACTCGGGGCTGACGCTCGCCGAGTACGAGGAAGACCTGCGCCAGAACCCCTTCGTGAACGACGACTTCGACCTCTACCGCTGGGGCACGTCGCTCACGCACGCGTGGACGCCGTCGTCGCAGGTGGAGCTGACGACGTCGCTCTACTACAGCTACTTCAACCGCGACTGGTGGCGGCAGTCCTCGAACTCGGGCCAGCGCCCGAACGACGCCTCCGACCCCGCCTGCGGCGGCATGGCGAACCTGAACACCACCTGCGGCAACGAGGGTCGCCTGCGCCAGTACAAGACCTATGGCATCGAGCCGCGGCTCAACGTCCGCGGCAACTGGCTGGGCCTCGACACCGAGGTCTCCACCGGCCTGCGCTACCACGAGGAGGAGCAGTACCGCCTGCAGGTGAACGGCGACACGCCGACCGCGCGCACGCCCGGCACCGGCGTCAACGGCGGCATCCGCGAGGACCAGGATCGCTACACGGACGCCGTTTCGGGCTTCGTGCAGGTCTCGTTCACCAGGGGCGACTTCACCGTCACCCCCGGCATCCGCTACGAGCAGATCGACTACGAGCGCGTGAACTACCTGAACGGCACGCGCGGCACCACCGACCTGGACGAGTGGATCCCCGGCATCGGCGCCGTCTGGCAGGCCACCGACACCGTGAACGTCTTCGCCGGCGCGCACCGCGGCTTCGCGCCACCGCGCGTGGAGGACATCATCACGCCGACCGGCGGCAGCGTGGACCTCGACGCGGAGCTCTCGTGGAACTACGAGCTCGGCGTGCGCGCCGAGCCCTGGGCCGGCGTGTCGCTCGAGCTCACCGCCTTCCGCATGGACTTCGAGAACCAGATCGTGCCGGCGAGCGTCGCCGGCGGCTCGGGCGCGACCCTGACCAGCGCCGGCGAGACGCTGCACCAGGGCCTCGAGGCGCTTGCCGAGGCCGACTACCCCTTCGACAACGGCCTCGCCGGCTACGTCCGCTTCGCGTGGACCTACCTCGCCGACGCCGAGTACCGAGGCACGCGGTTCTCGTCGGTGAATCCCTCGGTGAGCGTCACCGGCAACCGCCTGCCCTATGCCGCCGAGAACACCGGCAGCCTGACGCTCGGCCTCGCCGGCGGCCAGTGGCGCGTCCAGGTCGAGGGCGTCTACACCGACGAGATGTTCACCGACGACCTCAACACGGTGCCGGTCACGGCCAACGGCCAGCGCGGCCTGATCGAAGACCACCTCGTCTGGAACGCGACCGTGAACCTGTACCTGACCGAAAAGCTCGACCTCTACGCCACGGTCAAGAACATGGCCGACGAGGACTACGTCGTGGACATGACCCGCGGCCTGGTCCCGGGCAGCCCGCGGCTGGTGCAGGGCGGGTTCACGATGCGGTTCTGATCCCGCGCGGCGTTCTGGCATGATCCGGCGTGGATGCGCGACGCATCCTCACCTGGAGGCTGGACGCACATGAGCAAGGGACTCGACAAGAAGAAGGAAGACAGGAAGAAGCCCGCGAAGTCGCTCAAGGAGAAGCGCGCGGAGAAGCGCGCGAAGCGGGATTCACGCGGCTGACGCTGCTGCGCACCGGCTTCTCGATCGAGCCGCCGGGCGTCGTCGTCCTCGAGCTTCGCGACCGCCGCGGCGTGGCCGGCATGCTGCGGCCCGCCGGGGTGGCGCCGCTGCGCGGCTGAACCGCCCGGTTGGAGGGCTACGCGCCGACCCTGGCCGCCTGGCCCGTCAATTCCGAGATGTCGTTGTCGCGCCAGGGCTCGGGCAGACTCGCCTGCTCGCAGAACCGGAACTCGGACACCCACCCTTCCTCGCTCGTGCGCCGGAAAGCCGTCGGGCCGAGGATCTCCCATTCAACGGCGATCGACCACTCCTCGCCGGTGCCGGTCGCCGAGCAGCTCTCTGTCGCGCGAAAGGTGTCCGGGCCTGTGCGCTCGAGGGTGGCGAAGCGGCAGAACTCCCGGGCGCCGTTCAAGCCTTCGCGGTGCAGCAGCGCCAGCGTGGCGTTCGAGGCCTCGCCGCAGGGCGTGTCGCTGCCGACGTAAAATCCGAGAGGCAGGGGAAGGGTGGCATTGGCGCCCGGCGGGGCGGGCGCGGGAGCAGCGGCGGCAGGCTGCCTGGCGTCGCCGCCGCAGCCACCGGCCAGGGCCACGGCAAGCAGCGCGGCCGACGCCGATCCGGCGTGGTTTCGGCATCGGCTTGGGGGCAGGCGCTGCATCCGCGATACTCTAGCGCAGCCGATCGCGGGAGACGCGCATGGCTTTCGCGCTCACCAAGATCCAGCCGCCCCGGCCGCGCGCCGCGGCCGTCGAGCGCGCGGCCCTCGAGTCGCGGCTCGCCGCGGCGCTGGCCACGCGGCGGGTCGTGCTGGTCTGCGCCCCGGCGGGCTTCGGAAAGACGGCGCTCATCGTGCGCGCGCTCGCGAGGCTGCCCGCCGGCACCGGCGTGGCCTGGATCGCGGCCGACGAGGGCGACGACCTCGAGCAGCTGGTCGAGTGCGCCCTCGCGGCACTCGAACCCTGCGACCCTCCGTGGCGCAGCGCGCCGGAGCGGCTCGCGGCGCGCATCGCCGTCGCGGACGAGCCGGAGCGGCGCGAGCTGTCGGCCGAGATCATCAACACGCTCGAGGCGACCGGAGTCGACCACGGCGTGATCGTGTTCGACGACCTGCATCGCGTCGCGGACCCGGCGTTCCACGCCTTCCTCGACCTGCTCGTCGAGCGTCTCGGCGAACGCTGGACGATCGCCGTCAGCTCGCGGAGCGAGCCGCCGCTGTCGCTCGCGCGGCGGCGCGCCGCAGGCGAGCTCGCCGAGTTCCGGCAGGCGCAGCTGGCGTTCACGCCGGACGAGGCGCGGCGCCTGCTCGCAGGTTTCGAGCCGGCCGTAGCCGAGGCGCTGCACCGGCGCACGCAGGGCTGGCCGGCCGGGCTCAGTCTCGCGGCGAGCGCGCTCGTCGCCACCGGCGCCGGCCACCAGGGCTCGAGCGTGAACCTCGAGCGCGGCCTGCGCGCCGTGGACCGGCCGCTGTTCGACTTCCTGCTCGGCGAGGTGCTCGGCGGCCTGCGCCCCGAGCTGGTGGCGTTCCTGCTGCGCACGAGCGTGCTTCCCGAACTCGAGCCGTCCCGCTGCGCTGCGGTCTCGGGCATGGACGGGGCCGCGCGGTTGCTGGAGGAGATCGACCGCCTGGGACTGTTCGTCGCCACGCTCGACGCGCCGGCACGAATGCTCAGGCTGCACGATCTGTTCCGCGAGGCGCTGCAGCACCGCCTCACGCTCGAGCAGCCGGCGCTCCTCGCCGAGCTGCGCCTGCGCGCCGCTGCCACCGAGCCCGAGGCGTTCCGTCGCGTGGCGCTGCTCGTGGAGGCAGGCGACGCGGCGACCGCTGCCGCGGAGCTCTATGAGCACGCGCCGCCGGCGATTCCGGTCGCGGGTACCTCGGCGGTCGAGCGGCTCCTAGGCCTGTTCCCCGAGGCGATGCGGAAACAGTCGCCGGAACTGGCGCACGTGTGCGGACTGGTGGAGTGGGTGCACTGGGACTTCCCGGCCATGCTCGCCGACTTCGAGCACGCCGAGGCTGGCTTCACCAGCCGCGGGGACGAGGACCGGGCCCGGCTCTCCCGGGCCTACCGCGCGACCGCGCTGATCACCCGCGGCCGATTCGCCGAGTGCGCGACACTGCTCGACTCCCTGCGAGGCGCGGAGATCGCCGCGCAGGCGCGCATCATCGCGCTCAACGCGGAGATCTGGCTCGCCATCGACACGGGCCGGTTATGCGATGTCGCCACGCTTCTCGAACGCATGCTCGACCTGCTGCAGGAGGCCGACCGGGTCAATCTCTGGTACCACACGACGCCGCCGAACCGCCTGCCGGGCCTGCCGGGCGTCGTGGTGCCGCTCGCACACCATGCCGCGCTGCTCGCCCGCGTGGCCGGCGACGACCCCACGCCACTCGGCGCGATGGCGACGCTCTCGCAGGCCTGGTGCGAGCTGTGGCTGGGGCGCCTCGGCGAGGCAGACCGGCTGCTGCGCCGCGCGGACGCCGACGCGCGATGGTCGGGCTCGACCGGCGCGGTGCGCACGCACCAGCTCCTGCTCGGCGCGCTGCTGCGGGCGCTGCAGGGCGACCGCGAAGCCGCGCTCGAGGCGGCCTGGGCCCGGGTGCGCGAGTTCGACGCGAGCTACTCGACCTGGGGACGCTGCCTCTTCCGGCTGTTCGTCGCGCGCATCGCCGCGATCGTTGGCCATCTGCCGGCCCTGCAGGACGCCCTCGCGCAGCTGGAGAATGAGCGGCTTCGGCTGGACGCCGGCAGCTATGCCGCAGCCTTGCGACCGCTCGAGCCGATCCTCGCGCAGCGCGACTGGCTGGAGGGGCGGTTCGGCGAGGCGACCGACCGCTGGGTGGCGGCGCTCGAGGCCGAGGAAGCCATCGACCTGTACGGCCAGGCGGCGGAGACGCGGCTGCGGCTCGCGCGCTCGCTCTCGAGGCGCGGCGAGACTTCAGCGGCGGCGGCGCTGCTCGGTCCGGTGTTCGAGCGCGCGCGGCAGGAGGGTGGGCCCGGCGGCGCGATGCTTGCGACCGACGCCCTGGTCGAGCTCGCGTCGATCGACTGGCAGGATCACCTGCCTGCAGCGCGGGCCGCGCTGCTTCGCGACTGGGCTGCCCTGCTGCTTCCGGCAGCCGTACCGGCGCCGCGCGCCGCCAAGGGCGCCGGCGACGGCAACGCGCGTCTCAGCCCGCGCGAGGCCGAAGTCCTCGATCTCATCGCCGCCGGTGCGAGCAACAAGCACATCGCGCGCGCGCTCGAGCTGAGCCCGCACACCGTCAAGCGCCACGTCGCCAACATCCTCGACAAGCTGGCGGTCGACTCCCGCGGCCAGGCCGCCGCCTGGCGCCACGCCAACCCATAGCGGAATCGGGGACTGTCCCCGCTGACGCCATCTCCGGGAGCCATGGCTCCTTCGGGCGATGTCTCGCCGCCGGGCGGCGGGCACGCTGTGCGCCAGGTCATCACCAGAGCAGCTGGCATCGGCCATGGCCAGGAAACCCCACTTCGAGCACCGCCGCCGCGCGCTTTTCCGCGCCGCGGTCGTCGGCCTCCTCGCCGCGGGCACGGCGGCTGCGTCGTGGACGCCGCCCGACTCCTGGCCCGACCGCCTGCAGGACACCGGCCTGTATGCGACTGACGGCACGATTGCCGCGGGCCTCCTGGAGTTCTCGCCGCAGTATCCACTCTGGACCGACGGCGCGTCGAAGCGCCGCTGGATCTACCTGCCACCTGGCAGCACGATCGACGCCACGGATCCCGATGCGTGGAATTTCCCGCCGGGAACGCGCGTCTGGAAGGAGTTCGCCTCGGGCCGGCCGCTCGAGACGCGCGTGATCGAGCGCGGCGCCGACGGTCGCTGGCGCTTCGCCGCCTACGTCTGGAACGAGTCCGGCACGGATGCGCGGCTCGCGCCGCCGGAGGGCGCGACGCTCGAAGGCATCGAGGGCATGCCGGCTGGCCGCTACCGCGTGCCGTCGCGCGAGGACTGCGTCGCCTGCCACGAGGCCGCGCCCGCGCGCATCCTCGGCTTCGGAGCGCTGCAGCTCTCGGCCGACCGCGACCCGCTCGCGCCGCACGCCACGGCCGCACCGGAAGGCAGCCTGCTGCCCGATCTCGCTGCCCGCGGCTGGCTCTCCGGCCTGCCGGCCGAGCTGCTGACTGCGCCGCCGCGCATCGACGGCCGCACGCCCGAGGAGCGCGCTGCGCTCGGCTGGCTGCACGGCAACTGCGGCCACTGCCACAACGACCGTGGGTCGCTCGCGAGCCTCGGCCTCGTGCTCGCGCGGCCCAGCAGTGGGGCGCGGCCGCATGAGCCGCTGCCGATAACCCGGATGCTCGAGCGCCTGCGCTCGACCAATCCCTTCACCCGCATGCCCCCGGCCGGGGTGCAGGTCGCCGACCAGGAGGCCATCGCCCTCGTGGAACGCGGCCTCGCAGCATCACACCACGTCACAGAGGAGAAACGTCCATGAATCGCCAGCTGCCATCCATTTTCAGCCCGCTGTCCGTCGCTTCGCCGGCGCTGGCCGCTGCCGCGCTGGTCGCCGCCCTCGGTCTCGCCACGCAGGTCGCGCGGGCCGACGACGCGGCGCAAGTCTCCGCGCCTGCCCGCGCGTCGGGCGCCGCGATCGAGCGTGGCCGCTACCTCGTCACGACCTCGGGCTGCCACGACTGTCACACGCCGTGGAGGGTCGGCCCGCAGGGTCCCGAGCCCGACATGAGCCGCGCGCTCTCGGGCCATCCACAGGACCTCGTGATGCCGCCCGCTCCACGCCTGCCTGACGGCCCGTGGATTGCGAGCATCGGCGCCACCAACACGGCCTGGTCCGGGCCCTGGGGCACGAGCTTCACGGCCAACCTGACACCGGACCGCGAGACCGGACTCGGCCGCTGGACGCTGGAGAATTTTCGCGAGGCGATCCGAACGGGACGCCACATGGGCCGCGGCCGGCCGATCCTGCCGCCGATGCCCTACCCCATGTACAAGCACATGACGGACGAGGACCTCGCGGCGATCTTCGCCTACCTGCAGTCGATCCCGGCGATCCGCAACCAGGTCCCGGATCCGCTGCCGCCGGCGCAGCAGGTAGCCTCGGCACAGTGAATGAAAAAGGGGACGCAACCCATTCAGCAGGGTTGCGTCCCCTTCAACCGGGCAGTGCCCGCGCAGGGAAACTGGCTACGTACCCCTGTCAGGCGACCTGCACCTCGATCCGCCGCGGCTGCAGGTGCTCGGCGCGCGGAATGCGCAGCTTGAGCACGCCGTTCTTGAGCTCGGCGCTGATCCTGGCGGGATCGAGCTCCTTGCTCAGCGCGAACACGCGGCGGTAGCGCGGCAGCTGCACCTCCACGTGGCTTGGCTGCAGGCCCTCGGGCGTCGGCAGCGCGACCTCGCCCTCGAGCGACAGCGTGTCGGCCTCGACGCGCAGGTTGAGCTTGTCCTTCGGCACGCCGGGCAGGTCCGCGTAGAGCGTGATGCCCGACGGATCCTCGACGACGTCCACCGGCGGCAGCAGCGCGGGCTGCTCGCGGGCCGGGGTCTCGGCTTTCGTGTCGTTCATGGTCCTTCCTCCTCGGATCGCGTCAGTGGATCTCGATGCGACGCGGCTGCGCCGACTCGCGCCGGCGGATGCTCACGTGCAGCACTCCGTCGCGGTACTGGGCCGACACGCCGTTCGGATCGACGTCGTCGGGCAGGCTGAGCACGCGGCGGAACCGGCCCGCGAAGCGCTCGTTGAGGTGCAGGGTGGTCTTTGGCTCCGGCTGCGGCAGGTCGGCCTTGCGCTCGCCGGCGATCGTGAGCACGCCGCGGTCGAGGTTCACCTCGAGCGTGGCCGGGTCGAGCCCCGGCGCGAAGACATAGATCTCGACGGACTGCGGCGTGCCGCCCGCGTTGACCGCGGGAAATCCGCCGCGGCCGACGCCGCGGATGCTGGGCGTCAGGTCGAACGCCTGAGACAGCTCCCGCTGCAGGCGGTCGAGCTCCGCGAACGGGTCGCGGGGAAACAGGGCACGGTAGATCACGGCTCTCTCCTCCAGTCGTGTCCCAATGGATGGCGGAAGACCGGGTCGCTCCGCCGATGCTCCGGTAGGTCGTGGCAGGCGCCAGGGATTTCAAGGGTCGCGACACGGGCGTATCGTGCCCGGGCGAGGCAGCCTGACGGCGCAGGGACGGCGACTGCACTGTCCTGTACGGTGGTTCCCCCGCCGTGTCGCAGCCCAAAGACGGAGCCCGTCACATAACACCGGCCCGGACCGCGCTAGTCTGCGCGGCATGAAGCCCGACACGATCCTTGCCCGCGGCCTGCTCGCGCTTGGCCTCGCGCTCGCGGCATCGCCAGGCACCCTCGCCGCCGGCCGCGGGTCCGACCTGCGCGTCCTCCACCACGAAGCGCCGCGGGACTTCCGGACCGACCGCAACGGACGGCCCGCCTCGTTCGAGGCCTATGGCCGGCGGTTCGAGCTCGCGCTCGAGCGCAACGAGCGGCTGCGCTTCGTGACAGCGGCCTCGCTGCCAGGCATCGAGGTGCTGCGCGGCGAGCTCACGGGCCTGCCGAACTCCTGGGTGCGCGTCACGCGCACGCCGGCCGGCCTGTACGGCATGTTCTCCGACGGCTTCGACGTGTACGTCATCGAGCCGGCAAGAGAGGTCGCCGATCGCATCGTCGGCCCGGCGGCTGCCCGCGGGCGCGACCCCGTCGTCTACCGGCTCGCCGACACCGTGATGCCCGCGGACGGCCCGCGCTGCGGCACTGTGAGCCTCGCCGGGGCGGCCAGGGGCGACGTCACCGGCATGGAGGAGTTCGAGGCCGTGTCGGCCGAGCTGCAGGCGGCGATCGGCGCGTCGAGCCTCGCGGCGACACGGCAGATGGCCATCGATGTCGTCGGTGACCACGAGTTCAGCCAGCTCAGCTTCGCCGGTGGCCTGACGCCCGAGCAGGCCATCGCGGCGCGCATGAACATCGTGGACGGCATCTTCTCGTCGCAGGTGGGCGTCAAGCTGGTCGTCGAGTCGGTGACCGTCTTCCGCGACCCGGCGGATCCCTTCACGGGGACCCTGACACCGTCGGCGCTGCTCGAGGAGTTCGGCCGCTGGCGCGATTCAACGCGGCCCCAGCGTGCCAATGGGCTCAGTCACCTGATGACGGGCCGCGACCTCGACGGCACGACCATCGGGATCGCGTACATCGACGCGCTTTGCATGAGGCGGTTCGGGGCGAGCCTGTCGCAGGCCGCAAGCGTCAGCTCGACCACGGCCACGCTGGTCATCGCCCACGAGCTCGGGCACAACTTCGGCGCGGAGCACGACGGCGAAGGCGGGTCGGTGTGCGAGTCCACGCCCCAGACCTTCCTGATGGCGCCCCGCGTCGCCAACAGCGACCAGTTCTCGCAGTGCAGCCTGGACACCATCGCGCCCTCGGTCGCGACGGCCTCCTGCGTGGTGCAGCGCAGCTTCGCCGACGCAAGCGTCGACCTGCCGCTGCCGCCCCGGTCGCTGAGGGGCGTGGCCTTCGACTACGGCTTCAGCGTGCGCTCGGTCGGCGAGCTACAGGTCGAGGGCGTCACCGCCACGATCACGCTGCCCGCGTCCCTCGGCTTCAACTCCGGCTCGGTGCAGGGCGGCAACGCGTGCGCCGCCTCCGGCGCGACGGTGACCTGCACCGTCGGCGCGCTCGCGCCCGGGGCGAGCCGCGTCATCACGCTGAACCTCACCGGCCAGGCATTCGGGAGCGCGACGGCGAACTTCGCCCTCGCCTCGGGCAACGACGCGGTCGCCGGCAACAACGCCGGCACGGCCATCTTCCCCGTCGATCCGAGCGCCGACCTCGCCGTGTCGCTGTCCGCATCGCCCGCGAGCTTCACGAGCGGCGGCACGAGCCAGGTCACGGCGACGGTCCGTCACCTCGGCGGCGACACCGCGAGCGATGCCCGCCTCGCCTTCACGATTCCCGCGGGCCTGTCGGTGTCCGCTGTATCCGCCAACGCGCTCGGCTGCGCGCTCGCCGCGGGCGCCGTGACCTGCGCGGCCACGCCGCTGGCCGCCTCCGCCGTCGAGAGCGTCACGCTCACGGTGACGGGCACGGAGGCCGGCTCCCGCCAGGTCGCCGCGAGCGTCGGCGCCTCCATCGGCGACCCCGCGAGCGGCAACAACGGCGCGCAGGCGCAGGTCGAGGTGCGTGCCGCCGCGACCGGTGGCGGTTCGGGCGGCAGTTCCGGCGGCAGTTCCAGCGGCGGCGGTGGTGGCGGAGGCGCTATCGACGCCGGCGCACTGCTGGGCCTGGCGCTGGGCTGGCTGCTCGCGTTGCGGCGGCGTGGCGTCGCGCCCGTGACTGCGGCTGGCGGCTGAACGGCACCACAGGCCACTCCGCCGCCGCGCCTGTCCTCGTCACTGCGATTGGCGGAGCGAGCGGGAATCCCGCTCGATGACCTCCACCGCCAACTCGACTTTCTCGATCGCCGCCGGCTCCGTGGGTTCGGGCGTTCCAGCGCCCGGCGTTGCACGGGCCACGCCGCCCTTGCCCACGACGTCACCCCGATTGCTGGGCTGCCCCTGCGCAGCCGGCGCTGCCGGACCATCGACGGAGCGGCGCCCGGCGGAATCCTCTTCAGGCGGATTCTCCCTCAGCCACGCACAGGCCTTGCAGCCGCCCGGCTTGGCCTCCTCGGGCGGCTCGGCGGCCGGCGATTCCGCTTGCCGGGCAGGATCTTCCGCGTGGGCCGCGACTGGCACCCAGGCGAACACCATGACGGCGGCAAACGGAACGAACCCGCGGGCCAGTGTCATCGAAGAACTCCCACCGGCTGCGGCATGCAGCCTGCTATCGCGCCATCCGCGACTCGCAGCCATCGCGAGCGCCGCACCGGTGACGGGGATATGCCATGGGCCCGCTGGGATTCGAACCCAGGACCAAGGGATTATGAGTCCCCTGCTCTAACCGCTGAGCTACAGGCCCGCGCGCATTCTACCCGAGCCTGCAGCAACCCCCCCCATCAGCCAGGGGTCTCCATCATGCTCTGCGAGTAGTTCTCGAGGCCGACGCGCTGGATGAGCTCGAGCTGCGTCTCGAGGAAGTCGATGTGCTCCTCCTCGGACTCGAGGATGTCCTCGAACAGCTCGCGCGTGACGTAGTCGCCCACCGCCTCGCAGTCGGCGATCGCGGCCTTGAGGTCGGGGTGGGCCTTGCGCTCCAGCGCGAGGTCGCACTCGAGGACCTCGACCACGGTCTCGCCGATCAGCAGCTTGTCGAGGTCCTGCAGGTTCGGCAGGCCCTCGAGGAACAGGATGCGCTTCACGAGCTTGTCGGCGTGCTTCATCTCGTCGACGGACTCGTGGTATTCGTACTTCGCGAGCTTGCCGAGCCCCCAGTTCTCGAACATGCGCGAGTGCAGGAAATACTGGTTGATGGCGGTAAGTTCGTTGCGCAGGACCTTGTTCAGGTGCGCGATGACTTTCGGGTCACCCTTCATCGGGGGCCTCCGTGGCGACAGGGAAAAGTTCGAAGCGGCCTTGCGGCCGTGGTCAGGCAGGTTGCACGCAGAGCGGGCGCGGATCAAGGGCCTGCTCGAACACCTCGCGCGCCATGTCCTCGCATCGGCCGCAGCCGGTGGAGACGCCGGTGGCCTGCTGCAACTCATCGAAGGAGCGCACGCCGGCCTCCGCCGCCTGGCGAAGGTCCCGGTCGCGGACGCATTTGCAGAGGCACACGTACATGGCGGTAGGTTGGCAATCCCATTCGAAGGCGACATCAGTATAAATGCTAATCATTCTCATTATCCAGTCCCTTCCCACTCAGTCGTCAGTCAGCATCCGTTCATCCTGGCGGGGCGAAGATCCTGTCGTGTTAAGGCCGGAGCGCCGTTACAGAGCGCGGCGAACTTGCTAGCATGCCGGCCGTCCAAACGACGGGCCGGCTCGGGTCCCGACCACAGTTTCGCGGTTGAGCCGCTAAGGAGTGTCCATGAGCAACGAGACGATTTCGCGCCGCACCTTGATCAAGGGCGCCCTGGTTGGGCTGGCGGCCGTTCCCGCAGCCGCCCTCGCCAACCCGCAGGCGGCCAAGCCTGCCGCCCCGGCGGCCCCGGCGGCCGGCGGCCTGCTCGACCCGGCGAGCCCGCAGGCCAAGGCGCTGGGCTACGTGCACGACGCCAACAAGGTCGATCCGAAGGCGAACCCGATGCACAAGGCCGGCCAGTTCTGCCACAACTGCGTCCAGTGGACGGCTGCCGCCGACGCGCCGCAGGGCCCCTGCAACCTGTTCCCCGGCAAGGTCGTCAAGGGCGGCGGCTGGTGCAAGGTCTGGGCGCTCAAGCCCGGCGCCAAGCTCGGCTGATCTGGCTGACGATCGATCCAGCGGCCCGGGGCGCCTCGCGTCCCGGGCCGTTGTCTTTTCCGCGCCCGCAGCAGGCAGTCCACGTCGCCGCTCATGCAGCCTTCTGGGCGCAACCATTGGAACGCGTGTCCCCATGGGCCGTGCTACGGTTCCGTGGCCCATACGACAGGTGTTCCATGAGCCTCCCGAGCATCGATCTCGCCTCGCTGCGCGACCAGGTCATCGGCGTAGACGCCCCCATCGAGACGCCCTTCGGCCGCCGGCCGATGGTCTACTGTGACTACACCGCCTCGGGGCGCTCGCTGCGCTTCGTCGAGCGCTACCTGCAGGGCCTGCTGCAGACCTACGCGAACACCCACACCGAGGACGACGTCACCGGCCGCAGCATGTCGCGCCTCCTGCACGAGGCCGAGGCCGCCATCAAGCGCGCGGTCAACGCAGGCCCGGGCGGCTGCATCGTGGCCTGCGGCACCGGCGCGACTGGCGCGATCGACAGGCTGCAGCGCATCCTCGGCGTGGCGCTGCCCCCGGCGACGCGCGAGACGATCGAGCGCATCGAGGAAACGACCCTCGGCGCCGAGGCTGCGGCCGCGGCGCGGCGCGCGCGCCGCGAGCAGGCGCCCGTCGTGTTCCTCGGGCCCTATGAGCACCACTCGAACGAAGTGTCCTGGCGCCAGGGCCTGGCCACCGTGGTCAATGTGGACCTCGGCGCGGACGGCGGCGTGGACCTCGCCCACCTCGAGCGCCTGCTCAAGGACCCGCGCTGGCAGGGCCGGCCGCGCATCGGCTCGTTCTCGGCCGCCTCCAACGTCACCGGCATGCGCACGCCGGTGCACGAGATCGCGGCGCTGCTGCACCGGCACGGGGCCTTCGCCTGCTTCGACTACGCCGCGAGCGGGCCCTACGTGCCGATCGACATGAACCCGGACGGCGCCCCGGGCGAGCGCTCACTCGACGCGGTCTTCCTCTCCCCGCACAAGTTCCTCGGCGGACCTGGCGCGAGCGGCGTGCTCGTGTTCAACGAGCGGCTCTATCGCCGCGACCTGCCGCCGTCGCTCGCCGGCGGCGGCACGGTGGACTACGTGAGCCCCGTCGACCAGGACTTCATCGCCGACATCGAGGAGCGCGAGAAGGCCGGCACGCCCGGCATCCTGCAGACGCTGCGCGCTGCCCTCGCCTTCGAACTCAAGTCGGCCGTCGGCGAGCAACGCATCGAGGCCATCGAGCAGGCGCTGCTTGGGCGCGCCTGGCGGCGCTGGTCGCAGGTCGAGGAGATCGAGATCCTCGGCAACCCCGACCCAGCGCGGCGCATCGGGATCGTGTCCTTCAACCTGCGCGACCCGCGCGGCGGCTGGCTGCACCCGAAGTTCGCCACCGCGCTGCTCAACGACCTGTTCGGCATCCAGTCGCGCGCCGGCTGTTCCTGCGCCGGGCCCTACGGGCATCGCCTGCTCGGCATCGACCAGGACACCTCGGAGCAGTACCGCGCGTTCGTGCGCGAGGGCTTCCACGGCATCAAGCCCGGCTGGTGCCGCGTGGGCTTCCACTTCGTGATGGACGAGGCCGAGGCAGACTACGTGATCGAGGCGGTCGCGTTCGTCGCCCTGCACGGCCACCGCTTCCTGCCGCTGTACGAATTCGACCCGTTGACGGGACAGTGGCGTCACCGCGAGTTCGTCGAGCGCGCAGAGCCCCTGTCGCTCGCGGCGGCGCTCGGCGCCGGGGAATTGCCGCCGACCGCGCTGCCCGCGGCCGAGCGCGCGCGCCGCTACGCACGGTATCTCGACGAAGCCCGCCGCATCGCGGCAGAACTCGACGCGCCTGGCGTCGCGCCGCGCGCGGTGCTCGACGGGCGCTTCGGCGCGCTGCAGTTCTTCTCGGCCTGAAGCGGCTTTCCCGGGTCCGGAAACAAGAACCCCGCCTTGCGGCGGGGTCAGTTCCCTCTTTGGTTCACGTGGCGCCGGTGACCCCGGGCATCGTTGTGGTTATTCCCTCTTTAGTCATCCTGCGGTCCGCGTCGAGGCGGCCAGCATCCCCTAGCGTCCAGTCTCCCGGACTTGAATGATCCTTAGACAAGTTGCGTGCCATGGCTCAGCGCGCCCAGCCAAATCAGCAAGTTGAGTCTTCGCCCTGGCGGCGTCACGGCCAAGCCCGCTCCCGACCGTAAGAAATTCCGACGCTGCGGGCTGCGGCGCGGGCCCTGGCCGATGCCCGCAGCATCCGCAGGAAGCCTGGCCGGGGCTGCCGCTAAGATGGCGCACCATGCAAGACACCGACGACCCGCGTTTCCGCCCTGCACCGGGCCCCCGCAAGCCTCCCGCGCGCCGCGCCCAGCGCCGCCCCTCCCCGCCGCCCGCCGCGGAAGAGGCGGGCGAGCGCCTGCAGAAGGTGCTGGCCGACGCCGGAGTCGCCTCGCGACGCGACTGCGAGCTGGCGATCCTGGCGGGCCGCGTGCGGGTCAACGGCCGGCCCGTGCACGCGCTGCCCTGCCTCGTGCGGCCGCAGGACGACCTGATCGAGTTCGACGGGGAAGTCATCGACACCGCGCGACGCGTGCAGCGTGCCCGCGAGGCGCACCTGTACTTCGCCGCCAACAAGCCAAAGGGCGTCATCTCCACCGTGCGCGATCCAGAGGGACGCGTGAACGTGGTGTCGCTCGTCGCGGGCCGCCTGCCGCGCGGCAGGCGGGTCTACCCGGTCGGCCGGCTCGACGCCGACTCGACCGGCCTCGTGCTGCTGACCGACGACGGCGAGCTGGCCCACCGCCTCGCGCATCCACGCCATGGCATCGCCAAGGAGTACCACGTCACGGCAGAGGGCGCCCTCGAGCCGGCTGCGCTCGATCGCCTGCGGCGCGGCATCTACCTCGCCGGGCCGGAGGCCATCGCCCGCAGCAAGGCCGCGGGCGGCGGCGGCGGCGCCAAGCGCGCCGCGGTCGGGAACATCCGGGTGGTCAAGAGCTGGAAGGACCGCCGCACCGGCGGCGTGTCGGTGCTGTCGATCATGCTGCGCGAGGGGCAGAACCGGGAGATCCGCCGCCTCCTCGCCCACGTGGGCCTCAAGGTGCGCCGGCTCGAGCGCGTCGCCATCGGCCCGCTCAGGCTCGGCTCGCTGAAATCCGGCGCGGCCAGGCCGCTCACCGAGGCCGAGGTCGCGGCGCTACGCGGCGCGGTGCTGCTCGCCGCGAAGTGATCGCGGCACGTCAGCGCAGCGAGGCCCCTTCCAGCAACGATGGCGCTGCCTCGAGCACGCGCCCCGCGCCTGCGAAGGCCAGCACGAACCAGGGGTCCTGCAGGCGCGCCACCTCGACGCCCCGACCGCGACCCGGCGCGTGGATGAACTCTCCACCGCCGGCGTAGATGCCGACGTGGGGCTCCGGCAGGCGGAAGAACACGAGGTCACCCGGGGCGAGCAACTCCCTCTCGATGCGCGCGGCCGCGCCTTGCTGCGACTCGGCGGTGCGCGGCAGGCGGATGCCGGCCTCGGCGTACACGAAATGCACGAGGCCGGAACAGTCGAACCCCGCCGCGGGATCAGCTCCGCCGAACCGATAGGGCGTGCCGAGCAGGCCGCGGGCGCGCGAGATGACGGCGTCGGCGACCGGCGAGGCGGCGGGAAGCATGGGCGCCGTCCCCGTGGACTCCGCCGCGACCGGCACGGCAGGCTCGACCGGGGGCGCGGGCGGGTGCTGCGGCGCCCCGGCACAGCCCGCGAGGGCGACCAGGGCGGCGAAGGCGACTATCGAGGGCGGCAGCCGGCGGGGATCCATGCGCTGCAAGGATGCTCACCGCCCGGGCCGCGTCAAGTCCGCGGCCCGCGGCCCACGCCACCCGTGCAGCGCGTTCCTAGACTGCTTCCGCCTCCGGCGGCGCGTGGCTCGCGCAGCCGACGTCGCCGAGCGCGGCGGCGACCGCCTCGTCCACGCGCCCGACGAACACGAACCTGAGCAGACGGCGGGCGCTCTCGGGCACTTCCTCGAGATCCTTTCGGTTGCGCTCCGGCAGGATGACCTTGGCGAGACCCGCTCGCGCAGCCGCGACCACCTTCTCCTTGATGCCGCCGACCGGCAGCACCAGCCCGCGCAGGCTGATCTCGCCGGTCATGGCCACGTCGCTCGCGACGTTGCGCCCGGTGAACAGCGACACCAGCGCCGTGTAGAGCGCCACGCCGGCGCTCGGCCCGTCCTTCGGGATCGCGCCCGCGGGCACGTGCACGTGCACGTCGCTCTTCTCGAACATCGCCGGGTCGAGCGCCAGCTGGCCCGCGCGCGACTTCACGAGCGAGAGGGCCGCCTGGGCGCTCTCCTTCATGACGTCGCCGAGCTGGCCGGTGAGGATCAGCTTGCCGCTGCCCGGCAGGCGCGTGGCCTCGATGAACAGGAGGTCGCCGCCCACCGGCGTCCAGGCCAGGCCCGTGGCCACGCCCGGCAGGGAGGTACGCAGCGCGACCTCGCTCTCGAACCGGTGCGCGCCGAGGATCGACTGCAGGTCGGGCGCATCGATCGCGACCGACGTGGCCTCGCCGCCGGCGATGCGCACCGCGGCGTTGCGCAGCACCGCGCCGATCTCGCGCTCGAGGCTGCGGACGCCGGCTTCGCGCGTGTAACCGCGCACGATGCCCGCGAGCGCCGCGTCGGTGAGCGTCACCTGCTCAGGCTCGAGGCCGTTGGCCTTCATCTGCCGCGCGATCAGGTACCGCCTCGCGATCTCGAGCTTCTCCTCCTCCGTGTAGCCGGTCAGCTCGATCACCTCCATGCGGTCGCGCAGCGGACCCGGCACGGTGTCGAGCATGTTGGCGGTGGCGATGAACAGCACCTTCGAGAGATCGAAGGGCGCGCCGAGGTAGTTGTCGCGGAAGGTCGAGTTCTGCTCGGGGTCGAGCACCTCGAGCAGCGCGGCCGAGGGATCGCCCTGGATGCCGCGGCCGAGCTTGTCGATCTCGTCCAGCATGATCACGGGATTGCGGGTGCCGGCCTTGCGGATGGCCTGCAGGATGTTGCCCGGCAGCGCGCCGACGTAGGTGCGGCGGTGGCCGCGGATCTCGGCCTCGTCGTGCACGCCGCCGAGGCTCACGCGCTGCAACCTCAGGCCCAGCGAGCGGGCGATGCTCTGCCCGAGCGAGGTCTTGCCGACGCCTGGCGGGCCGACGAAGCACAGGATGGGGCTGCGGCCCTCGGGGTTGAGCTTGCGCACCGCGAGGAACTCGAGGATGCGCTTCTTGATGCGGTCGAGGCCGTAGTGGTCGGCCTCGAGCACCCCGCGCGCATGCGCGAGGTCGTGCTGCTCGGCGTCGAGCTTCGCCCAGGGCAGCTCGACCACGAGGTCGAGCCAGTTCCGGAGCATGGAGTTCTCGGCGCCGGCCTCGGGCATGCGCTCGAGCCGCCTGAGCTCCTTCATGGCCTGCTTGAGCATGTCCTCCGGCAGGCCGGCCGACTCGAGCTTCTGGCGCAGCTCCTCGAGTTCCTCGCCTCCCTCGCCGTCCTCGCCGAGCTCCTTGCGGATCTGCGCCATCTGCTCGCGCAGCAGCATCTCGCGCTGGCGCTCGTCGATCGCCTCGCGCGTCTGTTCCTGGAGCTGGCGCTGCAGGCGCAGGACCTCGATGCGGTGACCGAGCATCTCCGCGACGCGGTCGAGGCGCGGCACGAGGTCCGCGATCTCGAGCACCTGCTGCTTCTCGGCGGGCTTGATGTCGAGGAAGCTCGCGATGGTGTCGGCGAGCGTGCCCGGGGACTCGATCGCGCGCACCGCGCCGGCGAGCTCCGCCGGCGCCTGCGGCAGGAGCTCGATGGCCTCGATCGCGAGGCGCTTGAGGTTCAGCGAGCGCGCCTCGACCTCGACCGACCCTCGCGCGGCCTCCGGCAGGAACTCGACGCGCGCGACCAGGAACGGGAAGCCCGGCTGGAAATCGATGACGCGGAAGCGCTGCTCGCCCTGCACCACGACGTGGCGGCTGCCGTCGGGCGCCGTCACGTAGCGGTGGATGCCCGCGACGGTGCCGACGCGGTGGAGGTCGGCTTCGCCCGGGTCGTCCACGGTCGGGTCGCGCTGCAGCAGGAAGCCGACCTTGCGGCCGCTCTTCAAGGCTTCCTCGGCGGCGGCCACGGTCTTCTCGCGGCCAATGCCCACGGGGAGCACCACGCCGGGGAACACCACGATGTTGCGCACGGGCATGAGGATCAGGACATCCTCGGGCACCGCCGGTCCGCTGCGCTCGGCCTGGTTCACGCTCATGTCAAACCCCTTCGGCCGGGAACGGCCTGCTGGGGTGGCAGATGGGGGCGGCCGGACGGCCCTGCAAGTCCTGGCCGGTCGCAGGATGTCCGGCCGGCGGACGGAGGACAGCAGGGTCCGGCATCGAACGTGATGGCCCGGCCCGGACACCACGGGGCGCGTTGTGGGGCCGGGAGGGGCCCGGTACTGTACCGCGCCTGACTCCCGGGACCCGACACCGACGATGCCGCTGCCCGCCGCCTGCGCCGAGCTGCCGATCGCACCGCAATTGCCGGCGGTCACCCGGGCGCTCGCGCAGTCGCGCGCCGCGGTGCTCACGGCCCCGCCGGGCGCGGGCAAGAGCACGGCCGTGCCGCTCGCGCTGCTCGAAGAGGCGTGGCTCGGCGGCCGCGGCATCCTCATGCTCGAGCCGCGCCGCCTCGCTGCGCGCGCCGTCGCGACACGCATGGCCACGCTGCTCGGCGAGCCGGTCGGCCGGCGCGTCGGCTACCGCACGCGACTCGAGACGAAGGTCTCGCGCGAGACGCGGCTCACCGTGGTCACCGAGGGCGTGCTCACGCGCATGCTGCAGTCCGACCCGGCGCTCGAGGACGTCGGGCTCGTCATCTTCGACGAGTTCCACGAGCGCAGCCTCGTCGCCGACCTCGGCCTCGCGCTCGCGCTCGACGTGCAGGCGCACCTGCGCGACGACCTGCGCCTTCTGGTCATGTCCGCCACGCTCGATGCGGCGTCCGTCGCGCGGCTCCTCGGCGATGCGCCCGTGATCACCGCCGAGGGCCGGGCCTTCCCGGTCGAGACGCGCCACCTCGCCCGGGCCGAGCCGGCCACCCTCGCGCGCGACGTCGTGCGCGCCATCCGGCTCGCGCTCGAGGAGCCTGCCGGTGACGTGCTGGTGTTCCTGCCGGGCGCGCCCGAGATCCGCCGCGTCGCGCGATTGCTCGCAGAGACCGGGCTGCCGGCGGGCGTCTCGGCGCATCCACTGTTCGGCGACCTGCCACCCGCCGAGCAGGACGCGGCGCTCTCGCCCGCGCCGCCGGGCCGGCGCAAGGTGGTGCTGGCCACGGCGATCGCCGAGACGTCGCTCACCATCGAGGGCGTGCGCATCGTGGTGGACTCGGGTTTCGCGCGCCGCGCGCGCTTCGACCCGCTGACCGGCATGAGCGGCCTGGTCACGACGCGCGTGTCGCGCGCCGCCGCCGACCAGCGGCGTGGTCGCGCCGGCCGCCTCGGGCCTGGCCTGTGCCTGCGGCTGTGGCGCGAGGAGGACGGCCGGTCCCTCGAGCCCGCCACGGCGCCCGAGATCCTCGAGGCCGACCTTGCACCCTTCGCGCTCGATCTCGCCGCCTGGGGCGTGAACGACCCCGGCGCCCTCGCGCTGCTCGACCCGCCGCCCGCGGCGGCGCTCGCCCAGGCGCGCGAGCTGCTCGGCGGACTCGGCGCACTCGCCGCCGACGCCAGCCTCACGCAGCACGGCCGGCGCATGGCCGGCTTCGGCGCGCACCCGCGGCTTGCGCACATGATGATCGAGGGCGCCCGCCTCGGTCTCGGCGCGCTCGCCTGCGAGCTCGCGGCCGTGCTCTCCGAGCGCGACCTGATGCGCGGCCCGGGCGCCTCGCGCGACGCGGACATCCGCCTGCGCGTGGAGGCCCTGCATGGCGCCCCGCCGCCGGCCGATGCCTCGGTGGATGCCGGTGCGCGCGCGCGGGCCCTGCGCCTTTCGCGCCAGTGGCAGGCCGAGCTCGGAGTGTCGCAGGGGCGCGGCGGGTCGACGGCGAAGGCCGGCCTTCTGCTCGCCCTCGCCTACCCCGACCGCATCGGCCTCAAGCGCGGGGGCACCGGCCGCTTCGTGCTGTCCGGCGGGCGTGGCGCCTTCTTCGCCGACCTGCAGCCTCTGTCCCAGGCACCGTGCATCGTCGCCGCGGAACTCGACGCCGGGGAGCGCGAGGCGCGCATATTCCTCGGAGCGCCGGTCGCGCGCGAGGACCTGGATGCGCACCTCGGCAGCCTCATCGAGGAGCGGGAGGTCGTCTGCTGGGACGCGCGTGAAGGCGCGGTGGTGGCGCGACGGGAGCTGCGCCTCGGCGCGCTGCTGCTCGAGGAGTCGCGCCTCGCCGCGCCGGACCCGGCCCGGGTGCAGGCGGCGCTGATCGAGGGCCTGCGCGGCGCTGGACTGCAGGCGCTGCCCTGGTCGAAGGCGGCGGCCAGCCTGCGCGAGCGCGCCGAGTTCGTGCGCCGCCACCTCGGCGCGTCCGAGCCCGGTTGGCCCGCGCTCGACGACGAATCGCTCATGGGCACGCTCGAGGCCTGGCTCGCGCCGTGGCTCGAAGGCATCACCCGGCTTACGCAGCTCGGTTCGCTGGACCTTCACGCCGCCCTCGCCGCGCAGCTCGGGCACGATCGCGTGCGGCGCCTCGAGTCGCTCGCCCCCACGCACCTCACGGTTCCGAGCGGCTCGCGCATTCCCATCGACTACTCGGACCCGCATGCGCCGGGCTTCGCAGTGCGGCTGCAGGAAGTGTTCGGGCTCACGGAGACGCCGCGCGTCGCCGGCGGGCGCGTGCCGCTCACCATTTCGCTGCTCTCGCCCGCGCAGCGGCCGGTGCAGGTCACCCGCGACCTCGAGAGCTTCTGGCAGCGCGGCTATGCGGAGGTCAGGAAGGAGCTGAAGGGCCGCTACCCGAGGCACTACTGGCCCGAGGACCCGCACAGCGCGACGCCGACGCACCGCGTGCGGCCGCGCTGAAGCCGACCGCGCTCATCGGCTAGACTCCAGGCTCCCCTCCCGGAGATTGACGATGCGTCACCCGCTCATTGTCGCAGCCGCGCTGGCCTGCGCGCCTTCGCTCGCCGTGGCCGCCGACCCGCCCGCGGCGTCGCCCGATGCGGTGCGCGCGCACGTCGAGTTCCTGGCGGACGACCTGCTCGAGGGTCGCGCCACCGGCTCGCGCGGCTTCCAGGTCGCGGCGCGCTACGTGGCGACGCAGATGGCGGCCCTCGGGCTCAGGCCCGCGGGCGCGGACGGCGGCTGGCTGCAGCCGGTGCAGCTGATCGAGTCCACGCGCGTCGTGCCGGCGGCGCGGGCCACCGTCGAGCGCGGCGGCGTGCGCATCGAGCTCGCCCCGGCGGTGGACTTCATCCCCGGGTTCAGCTTCTTCGGCACCGAGGCCTCGGTGTCCGCGCCGCTCGTGTTCGTCGGCTTCGGCGTGTCCGCGCCCGAGTTGGGCTACGACGACTACGCCGGCGTGGACGTGGCGGGCAAGGTGGCAGTGGTGCTGTCCGGCGCGCCGGCGCACTTCCCCAACAGCCAGCGCGCGCATTACTCGCGCGAGAAGACCCGCCAGCTCGCCGCCCGCGGCGCGGTCGGCGTCGTGTCGCTCAATACGCCCGCCGACGAGCAACGCTGGCCGTGGGACCGGGCCGTGCGCCTGTCCTGGGTGCCGAGCATGCGGCTCGTCGATTCGGCCGGACAGCCGGTCGAGGCTTACCCCGAGCTCAAGGCCTCGATCTCGCTGAACCTCGCCTCGGCGGCGAAGGTCTTCGACGGCGGCCCGAGGACGCTGGAGCAGGTCTTCGCCGACGCGGAGGCGGGCCGGCCGCAGGGCTTCGACCTTCCCGCCACGATCGCACTCACGCTGCGCGCCGCGATCGGCCGCACGCAGTGCACCAACGTGGTCGGCGTGCTGCCGGGCTCTGACCCGAAGCTCGCCGGGGAGTACGTCGTCTTCACGGCGCACCTCGACCACCTCGGCAAGGGCGCGGCGGTCAACGGCGACACGATCTACAACGGCGCCCTGGACAACGCGAGCGGCACGGCCGTGATGCTCGAGGCCGCGCGCCTGCTCGCCACCGGCAAGACCCGGCCGAAGCGCTCGATCATCTTCCTGGCCGTGACCGCCGAGGAGCGTGGCCTGCTCGGCTCGAAGCACTTCGCGATGTTCCCGACCGTGCCGAAGGACGCGATCGTCGCGAACGTGAACATGGACATGCCGATGGCGTTGTTCCCGATGTCGGGCTTCACTGCCTACGGCGCGGAGCACTCGACCCTCGGAGAGGTGGCGCGGCGCGCGCTCGAGGCCGAGGGCATCGAGATGATGCCGGACCCGGACCCGGCCGAGGTGACGTTCGTGCGCAGTGACCAGTACTCCTTCGTGCGCGAGGGTATCCCGGCGCTGTACGTGGACGCGGGCGCGAAGTCCTCGGACCCGGCGGTGGATCCGGACGCGGTGTTCAGGGAGTTCCTGATCCGCGACTACCACATGCCGAGCGACGAAACGGAACTGCCGATCCACTGGCCGTCGCTCGCGAGCCTCGCGCGCGTGAACGCCCGCATCGGCCTGGCGATCGCCAACGACCGGAAGCGCCCTGCGTGGCTGCCGGGTGACTTCTTCGGCGAGACCTTCGGCGTCAAGCGAGCGGTGCCGGCCGACTAGGCGGCGTCGAGCCTCGCGCGCGGGCCGGATCCCGAGGCGGTGCTTGCGCCGCGACCGGGACGGGAACCGGGATGAGGACAGTGCCTCGCGCGCGGGCGGGATCCGGCCGGGCCCCCACGTCGTTCGCGCGGAACAACGCGCTCACTCTGGGGGGCCTCCGGCCACCTCGCCCGCGCGCA